>NZ_JAUSZL010000002.1:7016262-7321317 GCF_030817535.1 Streptomyces sp. V3I8 | reverse complement strand
CCCGCGGTTCTGTGCGTTCTGAAGTCTGCCGCGCCATGTTCTTTCGGGTGCGGGTACGTCGTGGTCGCTCGCGCAGTTCCCCGCACCCCTGGGCATCCCGGCGCCAGATATCTCAGCCGGTCAGCGGGGGCCGGGCGCCCGGGGTGTCCTCGTGGTCCCGCGCAGCGGCGTCGTCGCGGACGACCTCACCCTGCACGACCTTCCCGTCGGGCCGGTGGATACGGGCCTGCTGGAAGGCGTCCCCGAAGGACCCCGTCGCCTCGCGCACCTTCCGCTCGAACGTCCGCTCCGCGTACCGGCCGACGGCCTTCTGGACAGGCGGCACCAACAGAAGCAGCCCGGCCACGTCCGAGACGAGCCCCGGCAGCATCAGGAGCAGGCCGCCGAGCATCATCAGCCCGTTGCCCTCGGAGTTCGTCCGCCCCCGCGGCGGCGCGCCGTCCTGCTGCCGCTGCAGCGTCTCGCTCAGCGCACGGAACGCCCGCCGCCCCGCCCGCTTGATCACCACGGAGCCGAGCACGAATCCGGCGACCAGCAGCAGGAGTACCGCGAAGCCGCTCGCCGCGCCCGCCACCACCGTCAGCAGCCAGACCTCCAGCACGAGCCACGCGACCACGCCCAGCGGCAGGAACCGCAGCAGCCGGGAGCGCCGGGGGCGGCCGGGGACGGGAGCGGACGCGAACGAGGAGGAGGGCGGGATCGGAGCGCCAGTCGTCATGTCCCCAGTGTGCCTGGCCAGGGCTCAGTACGACATAAACAGCTGATCAGCTGTTCCTGTCAGCCCTTCTTGTCACTTCGTTCACCCGGAACCTGCTCACCCAGCGCCTGTTCACCCGAAACCTGTTCACCTGGGACTTGTTCGTCCTGGACCTGTTCGCCCTGGGCCTGTCCGCCCGGGAGGCCGGCCTCCGGAGAGCTCGCCCTGCGGGGAGACGAGACGCGTTCCAGCACCCGCCCGGCCCGCTCCCCCACACCCCACGTGGTGACCCGCCACAGGGCCTCCACCAGGATGTCGCGGCTCATCTTGGAGTCGCCCAGCTCGCGCTCGACGAAGGTGATGGGCACCTCCACCACATGACAGCCGGCCTTGACGGCCCGGCGGGCCAGGTCGACCTGGAAGCAGTAGCCCTGCGAGGAGACCTCGCCGAGGCCGAGGCGTTCCAGGGTCTCGCGCCGGAAGGCCCGGTAGCCGCCGGTGACGTCGCGGATCGGCACGTCGAGCAGGACGCGCGAGTACAGGCTCCCGCCGCGCGAGATGAACTCGCGGGACTTGGGCCAGTTCACCACCCGTCCGCCCGGCACCCAGCGGGACCCGAGCACCAGATCGGCGCCCTTGAGCGCGGTCAGCAGCCGGGGCAGTTCCTCGGGCCGGTGCGAGCCGTCGGCGTCCATCTCGACCAGGACGCCGTACCCGTTCTCCAGGCCCCAGCCGAAGCCCGCCAGGTAGGCGGCGCCGAGCCCTTCCTTGCCCTTGCGGTGCAGCACGTGGACGTGGTCGTCCTCGACGGTCAGCTCGTCGGCGAGCTTCCCGGTGCCGTCGGGGCTGTTGTCGTCGGCGATCAGGACGTGCGCCGCGGGCACGGCCGCGCGCACCCGGCCCACGATCGACTTGATGTTCTCCGCCTCGTTGAAGGTCGGAATGATCACCAAGGTCGTGCCGAGCGGACCGAACCGTCGCTCAACGCCGTCGTTCACAGCTTCCCCTTAAAACTTCCGTGCGAGAGGTGCACCACCATAGCGAGCGTCGCTCTTCCCGCAGGTAAGGCGCCGACCTGAAAAGTCGCACAAGGGGGTCGTACGAGGAGAAAAAGGGACTCGTACGAGGGAAAGAGGGCACGGGAACTGCGGATCGGGGCCCGGCGCCCTTCGGGCCGGCCTGGGACCCGCTGGCTGCGGATCGACCGAGAGCCGTTGTCTACTGAGCGGCCGGGCCCCACCCGGGTCGCACCATCCGGCCGGAACGTTCCCTCGCCCCGTGGCACGGACGCTGGGCCTGGCTCCCAGTGGCGGTGCGCCGGTGCGGCACACCACCCCTGACCCAACTGCGCTGCGGCGACTGCGCGGAAGTTCACCGGTCGGACGTCCGGTGGTGGACCCGGCCGAACCTACCGGCCACCTGCCGCTCACTGTCAACAGTCGCGCCACCTGCGGTTTTCCCGAAGAACACCTGGTCAGCGCCGCGGATACGCACGTTGCGCGACAACCCGTCGGACCATGATCGCCCCGCGCCGCCCCCGGACGTCACTCGTCCGGTCGCACGAATACGGTTCGGCCGTTCACCACGGTGCGCAGGCAGACCGGCAGGTCGGCGCCGGGCGACAGGTCGGGCAGGCCCGGCGTGCCGGAGCGGGGGTCGGTCGACCAGCGGGCGACCCGGTCGTCCGGGGCCTGGACCACGAGTTCCTCGGTGCGCCACACGGCGTAGTCGGCGGGCGCGCCCGGCACCAGGACCCCCCCGTCGTCACGGCCGACCGCCCGCCAGCCGCCCCGCGTGTGCGCCGTGAAGGCCGCGCGGACGGACACCCGGTGCCCGGGCGTGCGGTGGAAGGCCGCGGCGCGGACGGTGCCCCACGGGTCGAGCGGCGTGACGGGGCTGTCCGAGCCGAAGGCGAGGGGTACACCGGCGCGCAGCAGCGCGGCGAAGGGGTTGAGCGTGCCGGCCCGCTCGGCACCGAGGCGCTCGGCGTACATGCCCTCCTCGCCGCCCCACAGGGCGTCGAAGGCCGGCTGGACGGACGCGGTGAGGCCGAGGTCGGCGAACCCGGCGATCGTGTCGGGGGTGAGCATCTCGGCGTGCTCGACGCGGTGCCGGGCGGCGCGTACGCGGGCCGGGCCGACCTTCTCGGCGGCGGCGCGCATGCCGTCGACCACGGAGGCCACGGCGGCGTCCCCGATGGCGTGGAAGCCCGCCTGGAGCCCCGCCTCGGTGCACGCCACCACGTGGGCGGCGACGGCCGCGGTGTCCAGGTAGGCGGTGCCCGTGTGGTCCGCGTCCGCGTAGGGCCGGTGCAGACAGGCCGTGTGCGAGCCGAGGGCGCCGTCCACGAAGAGATCGCCCGCGGCGCCGGCCGCTCCGAGGGCCCGGGCCCTGGCGACGTCCTGCTCGGCCCAGTAGCCGACGACCCGGGGGCCCGCCTCCTGCTCGGCCAGCCGCAGCAGTCCGGTGAAGTCGTCCTCGGAGGAGATCTCCGGACCGGCGCACTCGTGCACGGAGCCGATGCCGAGCGAGGCGGCGTGCCGGAGGGCGGCGCGCTGGGCCTGCGTGCGCTGCTGCGGGGTCACGGCCGCGAACGCGGCGGCGCGTACGGCGTGGTGGGCGTCGCGGGTGAGCGGTTCACCCTCGTGGAACCCGGCCGCCCCGCGCACGCCCGGCGCCAGGTCCAGCATGGCGGTGGTGGCGACGGCCGAGTGGACGTCGATCCGGCTGAGGTAGAGCGGGCGGCCGCCGGTGGCCGCGTCCAGCTCGTCGCGGAGCGGGGGCCGCCGCCCGGGCCAGCGGGAGGCGTCCCAGCCGTGCCCGAGGAGCACCCGGTCGGCGGGGCGGGAGGCCGCGAACTCCCGTACCCGGGCGAGCGCGTCGTCGAGGGTGCGGGCGTCGGAGAGGTCGAGGCCGGTGAGGGCGAGGCCGGTCGCCGTGGTGTGCACGTGCGCGTCGGTGAACGCCGGGGTGACGAGCGCCCCTCGGAGGTCCACCACCTCGTCGACGCCGTCCGAGAACGCGTCGGCGGCGCCCTCCGAGCCTACCCAGGCGACCTGTCCGCGTTCCACGACCATCGCGGTGGCGAACGGGTCGGCGGGGCTGTGGACCTCGCCGCCGCGCAGCAGCACGGTCCGGGCGGCGTCCGGGCGGTCGTCCGGTCCTGGCGGTGTCGTGCGCGGCGTCCCCGAGGGGGTGCGGTTCGGTTCGGGGTCGGTGGTGCTGTCGCTCATGGGGACAGTCTCACCCCTCGGCGGGGCCGCCTCGTGCCCGGGTCCCGGCGGCGGGGACGGTGCGAGCGGCGGGAGGGGCGGCCGTTCAGATCTTCGGCGGGCGGGCCTCGTACGGCGTCGAGAGGACGACCGTCGTCCGGGTGGACACCCCGGCCAGCGTGCGCACGCGCGCGAGGAGTTCTTCCAGCTCGTGGGGGGTCGCGACACGGACCTTGAGGATGTAGTTCTCGTCGCCGGCGACGCTGTGGCAGGCCTCGATCTCCGGGACGCCCGCCAGGCGTTCGGCGATGTCGTCGGGGGCGCTGGGGTCGAACGGTTTCACCGAGATGAAGGCCGTCAGCGGCAGCCCCACCGCCTCCGGGTCGACGACGGCGGCGTAGCCGCGGATGACGCCGCGCTGCTCCAGCCGGCGCACCCGCTGGTGCACGGCCGACGTGGACAGGCCCGTGGCCTTGCCCAGGTCGGTGTAGCTCATCCGCCCGTCTTCGACGAGCAGCTGCACGATGTGGCGGTCCAGCTCCTCCATGGCGGAGAACCTACCGTGCGCCTGATCCCCGCGGATACTCGGCGGCGCAGGTCATGCCCGCCTCCTGAGGTGGCCAGGACCGGTGGGCGGGGGCGCGCGGAGGACGAAGCGGCCGGGCCGGGCACTCACGTACGGCATGTGACGAACGCCACATGACGCGCGTCAGCTTCCGTGATGCTCCCGTGATTACCGCGCAGACGGGACGGGAAGTGCTTGCTGTGGCCGAGGTCGCAGTGCACCGTCGGCCCACCCGAGGGGGAGTAGCCCATGCAGAGTCTGAAGCGTCCTGGTCGTTCCGCGCCCAAGCGGCAGCAGCCGGTGGTCGAACCGCAGCCGGAGGGCGTCGAACCCGACGACCTGGACGGCGAGGAGCTCGACGCGTACGACACCTTCGAGATGTACCGGGTGATCTGCCCGGCCTGCGTGCAGCCCATCGCGCTGCTGGCCGACGAGGAGAGCCTTCCGGAGCACGCGCTCTGCGCGTCGCCGTGGAACCCCTTCGGGCTCACGGTCTGCGCCGGCACGGGCCGCGCGGCGGCCGACGCCCGCCCCGCCGACGAGACGATGGAGGTCCAGGAGCAGGACACCGCCCTGCTGTTGACGCTCCCTCAGGGACTCGACTGGCGGACCCAGCCCTTCTCGCACGTCGGTGGACCCGGCTCGCGGCCGATGCGGGTGCCGACCGTGCGACGCCTGGCCGCCTGAGCCCCCTCGGCCCGGTCCCCGCCGAGGGACCCTCCGTTCCCGTGACCGCCTGCACCATGGCTCGCCGGCTGCCGTGGTGCGCGATCGCTGTGTCCGGATCCGCCGGGAGGGGTGAGGTCAGAGTCCGGAAGACGTCGGAACCCCGCGAACGCACGGGCGATTAGGTCGGTCGGTGACCTGCCCGGCCCGGGACGCGTTGGCCCGGTATGACCCCTACGTACGCAGATCCATACGCAGAGACGGGCCGTCGTCGCGGGTTTCTCCTTCCTCCCGAAGAATCGGTTTCCCAGGGGCCCCAAGGAAGCCAGGGGAACCAGGGGAGTCAAGGGCGCCAGGGGACCCAGAGAGCCCAACAGCCCCAGCAGCAACCGGCATCACAGGAGCCGCAGTGGACCCGGGTGTCGCAGATGCCTCGGGAGCCGCAGGAATCCCACGGGTCACAGGCACCTCCGGGACCACATCGATCGCAGAGGTCACAGACGTCCCAGGGATCACAGGGATCACAGGGACCTCAGCAGCCTGCGGACCCGCCCATCTACCTCGCCATGATCCGTGCCTGGTCCGACCGCGGCCGGACCCTTCCGGGCCGCCACGACGCGGAGTGGGTGCGCCTGGTGGCCCCCTCGGCGATGTACGCGTACGGAAGGTTCAGCGCGACTCGGGACCCACGAGGTGACGGGCGATGACCATCCGCTGGATCTGATTGGTGCCCTCGACGATCTGCAGCACCTTGGCCTCGCGCATGTACCGCTCGACGGCGAAGTCCGCGGTGTAGCCGTACCCGCCGAGCACCTGCACGGCGTCGACGGTGACCTGCATCGCCGTGTCGGTGCAGAACAGCTTCGCCATGGCCGCCTGCCTGGCGAAGGGCCGCCCCGCGTCCCGCAGCCGGGCCGCGGTGAGGTACAGCGAGCGCCCCGCCTCGATCCGGGTCGCCATGTCCGCCAGCATGAAGCGAAGGCCCTGGAAGTCCGCGATCGGCCGGCCGAACTGCTCGCGCCCCGTGGCGTACGCGACCGCCTCGTCCAGCGCGGCCTGTGCGACGCCGACGGCGCACGCGGCGATGCCCAGCCGTCCGGAGTCCAGCGCGGACAGGGCGATCGCGAAACCCTGCCCCTCCTCGCCGATCCGCCGGTCGTCGGGGACCCGCACCCCGTCGAGGTGGACCTGCGCGGTGGGCGAGCCCTTCATGCCCATCTTCTTCTCGGGCGCCCCGGCGCTCAGCCCTTCGGCGTCACCGGGCACCAGGAACGCCGTGATGCCCCGCGCCCCCTCGCCGCCGGTGCGCGCGAGCACGGTGCAGAAGTCGGCCACGCCGCCATGGGTGATCCACGCCTTGGTCCCGCTGAGCACCCACTCCCCGCCGCCTCCGCCGCCGGCTCCGCCCGGCAGGGAGGGGTCCCCACCCTCCCGTACGGCCTTCGTGCGCAGCGACGCCGCGTCCGACCCCGACGAGGGCTCGGAGAGGCAGTAGGCGCCCAGGAGGCCGCCGCCGAGCATGCCCGGAAGGTGCTCCGCCTGCTGCTCCTTGGTGCCGTAGCCGGCGAGGGCGTGGCAGGCGAGCGAGTGCACGCTGACCCCGAGGCCCACCGTGAGGCGGGCCGCGGCGAGTTCTTCGAGGACCTGGAGGTAGACCTCGTACGGCTGGTCCCCGCCGCCGTACTCGGAGTCGTAGGGCAGTCCGAGCAGTCCCGATTCCGACAGCAGGGTGAAGACCTCGCGCGGGAAGCGTCCGGCGTCCTCCTCCTCGGCCGCGCGCGGGGCGATCTCACGCTGCGCGATGTCGCGGACGAGCGAGATCAGCTCCCGGGCCTCGTCCGTGGGCAGTTGCCGGTCCACCGGCTGCGGGGCGCGGTCAGGCATGGCGACGCTCTCCTCCTGGTCGGGCACATCGGCGAACGCACACCTGGGTGGGGCTGCCCCGCCGGGTCCTGCTCGGCGCCGACGATGCTCGCGCCTCCGGGTCACGGAAGCGGCTGATCAGCGGCCTTGCGCTGTGAGTATGCCCGATCGGGGGCATCGCGTCACCAGTTAACGACCGCTTACTCAGGCGTAAGGATTTCCGGTGGCGAATTGGTCCGAACCATTGACCAACTGGTCTAGTCCTCCTACTGTTTCGCTCCAACGCCTCACCGCGTTCATGCCAATCGGCGACTGTTCCCCTCTCCCCCACGAGGAGACCCCGATGCTCAGCTCACTCCGCCCCCGCGCCCGGTTCCGGGCGCTGCTGTCCGCAGCGTGTTGCGCCGCCCTCGGCGCCGGACTGCTCGCCGGCGCGGGCACGGCCACCGCGGCCGCCACCGCCGAAGGGACCGCCGCCCCCACGGCGGCGACCTCAGGGGCGGCCGCCCCCGAGGCGGCCGGCTCCAAGGTCGTCGGCTACTTCACCGAATGGGGCACCTACGACCGGAAGTACCTGGTCAAGAACATCGAGACGTCCGGCTCCGCGGCCAAACTGACGCACATCAACTACGCCTTCGGCAACGTCACCGGCGGCAAGTGCGCGATGGGCGACGCCTACGCGGCCACCGAGCGGACCCACACCGCGGCCGAGTCGGTCGACGGGGTCGCGGACACCTGGGACCAGCCGCTGCGCGGCAACTTCAACCAGCTGCGCGAGCTGAAGAAGAAGCACCCGAACCTCAAGGTCCTCTGGTCCTTCGGCGGCTGGACCTGGTCCGGCGGCTTCACGGAGGCGGCCAGGAACCCGGCGGCCTTCGCCCAGTCCTGCTACGACCTGGTCGAGAACTCGAAGTGGGCGGACGTCTTCGACGGCATCGACATCGACTGGGAGTACCCCAACACCTGCGGGCTCAGTTGCGACACCAGCGGGAAGGCCGCGTACAAGAACCTGATGTCGGCCGTCCGCGCCAAGTTCGGCGGCTCCGCGCTGGTCACCTCGGCGATCCCGGCCGACGCCACCGCCGGCGGCAAGCTCGACGCGGCGGACTACGCGGGCGCCGCCCAGTACGTCGACTGGTACAACCCGATGACGTACGACTTCTTCGGTGCCTGGGACGCGGCCGGACCCACGGCTCCGCACTCGGCGCTGAACTCCTACACGGGCATCCCGAAGGCGGGTTTCCACACCTCCGCGACCATCGCCAAGCTCAAGGGCATGGGCGTCCCGGCCTCGAAGCTGCTGCTCGGCATCGGCTTCTACGGGCGCGGCTGGACCGGGGTCACCCAGGCGGCGCCCGGCGGCACGGCCACCGGCCCGGCGGCCGGGACGTACGAGCAGGGCATCGACGACTACAAGGTGCTGAAGACCAAGTGCCCGGTGACCGGCACGGTGGGCGGCACGGCCTACGCCAAGTGCGGCAACGACTGGTGGAGTTACGACACCCCGTCGACCGTCGCCGGGAAGATGAGCTACAAGAACGCGCAGGGCCTGGGCGGCACGTTCTTCTGGGAGCTGAGCGGTGACACGTCCAACGGCGAGCTGATCAAGGCGATCAACTGACCGTTCCCGTACGGCGGGCGGGGCGGGGGCCGGCAACGGTCCCCGCTCTCGCGTCCGCGGGGTCGCGGCGCGCGGCCCGCGGGGCCGGGTAGGAGCCGTCGAGCTCCTCGACGGCGCGCAGGGCGCCGCCGAGCATCTTGACCAGCAGCTCGCGCATGAGGTCGCGCGACAGGGCGCGGTGGCCGATCCAGTCGAGGGTGGCCCCCTCCACGCTGCACAGCCAGCCGAGCAGTGCCGTACGGGGCAGCGGGCCCACCTTCCGCCGCCCGTACGCCCCTTCGGCGATGGTCTCGACGATGGCCTCCCGCACGCCCTCCCGGATGGCGTCCACCTCGGCGTCGAAGCCGACACCGCCGCTGACGATCGTGCGGTACGCGGCCTGGTGGTGCTCGGCGTAGCGCAGATAGCCGTCGATGGTGCGGTGCACCCGCTGGTCCGGGGGCAGTTCCAGACCGCCGGCGGCCCGGGAGACCAGCTCGGCCACCGAGTCCTCGACGATCGCCAGGTAGTAGCCGCGCTTGGACCGGAAGTAGTAGTAGATCAGCCCCTTGGCCACCTGCGCCTGCTGGGCGATGTCGTCCATCGACAGCGCGTCGTAGGAGGTGTCGGCGAACAACTTCCGCCCGATGGCGATGAGTTCGGCACGGCGTACCGCAGAACGGCCGGTGCCGCGCGCTCCGGGGCGGTCGTCACCGGGCTGGGGGCTGCTGCTCAATTCCGGACCTGATCTCCAACCGCGGGCGGGACCACCGCAGTATGGCAGAGCCGTACGACCGGCCTGCGCGGTCCGCGGGGACCGGCCCCGGGCGGTGGCGGGCCGGTCGACGGGGAGCGCGTCAGACCAGGCCGAGCTGCGTCACGAACATCGCGAGCACCAGCACGAAGGTCCAGCCCATGACGTGCTCGAAGATCTTCGGCCCGTCGTCCTTCGGACCGCCCGTACGGGCACGGACGCGTCCGGCGGTGACAGAGGTGGTGGTCATGGCAGCTCGCTCACGGTCGGCTTTCGGTGGATCCCCCGGCCGGTTTCGGATGGAATCCCCCACCGGTCCGTCCACCTTGCCACCGAATCGGGCTTTTGCGGGAGAGAGCTTGGTCACGCGCGCCCGGCCGGCGGCCGCCGGCCGGGCGCGCGTCTCAGCGGACGCCCACCGCTTCCAGGGCCTTGCGCTGGCGGGCCGTGGGCTTCGCCGGGAAGTACAGGTAGCAGACCCCGCCGGTGCCGGAGACGACCTTCCCGGCGGCGTTGTACCTCTTCGTGCGGAGCCAGATGTTCTCCCACTCACGGCGCTTGTAGATCCGCCGTACCGCGTCGTTGTCGGGCGAGGCCGGGTCGTTGGCGATCACGTCGCCGTCGGCGGTGAAGCCGATGACCGTCATCAGGTGCCCGGACGTGCCGTACCCCGCGCCCGTCAGCTCGGAGGCGAGGAACGACTGGGAGGTGATGACCGGAACACCGGCGGCGATCAGCGTCTCCAGGTCGGTGAGCGAGCCGAGCCGGGTCACCACGCCCTGGAGGTCCTTGTACGTGGCCGCGTACGCGGCGTTGAAGGGCCAGTTGCCGCAGCCGTCGTACTGGTAGTCGAAGGTGAACCGTGCCGCGTGGCACACCTGCGGGTCCGCGTACGCCGGGTCGACCCAGGACAGCGCCTCGGCGGAAGGCCTGCGCCCCCAGTACTCGATGATCATCTGGGAGGAGGTGGGGCTGCACCAGGCCTCGCCGCCGTTGTCGTACTCGGGGTACTGGCCCGCGTGGATCTCCTGCGAGTAGCGCGGCACCGCCAGCTCCCGCGCGAGGCCGGGCGCCGACGCCGGGACGGTGAAGCGGTCCGGGACGTCGGAGCCCATCGCGCCGAGCCGCCACACGGTCGGCGTGACCTTGGTACCGGGCTTGCGGTACAGGGTCAGCCGCAGCCGGTACGACACCAGGCGCAGCCCGGAGGCGGCGTCGTCGATGGCGAAGGTGTCCGTCCAGACGCTGCTCCTCCCGTCGCTCTGGTCGTCCACCGAGGTGCGCCGGATGTCCTGGTCGCCCGCGGCCCAGCGGCCCATCACGTACCAGGGGGTGTCGGTGCCGTCGGAGTACGTGCCCGTCAGCTCGGCCTGCAGCCAGGTGCCCGCCGGGGTCCGCGCGTTCCAGGAGGCGATGACCTCGGTGGCGGGGACGGCGAGGCGGTGGACGGGCGAGGTCCAGCGCGCGTACTCCCAGGTGGCGGTCGTGCCGGTGTGCGGGTCCGGGTAGTCGGTGCGGCCCTGGGGAGTCCTGATCTCCAGGCCGGGGCGCACCCCCGGCACGGCACGGGTCCCCTCCGCGGTACCGGCGCGCCAGTCGGCGTACGAGGTCCAGGCGTGGTTGTCCACGAGGCCGGCGGGCGCTTTCGACCCGGCGGCGGCCGGGGTCTTCGCGGTGCGGCCCGCCGTGTCGGCGGCGGCCGCCGGGCCCGCCGCTCCGGCTGCGGCCGCGGCCACCGCGGCGGCCAGGACGGTTCTGCGGGACGGCTGTTCAGCTCTGGTCATGGACGAGGGACCCCCAGTGTCCGGAAGCGGTGGGTGTGCGCCAACTATGGAACGCGATCACGGCTTCTGCCAGCACTTCGGGCGTCGCGGCGTCGACCAATATTGGTCGAGACCACTGGCGGATCCCGGGCGTCCGGCAGGTCCGGTCCACCGCGTTCCGGCGTCGGTAGAATGTTCCTCCGCACTGCGTATGCCCTCCTCCGCGCCCCGGGACCCCTCATCGACCTCCGCACCCTCGCCCCCCGGCTGCTCCGGCTGCCGCCCTCCTGCGGCCCCGTCCGGCTCGTCGGTGTGGACGGGCACGCGGGATCGGGCAAGACGACGTTCGCGGGCCGCCTGGCCGAGGCGCTGGGCGGCGCTCCCGTGCTGCACCTGGACGACATCGCCACCCACGAGGAGCTCTTCGCGTGGCTGGACCGGCTGCTGCGGGAGGTCGTCGAGCCGTTGCGGCGGGGCGAGAGTGCGCACTACCGCCCGTACGACTGGCGACTGCGCGCCTTCGGGCCGTCCCGGACCCTCGCGCCCGCGCCCGTGATCCTCGTCGAGGGGGTCGGTGCGGGCCGCAGCGCGTTGCGTCCGCATCTGGCGCGGCTGCTGTGGATGGAGGTGCCGCACGAGGACGCCTGGGCGCGTGGGCGGCGCCGGGACGGTGCGCCGCAGCGGGACTTCTGGGAGAAATGGGTCCCCGCGGAGCGCCGGCACTTCACGCAGGACCCTTCGGAGCCGTTCGCCGGCCTTCTGGTACGGCAGTGTTCGGACGGATACGAGGTACTCCCGGGACCTGCCGGGATGCCCGTACGGGAGCCCTCCGTCACGGAACGTGACGGGTCGGCCCCTATGTGGTGAACGTGTGAAGACGGCCGCCCAAGAAGTTGCCTGAGTCCTCCAACTCGGCTTGACCGGCGGGCCGTACAGGTCTTACGTTCTCAATGTGCGGCCCCTCGAGGCCGCCCCGAAAACGCGAAGCCCCCGATTGTTCCCCCGTGATCGGGGGCTTCGTTCTGCGTCCGGGCACCCACCGGACGCCCCGAGGCGCATTTCGCTCACCCTGAGTGACCGTCCCGAGTGCGCCCCGTGCGCTCCCACCTCGAAGAACCCGTCGTGCGGCACCCTACGGCGCGGTGCTCCCCCGCAGGTACGATGCCTCTTGGTGCGACCTTCGGACGGCTGCTCTTCGCACCGCATGCAACTCCCGTCCGCGGCACAGCGGTTCGACGAAACTGCCGACGGGCACCGGCCCGCCCGGTGAGCAACGGGGGCACGGTTTGTGGGGGACGTGATGGACTTCGGCACGCAGGGCCCCGAGGCCCCGGCCGACCTCGCCTGGCTGCGGGGTGTGGACGCCTACACGATGGGGGCCTATCCGCAGGCGGAGGAGGAGTTCCGCACCGCGGTCCGGATGGACCCCGGCATGGCGGACGGCTGGCTCGGACTGCACGCACTGCGCATCGACACGACGACCGCGCTGCTGCGGATGTTCCGGCACCGCGACCGCTTCGGGGAGCAGCGCGGCCGTCACCGGCGCACGCTCAACTCCTGGTACTGGCTGGGCTGGTGGGTGCAGCCGGTGCTGGAGTCGCCCCGGGACCTGCTGCTCGCGCACGCCTCGCACTGGCTCGACGGACGCCATGTCCCGGAACTGGACCGGGCGCTGGCCGGCCTGCCCCCGGTGGACACGGATCCCCAGGTGCGGTTCCTGCACGCCTGCCGCGCCTATCTGGTCAAGGACTGGGAGCAGCTGGTCCGGCACACGGACCCGCTGACCGACGATCCGATGCTGGGCATCGAGGCGGGACTGTTCGGCGGCATGGCCCGCGTCCGCCTGGAGATGTACGGACAGGCCGAGCCGCTGCTGTCGTCCGCGCTCATGCGCTGCCGCAGCGAGCAGCCGCAGCGCAAGGAGCTGCGGTACTGGCTGGCGCGGGCGCACGAGGGCACGGGCCGCTCCGCGGCGGCCCTGCCCCTGTACCGGGCGGTGCACAGGATCGACCCCGCGTTCATGGATACCTCGGCCCGGCTCGCCGCGATCTCCGAGGGCGACGGGTACGACGAGACGGCCGACCTCGCGGCGATCACGCTCACCGGGGCCGGTCAGGACATGCTGGACGGGCCGGACGGCATCGACCCGCTGTTCGGCGCCGAGGGCCGGGACCTGAAGCTGTCCGAGCCGGACCTGCCGCCGCCCGGCGCGCGGGGACCCGGGTCCGACCGGGTCCGGGAGAAGGCCGTCGTCCCGGTGGCGCCACCGCACCTGCCGACCGGGCCCACCGATCCCGCGCTGCTCGAGGAGGCACTCTCCGAGCTGGAGCGCATGGTCGGCCTCGAACCGGTGAAACGGCAGGTGAAGGCGCTCTCCGCGCAGCTGAACATGGCGCGGCTGCGGGCCGGGCAGGGGCTGCCGGTACAGCCGCCGAAACGGCACTTCGTCTTCTCCGGGCCCTCCGGGACGGGGAAGACCACCGTGGCCCGCATCCTGGGGCGGGTCTTCTACGCGCTCGGGCTGCTCGGCGGCGACCACCTCGTCGAGGCGCAGCGGGCCGATCTGGTGGGCGAGTACCTCGGCCAGACCGCCGTGAAGGCCAACGAGCTGATCGACTCCGCGATCGGCGGGGTGCTCTTCGTCGACGAGGCCTACGCGCTGTCCAACTCGGGGTACGGCAAGGGCGACGCGTACGGGGACGAGGCGCTGCAGGTCCTGCTCAAGCGGGCCGAGGACAACCGGGACCACCTGGTGGTGATCCTCGCGGGCTATCCGGAGGGCATGGACCGGCTGCTGGCCGCCAACCCCGGGCTGTCCTCGCGTTTCACGACCCGGGTCGACTTCCCCTCGTACCGGCCGCTCGAACTCACCTCGATCGGTGAGGTGCTGGCCGCGGAGAACGGCGACGTGTGGGACGAGGAGACGCTCGACGAGCTGCGGTCCATCAGCGGGCACGTCGTCGACCAGGGGTGGATCGACGAACTGGGCAACGGACGGTTCCTGCGGACGCTGTACGAGAAGAGCTGCGCGTACCGGGATCTGCGGTTGTCGGGCTATCCGGGGCACCTCACCCGGGACGACCTGTCCACGCTGCGGCTGGCCGACCTGATGCAGGCGTACGGGGAGGTCCTGTCGGGGCGGGGGCCCTCCGGGGGGTGAGGTGCGCCCACCGGGGTGGGGCCGGCGGCCATCTCGCGGGTGCGGGTGCGTCGTGGCTTGTCGCGCAGTTCCCCGCGCCCCTGAGCAGCGGGGGCGCGGGGATGCCGTGTCAGCCGGCCAGGGCCTGTTGTGCGGGTTCTGGTGCCCGGGGTGGCGGGGGCTTTCGGTGGGCCGGGTCCTTCACCTCGCCCACCAGGAGTTCCAGGACGTCCTCCAGGGCCACCAGCCCCAGGACCCGGCCGGCCGCGTCGGCGACCTGGGCCAGATGGGTCGCGGCGCGGCGCATCACGGTCAGGGCGTCGTCCAGGGGCAGCTCGGCGCTGAGGGTCGTCATGGGACGCCACACCTGCTGCGGCACCGCCCGCTCGGACTCCTCCAGGTCGAGTACGTCCTTCACGTGCAGGTAGCCCATGAAGGCGCCGTTCTCCGCGACCACCGGGAACCGCGAGTACCCGGTGCGGGCGGTGAGCGCGACGACCTGGCCCGGGGTGACCGAGGGGCCCACGCTGACCAGGGACTCCCGGTCCAGGAGGACGTCCGTGACCGGGCGGGAGCCCAGCTCCAGGGCGTCCTCCAGGCGTTCCTGCTCCCCCGGCTCCAGGAGACCGGCCTGGCCGGCGTCCTCCACGAGCCGGTTGAGCTGCTCGCTGGTGAAGACCGCCTCGACCTCGTCCTTGGGCTCGACGCGGAAGAGCTTCAGGACGACCCGGGCACAGGCGCCGAGGGTGATCGTGACCGGCTTGCACAGGCGGGCGAAGGCGACCAGGCCGGGGCTGAGCCACAGCGCGGTCTTCTCGGGGGCGGCCATCGCCAGGTTCTTCGGCAGCATCTCGCCGACCACCAGGTGCAGGAAGACGACCGCGGCGAGGGCTATGACGTACCCGAGCGGGTGGATCATGCCCTCGGGCAGGTGCACGGCGTGGAAGACCGGCTCCAGGAGGTGCGCCACGGTGGGCTCGGCGACGGCGCCGAGCGTCAGCGAGCACATGGTGATGCCGAACTGCGCGGCGGCCATCATGTGCGGCAGGTTCTCCAGGCCGTACATGACCTGCCGGGCCCGTGCCGTGCCGAGCGGTTCGATCTGGCTGCGCCGGACGGAGACCAGGGCGAACTCGGCGCCGACGAAGAATCCGTTGGCGAGCACGAGCAGGCCGGCGAACAGGAGCTGGAGCACACTCATCGGACGGCCTCCACCGCGGCGGCGGACACGGGCGCGGATGCGGAAACGGATCCGGTGGCGGGAACGGGGTCGGACGCCGGGCCGGATCCCGCGCCGGCGGTCCTGACCAGCCGGACCCGCTCCGCGCGGTAGTGCCCGACCTGGCGCACCGAGAGGCGCCAGCCGGGCAGCTCGGCCCGGTCGCCGGGGGCGGGGATGCGTCCGAGCAGGTCGGCGACGAGGCCCGCGACGGTCTCGTACGGACCCTCGGGGACCTCCAGGCCGATGCGCAGGAGGAGGTCGACGCGGCAGCTGCCGTCGGCGTCCCAGGCGGGGCGGCCGTCCTCGGGCGGCGCCGCGGCCAGTTCCGGCACGTCCTGACCGTCGTGCTCGTCGCGGACCTCGCCGACGAGTTCCTCGACGATGTCCTCCAGGGTGACGACACCGGCCGTGCCGCCGTACTCGTCGACCACGACGGCGATGGGCTGCTCGTTGCGCAGCCGTTCCAGGAGGGGCTGCACCGGCAGTGTCTCCGGGACGAGCAGCGGGGTCTGGGCGATCCTGGTGACCGGCGTGCGCAGCCGGTCGTGCGAGGCCACCGCGAGGGCGTCCTTCAGGTGCACCATGCCGACGATCTCGTCGATCCGCTCCCGGTAGACGGGGAAGCGCGAGAGGCCGGTGGCGCGGGTGAGGTTGACGACGTCCTCGGCGGTCGCGGAGGACTGGAGGGCGCTGACCTTCACCCGGGGGGTCATGACGTGCTGCGCGGTGAGGTCGGCCAGCGAGAGCGTGCGGACGAACAGGTCGGCGGTGTCCTGTTCCAGGGTGCCGGCCTGGGCCGAGTGCCGGGCCAGGGAGACCAGCTCGCCCGGCGTACGGGCGGAGGCCAGCTCCACGGCGGGTTCGACGCCGAGAAGCCGGACGAGCCGGTTGGCGACGGAGTTCAGGGCGGCGATCACCGGCCGGAACACGGTCGAGAAGACGTGCTGCGGACCGGCGACGAACCGCGCGACCTGCAGGGGCCTGGACACCGCCCAGTTCTTGGGCACGAGTTCGCCGATCACCATCTGCACGGC
This sequence comes from Streptomyces sp. V3I8, assembly GCF_030817535.1. Lineage (NCBI taxonomy): Bacteria > Bacillati > Actinomycetota > Actinomycetes > Kitasatosporales > Streptomycetaceae > Streptomyces > Streptomyces sp. V3I8. Next base: position 7,304,802 of record NZ_JAUSZL010000002.1, on the reverse strand, counting down.
CGAGGCCAGCAGCATGCCGACGACCACGGCGACACCGGACACGGCGCCCCCGGGGATGCCGAGGGCGGTGAAGGGGCCGTGCAGCAGTTCGGCGAGTGCCGGCTCGGCGAGCATGCCGACGACCAGCGAGGTGATGGTGATGCCGAGCTGGGTGCCGGAGAGCTGGAAGGACAGCTCCTTGAGGGAGTTCACGACGGTACGGGCCCGTCGGTCGCCCTCGGCCGCGGCCTTCTCGGCGTCGGGGCGTTCCACCGTGACGAGGCCGAACTCGGCCGCCACGAAGAAGCCGTTGGCGAGGATCAACAGGAACGCCGCCCCGAGGAGCAGCAGGGGGATGGTCATGCCGCCGCCTCGATGGGTCGGGAGGGGGCGGCGCAGGTACTACAGGACGATCCGTCCATCGCTGGAGGGAGTCACTCCTCGAATAGCAGGGGGCCTCTGGGTCCCGGGTGGGAAGTCAGGGCAAAGGCGCAACGAAAACGCCTCCACCGACAGATTAATCAAGACTCGGGCCCGTGCGGCAGGGTGGAAGGCCGGGAGTCAGCCGTGATGTTCGTCGTGCCGCCCGTCGCGGCCGCCGAGCGAGTGGGCCTCGACGAGGGCCCGCAGCGCACGGGCGTCGCGGATGGCGTGCTGCTTGGCGATGCCCGGCTGGATGCCGAGCACGGGCAGACTGGTGCCGTCGCTGAGGTCCAGAAAGACCCAGGGGTCCCCCGGACGCAGGTTGACCTGCAGGATCTCCGCCCAGGCCAGTCGCCGCGCACTGACGATGTTGACGACGGTGACCCCGGAGTCGTCGGCGACGGCCTTCGGGCGGGCCAGCAGCACGAGCACGCCGAAGAGCAGCGCCGCGGTGAAGACGAAGCTGAGCCGCTCCCCGGGGCTGAGCTTCTCGAGCAGCAGCGCCACTGTGGTGATGACCACGAAGATCGCGGCGCCGGCGGTCAGCAGCACGGCTCGGGTACGCCCGGGCCGGAAGGTCACGGGGAGGGCGGGCGGTTCTGGTGCGTCGGACATGGGAAGCGGTTCCTCGCGGTGCTCAGAGGCGGCAGGCGTGGATGGCCGTGGTCAGGATGGCCCGGGCGCCGATGTCGTACAGGTCGTCCATGATCCGCTGGGCCTCCTTGGACGGGACCATGGCGCGCACGGCGACCCAGCCCTCGTTGTGCAGCGGCGAGACCGTCGGCGACTCCAGGCCCGGGGTGAGCGCGACGGCCTTCTCCAGCTGCTCGACGCGGCAGTCGTAGTCCATCATCACGTAGGTCCGCGCCACGAGGACGCCCTGCAGACGGCGCAGGAACTGCTGGACCTTGGGCTCGGCGTCCTCGGTGGCGGGCGCGCCGGTACGGCGGATGACGACGGCCTCGGACTTCATGATCGGCTCGCCGAACACCTCGAGGCCCGCGTTGCGCAGCGAGGTGCCGGTCTCGACGACGTCCGCGATGACCTCGGCGACGCCGAGCTCGATGGCCGTCTCGACGGCGCCGTCGAGGTGTACGACGGAGGCGTCGACGCCCTGGTCGGCCAGGTACTTGGCGACGATGCCCTCGTACGAGGTGGCGACGGTCTTGCCCGCGAGGTCCTCGACGGAGCCGGCGGTGCCGGGCTTGGTGGCGAAGCGGAAGGTGGAGCGGGCGAAGCCGAGGGGCAGGATCTCCTCGGCCTCGGCCGCGGAGTCGATGAGCAGGTCACGGCCGGTGATGCCGATGTCGAGGCGGCCGGAGGAGACGTAGATCGCGATGTCGCGGGGGCGGAGGTAGAAGAACTCGACCTCGTTCTCCGGGTCGACGATCCGCAGCTCCTTGGCCTCCCGGCGCTGCTGGTAGCCGGCCTCATGCAGCATCTCCCCCGCGGGACCTGACAGGGAACCCTTGTTGGGGACGGCGATGCGCAGCATGAGGTCGGCTTCCTTCGTTCGTGCGGGTGCGTGCGTGCGTGCGTGCGTGCGGATGCGTATGTGCGGGTGCGGCAAGAGGGGCGACGGCTCAGAGGTGGGCGTACACGTCGTCCAGGGTGATGCCGCGGGCGACCATCATCACCTGGACGTGGTAGAGCAGCTGCGAGATCTCCTCGGCGGCTGCCTCCTTGCCCTCGTGCTCCGCGGCCATCCAGACCTCGGCGGCCTCTTCGACGACCTTCTTGCCGATGGCATGGACCCCCTTGCCGACCAGTTCCGCGGTGCGGGAGGTGGCGGGGTCGCCGGTGGCTGCCTTGTGCTGGAGCTCGGTGAAGAGCTCCTCGAAAGTCTTCTTGGACATGGTGGTCCTCACCCTACGCGGTCGCGGGCCTACGTCAGCGCCAGGGTTCGGATACCGAGCGCAGCGTGGCCGCGGTCGCCACGGCCGCCGTCACCGCCTCGTGCCCCTTGTCCTCGTTCGAGCCCTCCAGGCCCGCGCGGTCCAGGGCCTGCTCCTCGGTGTCGACGGTCAGCACCCCGAAACCGATGGGGACACCGGTGTCGACGGAGACCTGGGTGAGGCCCTGGGTGACGCCCTGGCACACGTACTCGAAGTGCGGGGTGCCGCCGCGGATGACGACGCCGAGCGCGACGACCGCGTCGTAGCCGCGGCCCGCGAGGACCTTGGCGACGACCGGCAGCTCGAAGCTGCCGGGGACCCGCAGGAGGGTGGGTTCGTCGATGCCCAGTTCACCGAGGGCGCGCAGCGCGCCGTCGACGAGTCCGTCCATGACCTTCTCGTGCCACTGTGCCGCGACGACGGCGACCCGCAGGTCACCGCAGTTGCGTACGGACAGTTCGGGTGCGCCTTTGCCGCTCACGTCTGTGTCTCCTCGTGCTGTTCCGTCACCGGTTGCCGTGTCACTGGTTGCCGCAGGCCGACACGGTGGGCGTGTCCAGCCAGGGCAGGTCGTGCCCCATCCGGTCCCGCTTGGTGCGCAGGTACCGGAGGTTGTGCTCGCCCGCGGTCACGGGCATCGGCTCGCGGTCGGTGACCTGGAGGCCGTGGCGGACGAGCGCGTCGGTCTTGTCGGGGTTGTTGGTCATCAGCCGCAGGCTGCGGACACCGAGGTCCTGAAGGATCTGCGCACCGGCCGCGTAGTCGCGGGCGTCGGCGGGCAGGCCCAGCTCCAGGTTGGCGTCGAGGGTGTCGCGGCCGCGCTCCTGGAGTTCGTACGCGCGCAGCTTGGACAGCAGCCCGATGCCGCGCCCCTCGTGGCCGCGGAGGTAGACGACGACACCGCGGCCCTCGGCCTGGATGCGCTGCAGGGAGGTCTCGAGCTGGGGGCCGCAGTCGCAGCGCAGCGAGTGGAAGACGTCGCCGGTGAGGCACTCGGAGTGGACGCGCACCAGGACGTCGTCGCCGTCGCCGATCTCCCCGTGGACGAGGGCGACGTGCTCGACGCCGTCGACGGTGGAGCGGTAGCCGTAGGCCGTGAAGTCACCGAAGGCGGTGGGCAGTTCGGTCTTCGCCTCGCGGCGGACCGTGGGCTCGGCGGTGCGGCGGTAGGCGATCAGGTCCTCGATGGAGATGATCGTCAGTCCGTGCTTGCGGGCGAACGGGATCAGCTCGGGCAGGCGCAGCATCCGCCCGTCCTCGCCCGCGATCTCGACGATGGCGCCGGCCGGCCGCAGGCCCGCGAGCCGGGCGAGGTCGACGGCGGCCTCGGTGTGGCCGTTGCGGACGAGCACGCCGCCGGGCTTGGCGCGCAGCGGGAAGATGTGGCCGGGCCGTACGAGGTCGGCGGCCCCGGCCCGCCCGCCGGCGAGCAGCCGGAGCGTGGTGGCGCGGTCGGTGGCGGAGATGCCCGTGGTGACCCCGAAGGCGGGGCCGGCGTCGACGGAGACCGTGAAGGCGGTGCGCATCGACTCGGTGTTGTTCTCGACCATCTGCGGCAGCTGGAGGCGGTCGAGCTCGTCGCCCTCCATGGGCGCGCAGATCAGACCGCGGCACTCGCTCATCATGAAGGCGATGATCTCGGGGGTCGCCTTCTCGGCGGCCATGACGAGGTCGCCCTCGTTCTCCCGGTCCTCGTCGTCGACGACCACGACGGGGCGGCCGGCGGCGATGTCCGCGACGGCCTTCTCCACCGGGTCGAGGGCGAAGTCGGAGGTGTCCTGATCATGTCCGGTGCTGTACCAGACGGGTGCGCTCGTCATGCCGGAGCTCCTTCCAGGGAGGGCTGCCCGGCCTTGCGGGAGCGCAGCCACCAGTCGCGCATGCCCCACAGGACGAGCGCGCCGTAGATGATGTAGACGAATCCGGAGAACGCGAAGCCGTTGGCGAAGTTCAGCGGCACGCCCACCAGGTCGACGAGCAGCCAGGCGAACCAGAACTCGACCATGCCGCGGGCCTGGGCGTACATCGCGACGACCGTGCCGACGAAGATGTACGCGTCGGGCCAGGGGTCCCAGGAGAGCGACGGGTACGCGGTGAACAGGCTCGCGACCGCGACGGTGCCCACGGCCGCGGCGCCGAGCAGCAGGCCGCGCTCGCGCCAGGTGGCGAACCGGACGGCGATGGAGCCGTCCTGCGCGCCGCCCCTGCCGCGGTTCCACTGCCGGTAGCCCCACAGCGCGACGGCCATGACCACCAGCTGCTTGCCCGCGCTGCCCGAGAGGTGGGCGGTGGCGAAGGCGGCGAGGAGGATGGCGCCGGAGAGGAACTGGACGGGCCAGGTCCATATCGAGCGCCGCCAGCCGAGGGCGAGGCCGATCAGCCCGATCACGTTGCCGATCATGTCGGCCCACTTGATGTGCTGGTCGAAGAGCGTGAAGGCCTCGGAGTTGAGCCAGTTCACCGTGTCGCTCCTTGGATGCCGGGGCCGGTGCCGAGGTCAGTACCGGTACCGGTGCCGGGGCCGGTACCGGGCAGCGCGGCCGCCTGCTCTCCCCGCGGGCCGAGCAGCCGTTCGACGTACTTGGCGATCACGTCGACCTCGAGGTTGACCGGGTCGCCGGGCTGCTTGCGGCCCAGCGTGGTCAGGTCGAGGGTCGTCGGGATCAGGCTGACGGTGAAGAAGTCGGGGCCGGCGTCGACGACGGTGAGGCTGATGCCGTCGACGGTGATGGAGCCCTTCTCGACGACGTAGCGCGAGAGGTCCGCGGGCAGGGAGATCTTCACGATCTCCCAGTTCTCGGACGGCTTGCGCTCGAGGACCTCGCCCGTGCCGTCCACGTGGCCCTGCACGATGTGCCCGCCGAGGCGCTCGCCGACGGCCATGGGCCGTTCGAGGTTGACCCGGGAGCCGACGGCGAGGGCGCCGAGGCTGGAGCGGTTCAGGGTCTCCGCCATCACGTCGGCGGTGAACTCGCCGTCCTCGTGGTCGACGACGGTCAGACAGACGCCGTTGACGGCGATGGAGTCCCCGTGACGTGCACCTTCGGTGACCACGGGGCCACGGAGCCGGAAACGGGAGGCGTCGCCGAGGTTCTCGACGGCGGTGACCTCACCCAGCTCTTCTACGATTCCGGTGAACACTTCCCGGGTCCTCCTGCCTCATAGGGCACGGACTCCGGGGCCTGTCGATGACGACAGAGGTGAACGAGCGGGTGCACCGGGGCGACGCCGCGTAGGGACGTGTCCTCGGGACACGTCGAAACAGACGGCGACGCGCACGAATGCCCGCCCGCCGCGCACTGCCTCCCATCCGGACTTTAACCGTCGGTCCAGGAATTTCACCTGGTCAACCGGCCGCTGGAAGCGACCGGGTCGCGGACTGTAACCGCCGGTTCGGACTTTCACCGACCCCGGAGTGCGCTGCTTCTGGTACAGACTCAGTGTGCCACGCCTGATCGACACCCATGAGGGTGAATGTTGTGGGGTGGCTCACAAAGTGTACCGATGGACTTCACGGGACACTCGTGACGCGTCGGCTTCCCCGCGGAGGCGGCATCCACGGGCAGGACGTCCCGGTAATGGTCCGAACCTATTGCACTTTGGTCTAGTCCTCTCTAGGGTCTGCGTTCACCGGCGCCTCTCCGGGTCCGCGTTCGCCGGCCCGGCCCAGATCGACCCGGCGGCGGTGACGGAGGCCCTTGCCCCGCCGCCGGGTCTCCGTACGCCGGTCACGGTCCTGCGGGCCGCGGACCACGGGTCCGGGGCGCCCGGGTCATCTCTCCGGCGGCGCGAACAGCTCGTCCTGGGCGCCGTCCCGGGCCGTCAGCAGCGCGCCCCGCAGGACCGCGCCGCCGCCCAGGGCGCCGGCCCGCACCTCGGTGGGCAGCGGCGTCATCCGGCCGAGCCGGTCCCGCACCCGGGCCGCGAGCACCGCACCGCCGGCCCGGCCGACCTCACCCGCCAGGACCACGCATCCCGGATCCAGTACGGCGACCACGGACGCGGCCCCGAGGGCGACGCGATCGGCGAGCGCGTCCAGGAACGCCGAGGCCCGGCCCGGGGCGGAGTCCGGAGCGGGAGGCGGCGCGGAGGGCGCCCCGGAGGGTCCCGCGGTGACGCGCGACACCGCCTCGCGCACCAGCGCCGCCGCATGCGGCTCGTGGGGCGCCGCCGGGGCCACGACCCCGTACCGGCGCGCCAGTTCGGCGACGGCGGCGGCGCTCGCGAGGGAGTGGAAGCCGCCCTCGCAGCCCGTCGCGGACGGCAGCCCGTCCGTGCCCGGCACCGGCAGGAAGCCGATCTCCCCCGTACCGCCGGAGGCGCCCCTGCGCAGGACGCCGTCCAGGACCACGGCGGCACCGATCCCGTGGCCGAACCAGAGCAGCGCGAAGGTGTCCCGGTCCCGGGCGACCCCCTCACGCTGCTCGGCCAGGGCCGCGAGGTTGGTCTCGTTCTCCACGACGACACGGGCCGGCAGCCGTTCCTGGAGGGCCGTGGCGAGCAGGCGGTGCCACTCGGGCAGGCCCGAGGAGTCGCGCAGTTCTCCGGTGGCGGGGTCGATCAGGCCGGGCGCCCCGACGCCGACGGTGTGCAGCCGCTCGACACCGGCCTCCTTGGCCGTGCGTTCGACCAGCGCGACCGCCTGCTCGACGGCGGGCGCGGTGTCCGTGCCGTCCCCGATCGGCACGGACGCCTCGGCCAGCACCACGCCCAGCAGGTCCGCGACGACCACGGAGACACCCTCGGTGCGTACGTCGAGGGCGGCCAGGTGCGCCCGGTCGGCGACGATGCCGTACAGCCGGGCGTTCGGGCCGCGCCGCTGCTCCCCCGACTCCCCCACCACGGCGATCAGCCCGGCCGCCGCGAGCCGTTCGACGAGGTCGGCGACCGAGGGCCGGGACAGGCCGGTGAGCTGCTTCAACCGCCCCGCCGTCAGGGGGCCTTCCTGCTGCAGCAGCCGCAGGGCGAGCCGGTCGTTGATGGCCCGGGCGGTGCTCGGTGATGCGGGCATGCCGGGATCCTCCCAGATCAGGGGCGCCCGGGACGCCGGGCCCGGAACCGTCTATCTATCAGGCAGCTTGCCTGATAGTTTACGGCGGCAGCCGGGCAGGCATGACGAGAACGACACGGAGGGGCCGGGAAGATGAGTGCAGTGGTCTACGACCGGGGCGAGGTCAGACGCTCCCGCTACGCCGTGGCGGCGGTGTTCGCCGTGCACGGGGCCGTCACCGGCTCGTTCGCGACGCGCGTGCCGTGGATCCAGGACCATGCCTCGGTGAGCGCCGGCCAGCTCGGTCTGGCGCTCGCCTTCCCCGCGATCGGCGCTTCCGTGGCGATGCCGCTCGCCGGCCGTGTCAGTCACCGCTTCGGCGCCCGCGCGGCCCTGCGCGGACTCATGGCGCTGTGGACCCTGGCCCTGGTCCTCCCGGCGCTCGCGCCGAACCTGCCCACCCTGTGCCTGGCCCTCTTCGTGTACGGCGCGACGGCGGGCATGGCCGACGTGGCGATGAACGCCCTGGGCGTCGAGGTCGAGAACCGGCTGGACAAGTCGATCATGTCGGGGCTGCACGGCATGTGGAGCGCCGGCGCCCTGGTCGGTTCGGCCGCCGGCACGCTGGCCGCGCACCTGGGCACGGACGCCCGGGTGCACCATGCGCTCGCCGCGGCCACGCTCACGCTGCTCGGCCTCGTCGCCTGCCGGGGCGTACTGGACCTGCGCGCCACCGAGGGCGAGGAACCGCCCCCGCGTTTCGCGCTGCCGCCGAAGTCCGCGCTGCTCATCGGCGCGATCGGCTTCTGCGCGGTGTTCGCGGAGGGGGCGAGCCTGGACTGGTCGGCCGTCTATCTGCGGGACGTCATCGGCAGCTCGGCGGGGCTCGCGGCCGCGTGCACGACCGGCTTCACCCTCACCATGGCACTCGCGCGGTTCGCCGGTGACGCGGTGGTGGACCGGTTCGGCCCGGTGCGTACCGTGCGGGTCAGCGGCCTCCTGGCCACCGTCGGCGCGCTGCTCGTGGTGCTGGCGCAGAACGCCGTCGTGGCCATGACCGGCTTCGCGCTGCTGGGCCTGGGCATCGCGGTCGTCGTACCGCTCTGCTTCGCCGCGGCGGGCCGCAGCGGCCCCAACCCGGCCCAGGCCATCGCGGGCGTCGCCACCATCACCTACACCTCGGGCCTGGTCGCGCCGTCCGCGATCGGAACCGTCGCGGACGCGACGAGCCTGGTGACGTCGTTCGTCCTGGTGACCGTGCTGGCCTTCGGACTCGCCGCCTTCGCGGGCGTCCTGCGCGCCAGCGGCCGCACCACGGGGGCCGCGACCGCCGCCACGGGCCGCGAGGTGACGGACGCGAAGGTTCCGGATTCGCGGCCCTGAACCGGCCGCCCCGTCGGCTCCGCCCTACCATGGCGCTGATCTTCACGTACGGAAACACGGGCACAGAGAAGGCGGATACCCACCATGGACCTCGGCGTGCGCTGGAAACTGCACGGTGACGGGCGCACGCCCGCGCCCGGAGCGGTGGTCCGCCCCGACGAACGGCTCTCGTGGCCCCGTACGGCCGGACTCGGCGCCCAGCACGTGGTCGCCATGTTCGGGGCGTCCTTCGTCGCTCCGGTCCTGATGGGTCTGGACCCGAACCTCGCGATCATGATGTCGGGCGTCGCGACGGTGATCTTCCTGCTCGCGACGCGCGGCCGGGTGCCCAGCTACCTGGGCTGTTCGCTCTCCTTCGTGGGCGTCGCCGCGGTGATCCGCGCGCAGGGCGGCTCCAGCGCGACCGTGACGGGCGCCGTGTTCGTCGTGGGCGCCGCGCTGTTCCTGGTCGGCCTCGCGGTGCGGCGGTTCGGTGCGCGGATCATCCACGCCGCGATGCCGCCGATCGTCACGGGCGCGGTCGTCATGCTGATCGGCTTCAACCTGGCGCCGGTCACCGCCGCCACGTACTGGCCGCAGGACCAGTGGACGGCGCTGCTCGTGATGCTGTTCACCGGTCTGGCGGTGGTCTGCCTGCGCGGTTTCTGGTCCCGGATCGCGATCTTCCTCGGCCTGGTCTTCGGGTACGGCGTCTCGTGGCTCTTCGACCTGGTCTTCGGCCGGATCCACTCGGCCGACGCGAGCGGCAAGGTCACCGACCACTGGCGGCTCGACCTCTCCGGCGTCGGCTCGGCGGACTGGATCGGACTGCCGGCCTTCCACGGCCCGTCCTTCGAGTGGTCGGCGATCCTCGTGGCCCTGCCCGTCGTGATCGCGCTGGTCGCCGAGAACGCGGGCCATGTGAAGGCCGTCGGCGAGATGACCGGCGACTCGCTGGACGACAAGCTGGGCACCGCGATCTCGGCGGACGGGGTCGGCTCGATGCTCTCCACCGCCGTGGGCGGCCCGCCCAACACCACGTACTCCGAGAACATCGGCGTCATGGCCGCGACCCGCGTCTACTCCACGGCCGCCTACTGGGCCGCCGCCGGCTTCGCGCTGCTCTTCGGTCTCTGCCCGAAGTTCGGCGCGGTCGTGGCCGCGATCCCGGGCGGCGTGCTCGGCGGGATCACCGTCATCCTGTACGGCATGATCGGTCTGCTCGGCGCGCAGATCTGGCTCAACGCCGGGGTGGACCTGCGCAATCCGCTGAACCTGGTGCCGGCCGCGGCGGGCATCATCATCGGCGTCGGCGACGTCACGATGAAGTTCACCGACACCTTCTCGCTGAGCGGTATCGCGCTCGGCACGCTCGTCGTCATCACCGGCTACCACGCGCTGCGGGCGCTGGCCCCGGCGCACCTCAGGTCCCAGGAGCCGCTGCTCGACGAGGGCACGTCCTCGTACGGCTCCGGGGCCGGCTCCGACAGCGGCGGCCCGGGTCCGGAGTCCGGTCAGCGGGCCAGGTCGTAGGCATAGCCGGGGGTGAACGTCCCCGGCGTGCCCCGGCAGCCGTCGGACTCGCCGGGCAGCTTCACCCACAGGTAGGCGTCGATCCGGGCCTCCCCGGTCCTCAGGGTCGGCGCCCGGCCGAGCTTGCGGCCCGCGGGGTCGCACCACTCGCCGTCGGCCGGAGCGCCGTTGCCGTTGCGGCTGGTGTCGATCACGGCGCCCAGACCCGCGGGGCCGCCGAGCGCGTCGAGGGTCCGGCGGGTGTACGCGACCTCCTCGCCGGTGCTGTTGAAGTTGGAGACGTTGCTGAAGATCCCGTCCGAGGAGGCGGCGGACGCGGCGCCGGCCCTGCGCAGCAGTCCGGCCTGCTCGCGCGGGGAGTTCCAGTCGGAGTGGCCGGCGTCGAAGTAGACCCGCGCCCTCGGGTTCGCCGCCTTGAGGACGCGGCCCGCGCGGGCCAGTGAGGTGAAGCGGGCCGTCCGCCGCCCCGCGGACAGGCATGCGGACTGGGCGATCGCGTCGGGTTCCAGGATCACGACGACCTCACCGGAGCCGAGGCCCGCCGCGAACTTCTCGATCCATCCGTCGTACGCGCCGAGGTCGGGCGCCCCGCCCTGCGAGGCCCCGCCGCAGTCGCGGTCCGGTATCGCGTACGGCACGACGACGGGCACGCCGCCCTTCGCCGCCCCGGCCGAGGTGACCGCCCTGACCCGGGCGGTGATGTCCGACGGCGTGTAGTCCGCGAACCAGACCGCGGCGGGCCGGTCGGCTATCCGGGACTCGATGACCGGGCGGCGCGGATCGTCGCGGTTGTCCCGGACCCACTCCAGGACCTGGGAGTCCGGGTGGCGGTACAACCGCACGGACACGGGCCCGGTCCGCGGCGTCGCCGACGCGCGCCCGTGGACCTTCGAGGGCTCCGGCCCCGGCTTCGCCCGGGACGCCGACGGTGACGGGGACGGTGACGGGGAGGCGGACGCCGTCGCCGTGGGCGAGGGGGTGGGCACGGCGGGCAGCGGCTGCAGGAACGGCGAGCCGCTCACGTCGGGGCGCGCCTCGTCGGTGCGGCCGTCGTCGAGCGCGGACAGCGTCCCCGCCACGGTGCCGGCCGCGACGACCACGGAGGCCACCGCCACCATGGCACCGCGCCGGACGGTCCGCCGGAGCTCCGCCCTGCGGGCGGCCAGACGCTCGGCACGTCGGACTGACACGTGGTGCTCCCCCTCCTCCGGGCCCCGCGTAATCCCCCTTTCCGGGGAAACGTCCGGCCCGGCGGCCCTGCGCACAGCCTAGGCCTGCGACCCTGCCCTCATGGTGCCGTTGGAATTCCTGGGAGCGGACACGGACCGTGCGCACGCCCTCGGCACGGTGGTGCGCCGGATGCGTGCGCTCGGTGCGGGCTGGCCGGAGCGTGACGGGGTCGCGGTCTTCAACCGGGTCTACCTCGCCGTCACCGAGGAGGTCGGCAGGCGCCTGGACGCGGGGCACTTCGCCGATCCGCGGGCCGCGGTCACCCTGGACGTGCGGTTCGCCGAGCGGTACCTCGGGGCCGTGGAGGCGGTCGCGCGGGAGCGCCGGCCGCCCGCCTGCTGGCGGCCGCTGTTCCAGTTGCGGGGCCATCCCGGGGTACGACCGCTGCAGTTCGCGCTCGCCGGTGTCAATGCGCACATCGGGCACGATCTGGCGCTGGCCGTGGTGGACGCCTGTCGTACGCTCGGCTGCGAACCGGCGGATCTGGAGGACGAGTTCGACCGGGTGGGGGAGGTGCTCGTCGCCCTGGAGGAGCGGATCCGGGAGGATCTGATGCCGGGGCCCGATCTGCTGCAGGTCGCCGATCCGCTGACGCACCTGCTGGGGGCGTGGAGCCTGGAGCGGGCCCGCGACGGCGCCTGGGGCGCCGCCCGGGCCCTCTGGGCCCTGCGGGAACTCCCCGATCTGGCCGGGGAGTTCGTCGAGCGGCTCGACGACGGGGTGGGGCTGGTGGGGCGGTGCCTGCTGACGCCGCTGGGAGCCGGGCCGTACGGGGTGGCCCCGGGCCGGTGAGCCGGCCGCGCCCCTTCAGGGGCGCGGGGAACTGCGCGACAGGCCCCCACCGGCCCGCAGCCGAGACCGGACCGTCAGCACCCGCGCACCCGCGGAGGGTCCCGCTCAGTCCTCCGGCAGTTCCACCGGGGCTATCTCGTCGTAGACGTCACCCGGGCCCGGGTTGGCCGGGTCGGTGGCGCCGCCGAAGTGGTGCATGACGCCCCAGACGGCGTTGAGCGCGGTCTGCACGGCGCCCTCGGCCCAGCCGGCCGTCCAGGAGATGTCGTCGCCCGCGAGGAAGACGCCCCGCTTGTCCTCGGGCAGCCGGTCCTGCATGAAGTGCGTGAACAGACGCCGCTGGTAGCGGTAGTGGCCGGGCAGGTTGGCCTTGAACGCGCCCATGAAGTAGGGCTCGTTCTCCCACGAGACGGTGACCGGGTTGCCGATGACGTGCTTCCTGATGTCGACCTTCGGGTAGATCTCGCCGAGCGACTTCAGCATGACCTCCATCCGCTCGTTCGCGGACAGCGGCAGCCACTTGAGGCTGTCGTCGCACCACGTGTAGGAGAGGCAGATGACGGCGGGCCGGTCCGGGCCGTCGTCGAGGAGATAGGTCCCGCGTGTCATCCGGTCGGTGAGCGTCATCGACATGACGTCCCGGCCGGTGTCCTCGTCCTTGTCCAGCCAGAACGGCCGGTCGACCGGCACGAAGAGCTTGGAGCTCTCCATGTAGTGGGTGCGCTCGATCGCGGTCCAGTGGTCGATCGGGAACAGCGCGTCGTCGCAGGCGACCTTGGAGAGCAGCATCCAGGACTGGGCGGTGAAGACCGCGGCCCGGTACGTACGGATGTCGCCGGAGGCGTCGGTGACGGTGATCCGGTTGCCCGCGGTGCGGTTCAGGCGGGTCACGGCGGGCCGCGGCTGCCCGTCGTGCAGCGAGGCCAGCGAGGTCCCGTACGCCCAGTGCACGATCTTCTGCGGCTCGCGTTCCCACAGGCGCAGCGGGAGCTGCTGGCTGCCGCCGACGATGCCGCGGTGGTGGTCGTCGGCCTCGCTGTAGACGACGCGCAGGATCTCCAGGATGGAGTTCGGGAAGTCGGTGTCCCAGCCGCCCGTGCCGAAGCCGACCTGGCCGAAGATCTCGCGGTGCCGGAAGGACCTGAACGCCTCGGAGTCGCAGAGGAACCCGTAGAAGGTCTGGTTGTCGAGCTTCTCGACGAGCTCCGCCCAGATCGCGCGGATGCGCGGGACGTCGCGCTCGCGCATCGCCCGGTTCATGTCGGAGAAGTCGGCGCCCTCCTCCAGGCAGGTGTTCCAGGCGGCCGCCACGTCGCGGTAGACCTGCGGCAGGTCGGCCATCGTCTCGGCGTAGTGCGACTCGCCCTTGAGGTCGACGACGGTGGAGGGCGTGGCCTCGGAGAGGGGGTTGGGGAACGGTTCGGTGCGCAGCCCCACCAGGTCGATGTAGTGCTGGAGCGCCGTGGAGGACGGCGGGAAGCGCATCGCGCCCAGCTCGGCGGTCAGGGAGGGGTCGCAGCCCTCGAAGCCGACCGTGCGCAGCCGGCCGCCGATCCGGTCGGCCTCGTACACGACGGGCTTCAGGCCCATCTTCATCAGCTCGTACGCGGCGACGATGCCGGAGAGGCCGCCGCCGATGACCGCCACCTCGGCGCCGAGCTCGGTCGCGGGTATCTGGCCGAGGCCCGCGGGGTGCGCGAGGAAGTCGTCGTACGCGTACGGGAAGTCCGGGCCGAACATGGTGATCGGCGGTTGCGCGTCGGTGTGCGGGACGGCGGGGGGCACCGTGGACGTCATGGGGTACGGACTCCTTGCGCGGGAACTGCGGCGGGGCCGGCGGGGCGGGGTGTCGGGAGCGTCGCGGCGGTCAGACGAGGGACCCGTAGAGGCCGGGGCGGCGGTCCTTCAGGTACGGGTTGCCCGCGCGCGAGGCGGCGAGGAACGCCGGATCCACGTCCCCCAGGACGAGTTCCTCCGCACGGCCGGCCCGCGCCCGGGCGCCCCCGTCGGGGCCGGCCAGGGTGGAGAGCCCGACGAACTCGAACTCCCCTTCCGTGCCGGCCCTGTTCACGTACGCGACGTACATCTGATTCTCGAAGGCCCGCACCGGGACGACCGATTCGGCGACGAAGTGGAACGGGTGCATCTGGGCCGTGGGCACCACGAGGAGGTCGGTGCCGGCGAGGGCGTGCGCGCGGACGTTCTCCGGGAACTCCACGTCGTAGCAGATCATGAGGCCGATGCGGAGGCCGTCCAGCTCGGTCTGGACCACCGGTTCGTCGCCGGGTGTGAACCACTCCCGCTCGAAGCGGCCGAAGAGGTGGGTCTTGCGGTAGTTCGCGAGACGCGTGCCGTCGGCGGAGATCAGCTGGGCGGAGTTGAAGACCAGGTCCGAGGAACGCTCGGGGTAGCCGTAGACGACGGCCAGACCGTGCCGGCCGGCGATCTCGGCGACCTCGTCCGCGGAGTCCCCGTCGGCGGGCTCGGCCAGCCGGTGCACGTCGGCGCCGATCGCGTACCCGGTGAGGAACAGCTCGGGGGCGATCAGGAGCCCGGCGCCCGCGGCGGCGGCACGGCCCGCGGCCCCGTCGAGGACCTTGAGGTTCTCGACGACGGATCCGGGCCGGCCGGAGCTCTGGAGCAGGGCGGTGCGCATGCGTGTTCCTCACCGGGCGGAAGGGGTGTGGGAGGCCGTACGGACGGCCGGACAAACGGTACGGGCGGGAGGCTCCGGCGGACAAGGAGCAGCCGTTGCGTGCCGATGGACGATTCGTTGCGTCCACCGGCACCTCGACGGCGATTCGTTGCGCGGGGTGGGCCGCGTCACATCCGTTTCGTGGCCGGCGGGGTCCCGGCCGCTCCTGCGCCGCCCTGTCTGGCTACGACGAGCGCCGTCGCCAGACAGGGCACCGCGCACAGCGCGAAGGCGGTGGCATGGGTGGTCGCCGACCCGACCGTCGCGTAGAGGCCGAACACGGCGACGGTCGCGAGGTCGGTGCCCACCCCGGCCACCGAGGTCAGGGTGGCCCGCCCGGCCTCGCCGATGCGGTCCTGGAGCCGGGCCTCGGCCAGGACGCTCGCCAGCTGGAACCCGCAGAAGGCGAGGGCCACCAGGCCGATCCCGGCCGGGGTCCGCAGCCACGCGCCCACGGCGAGCGCCAGCGCCGAGCCCGCCAGGAGCCGGGCGAACCCGCCCCGGCCCAGCCGCTGCCCCGCACCGGCCAGCAGCCCGCCGGCGGTCGCCCCGGCCCAGATCAGCAACAGCCAGTGCGACACGGCGTCCTCGGCGACGCCCGTGTCCCGGACGAGCAGGGGCGTGTACTCGTCGAGCGCGCCCCACACCGCGGTCACGGCGGGCACGAGCAGCAGGGCGGCGCGTACGGACCGGTCGGCGCGGGCCTCGGCGAGACCGGCCCGCAGCGGCCGGACCCACCCGTCGCCACAACCGCCCCGCGCACCCGCCGTCCGGTGCTCGGGGAACCGGGTCGCGGTGGCCGCGGTCAGCAGGCACACCAGCACACTGGCGAGCCCGACGGCCGGATAGCCGCCGTACGCGAAGACCGGCCCGGCGAGGGCCATGGCCGCCATCACGGCGACGAGTCCCGCCGCGCGGGCCCGGCCCAGGACGCGTCCGTAACCGCCTGCGGCGCCGAGCCGGTCGAGTTCCTCGTACACCAGCGCCTCCAGCGCGCCGGAGCAGAGCGCGCCCTTGGCTCCCCAGAGCACGAAGCCGAGGGCGAAGGCCCCGTACGAGGGGACGAGCACCCACAGGGTGAAGCCGGCGGCGGTGAGCAGCGGTCCGATCCACAGGAGCAGCCGCCGCGAGACGGCGTCGGCCCAGGCGCCGGAAGGTATCTCCAGCACGACACCGGTGACGGACCAGAGGGCGAACAGCGAGGAGATCTGCCAGACGGTGAGCCCGGTGTCGGCGAAGAGGAGCGCGTACACCGGATAGAGCAGGACGAAGTCGTCGAGGAACGCGTAGGCGTAGAGCGTGCCGGTGAGCCGCCGCGCGGAGGCGGCGGAGGAAGAGGGTGACATGAGGCCTTCCCGGGGGAACCGCGGATCCGGACACCGAAGGAACGGCGCCCGGGGCGGCCCTCGAGAGGCACAGGCAAAGAATCAATGTCGCCAGGTCATACCCGAAAGACTAGCCGGGCCTTCCGAATCGGGCCCAGCGATTTAATCGACGCTCACCACGGGCCGCCCCTCAGGGGCGCGGGGAACTGCGCGACAAGCCCCCACCGGCCCGCACACGCCCCCGCACCTCCGCACCCCGCACCCCGCGGAGCGCTACGTCGGGGACCCCGACGAAAACCTCCGCAGCAACGGCGACAGCACGAGCACGGACTTCGTCCGCTCGACGAACGGCTCCCCGGCGATCCGCTCCAGCACCCGCTCGAAGTGCCGCATGTCGGAGGCGAAGACCTGGACGACGGCGTCCGCGTCCCCCGTGACGGTGGACGCGGCCACGACCTCCTGGTAGCGCTCCAGCCCCCGCTGGATCGTCTCGGGCGAGGTGTTGCGGCGGCAGTAGATCTCGACGAACCCCTCGGTCTCCCACCCGAGCGCCACCGGATCCACCCGCACCGTGAACCCGGTGATCGCCCCGCTGGACCGCAGCCGGTCCACCCGCCGCTTCACGGCGGGCGCGGACAGCCCGACCTCCTGCCCGATGTCGGCGTAGGAGCGCCGCGCGTCCTCGGCCAGGGCGTGCACGATGCGTTCGTCGAGATCGTTCAGCACTGCGGGTGGATCACTTCTCTTCGCTGGTCACGGGACGGGCCCGCCGGGGCCCCGCCGGGGGCGCGGAGCTGTGTCGAGGTGCGGCTCAGCCCCAGCTGGCGTGCAGCGGCTTGCCCTCCGCGTACCCCGCGGCGCTCTGCACACCGACGACCGCCCGCTCGGCGAACTCCGCGAGCGAGTTCGCCCCGGCGTACGTGCAGGACGACCGCACGCCCGCGATGATCGAGTCGATCAGGTCCTCGACGCCCGGGCGGGACGGGTCGAGGAACATCCTGGAGGTCGAGATCCCCTCCTCGAACAGCGCCTTGCGGGCCCGGTCGTACGACGACTCCTCCGACGTGCGGTTGCGCACCGCGCGCGCCGACGCCATGCCGAAGGACTCCTTGTAGGGGCGCCCGTTCGCGTCGTGCTGCAGGTCGCCCGGCGACTCGTAGGTACCGGCGAACCACGAGCCCACCATGACGTTCGACGCGCCCGCGGCCAGCGCCATGGCGACGTCGCGGGGGTGCCGCACCCCGCCGTCGGCCCACACGTGCTTGCCGAACTTCGCCGCCTCGGCCGCGCACTCCAGGACGGCCGAGAACTGGGGCCGGCCCACGCCGGTCATCATGCGCGTGGTGCACATGGCGCCCGGTCCGACGCCGACCTTGACGATGTCCGCGCCGGCCTCGATCAGATCGCGTACGCCCTCGGCGGCGACGATGTTGCCCGCGACGATCGGCACCTGCGGGTCCAGCCCGCGGACGGCCCGCACCGCGGAGATCATCGACTCCTGGTGGCCGTGCGCGGTGTCCACGACGAGCGTGTCGACGCCCGCCTCCAGCAGCTGCTTGGCCTTGCCCGCGACATCGCCGTTGATACCGACGGCCGCCGCGATGCGCAGCCTGCCGTCCGCGTCGGTGGCCGGCGTGTAGAGCGTGGCGCGCAGGGCGCCCTTGCGGGTGAGGATGCCGGCGAGCCTGCCGTCCCGGTCGACGGCCGGCGCGTAGCGGCGGTTGGCCTGGTCGAGCCTGGTGAACGCCTCGCCCGGCTCGATGTCCGCGTCGAGCAGCAGCAGGTCGCGGGACATGACCTCGGAGAGCTGTGTGAAGCGGTCGACGCCGTTCAGGTCGGCGTCGGTGACGACACCGAGGGGGCGGCCCTCGCCGTCCACCACGACACCGGCGTCGTGCGCGCGCTTGGGCAGCAGGGACAGCGCGTCGGCGACGGTCTGGTGCGGGGCCAGGATGATCGGGGTGTCCAGCACGAGGTGCCGGCCCTTGACCCAGGAGACGACCTCGGTGACGACCTCGATCGGGATGTCCTGCGGAATGACGACGAGCCCGCCGCGCCGGGCCACGGTCTCGGCCATCCGGCGGCCCGCGATGGCCGTCATGTTGGCCACGACCAGCGGGATCGTGGTGCCGGTGCCGTCCGGTGAGGCCAGGTCGACGCCCTGCCGCGAGCCGACCGCGGAACGGCTCGGCACCATGAAGACGTCGTCGTACGTGAGGTCGTACGGAGGCTGGATGTCGTTCAGGAAACGCACGTGCTGCACATCCCAGTCGATCAGAGGTGGCCCCCGGACAGGTCAGCCCGAGGGAAGAGCACGTACTTCATTGTCCCATGACGGGGGCCGTGCACGCCCTGGGCCGAACATCCAGGCCGGTCAGGGGCCTACTGGTGCGATCCTCCGAGGTCCAGCGCCACGGTGAGCAGGCCCTCCGGGGCCCGGTCCGCCGCCTGGGCGAAGACGTCCTCGGCGATGCGCCACTCCTCGGGCCGCGTGCGCGCGTACGTCCGCCAGCCGGTGACGAGGACCAGCAGTCCTGCCTCGCCGGCGGCCGCGGGCCATACGGACGGGTCGCCGAGGCTGTCGGCGAGGGCGTCCCAGTTGCGGCCGAACCAGTCCGGCAGCTCCAGGGCCCGTACGCAGCGCTCCATGAGGCCCGCCTTGTCCGCGACCCCGTCGAGGTCCAGGGTGACCACGGGGCGGACCGGCACCGTACGGCCGGGCACGTCGTGCGTCATCTCAGCACCGCCCTGAACGAGTTGTAGTGATCATCGGTGTAGTAGACCTCGCCGTCCCGCCCGGTGACAATGCGCCGGGCCCCGCGGTCCCGCTCGCCGGGGGTGCGCACCGTGTACTCGTGGTAGTGCCCGCGTTCCCGCCGTGGCAGCTCGCGCTCGCGGTTGCCGAAGACGCCGCCGTCCTCGGCGTACGGAAAGGGCCCGCCGACGTCGATGAGGGCGAGCGTGCGGCGGGCCTCGGCGGGCAGCCCGGCCTCGGCGACCGTGTCCCTCCCGGCGGCCCAGCCGGGGACCGGGGCGGAGGCCTGGGCGGAGGCCGGGACGGAGGCCGGGGCGGAGGCCGGGGCGGAGGTGACCGCCCCGCTGCCGGTCTCCGTGTCCGCCGACGCGCAGCCGGTCAGCAGGACCATGAGGCAGAGCCACAGCCCGAAGAGCGGACGGGGGACGGACCGGAGCAGCATGTCGCCGATGCTGCCACAGCCGTCCCCGCGAGGCGCACCGCCGGACCGCCGGTGATTCACACCGGCGCACGGCGGGTCAGGAGCCCCCTGAGCTGTCAGAGCCCGTCGGGGTCCGCCCGCTCGAGGGCCGGACGCGGTGCCGGACCCGTCGTCATCAGGGCGTCCGCTGCCGCCGTGTCCGTCACCAGGCTGGTGACGAGGCCGGACCGCAGCACGGCGTCGATGGCGCCCGACTTGCGCTGCCCGCCGGCGATCGCGACGACCTCGGGAATCCGCCGCAGCCGGTCGGCCTCGACGGTGATGCACCGCTCCCCCAGATCGCGCCCGACGCGGCGGCCCTCGGCGTCGAAGAGGTGCGCGGACATCTCGGCCTCGACCCCGAGGGAGGCGTAGTGGGCACGTTCCTCCTCGGTGAGCATGTCGTGCACCGTCGAGATCCCGGCCTCCCAGGACCCGATGGACACACAGGCCACGGTGACCTTGTCGAAGTACTCGAAGGCCCGCGCGATCCCCGTCTGGCTGCGCAGCGCGGCCGCCGTGGCCACGTCGGGCAGCAGCATCGGCGCGTAGATGGGGTGGGCGTCGCCGCCGGAGACCTGGGCGGCCCGGCGGACGGCCTCGACCGAGCCGCGCTCGGCCGTTCCCGCGTCGTAGACACCCGTCAGCTGCACCACCGTGCACGGCGGCAGCCGGTCGAGCGCCGCGGCCATGTGGATGGTGGAGCGGCCCCAGGCGAGGCCGAGCACATCGCCCTCGGCCACCAGCTCGCCGAGCAGGTCGGCGGCCACCTCGCCGAGGTTCTCCGGGTCGGGCGACTCCTCGGCCTCGGCCGGTGACTCGACGACGACGGCGTGCCGCAGGCCGTAGCGGGCGCGCAGCGCGTCGGAGCGCTCCGCGTCCAGCTCGGCGGGGACACGGATCTCGATCCTCACGAGATCCCGTTCGAGGGCGGTCTCCAGGACCCGGGCCACCTTGAAGCGGCTGACGCCGAACTCCTCGGCGATCTGGATCTTGGACTTGCCCTCGAGGTAGAAGCGGCGGGCCATGGCCGCCGCCTGCACCAGCTCGGCGGGTCCCATCCGCATGGCTGACCGGCCCGCCGACATACCCGACACGGGGATCTCCTCACTGCTGTTCACACTCTGGTATCGCCGTTCATCCTCGCAGATCCGGCGTACTTGATCAGCCCTGAGGGGCGGCGTTCACGTTCCCTTGGTTCAGTGTCCGCATGCCCATGCTGCCTGGGCCGTCGCCTCCTGCGCCTGCGTGCGCAATGCACGTACCGCCTGGGCGGGGTCGTCGGCCCCGTAGACGGCCGAGCCGGCGACGAAGACGTCGGCTCCCGCCTCGGCGCAGCGCTCGATGGTGGACGCCGAGACCCCGCCGTCGACCTGCAGCCACAGCTCCAGGCCGTGCTTGCTGATCAGCTCACGGGTACGGCGGATCTTCGGCAGCATGATGTCGAGGAACGCCTGGCCGCCGAAGCCCGGCTCGACGGTCATGATCAGCAGCATGTCGAGCTCGGGGAGCAGGTCCTCGTACGGCTCGATGGGCGTCGCGGGCTTCAGCGCCATGGAGGCGCGGGCGCCCTTGGCGCGGATCTCACGGGCGAGGCGCACGGGCGCCGCCGCCGCCTCGGCGTGGAAGGTGACGGAACCGGCACCCGCCTCTACGTACTGGGGTGCCCACCGATCGGCGTCCTCGATCATCAGATGGCAGTCCAGCGGGGTGTCCGTCGCACGCGCCAGGGACTCTACGACCGGCACGCCGAGCGTGAGGTTCGGGACGAAGTGGTTGTCCATCACGTCGACGTGCAGCCAGTCGGCGCCCTCCACCGCCCGTGCCTCCTCGGCGAGGCGGGCGAAGTCGGCGGACAGGATGCTGGGGTTGATCTGCGCGGCCATACCCCAAGCCTGCCATGCCCGGCGCGGGTTGCCCTCCCCGGTCCCGGCCCGGACCCTCCGGTGACGACCGGTCCGGTCCGGGGGCCGCGCCCGCGGGACGGCCCGTGCCGTTCTTGTCGGCCCACCGGCTCCATGAGCGGTTACGGGGACGGCCATGGCGGACACACGGGGAAAGCGACCGCGGGGGGGTCGGACGGCTGGTCTGCGGCCGGCGGTCCAAGTGGCTCGTGGTGGGCCTGTGGCTGGTGCTGCTCGTGGTGACGGCGCCCCTCGCCCAGAAGCTCGCCGACGCCCAGGACAACGACGCGGCCTCCTGGCTGCCGGGGTCCGCGGAGTCCACCCAGGTCCTGCGGGCCTCCGGGGAGTTCAGGCCGGAGCAGATCCCCGCGGTCGTCGTGCACGCCCGCGCGGACGGCCTCACGGCACGGGACCGGGTACGGATCGCCGAGGACGTACGGGAGCTCGGGGAACTGCGCGAGCAGGGCATCCGCAGCGCGCAGACCCGCGGTCCCGTGTTCAACCGCAGGCCGGCCCCGCGGGCGGCCCAGGGGCATCGACTCCACCCTGCTGTTCTCGGCGACGCCCGTCGTGGTGGTGACGCTGCTGATCACCTACCGCAGTCCGACCCGCTGGTGGTCCCGCTGCTCGGTGCGGTCGCCGCGCTGTTCACCGCGCAGGCGCTGATCCACCTGCTCGCGGAGCACGCGGGGCTGACCGTCGACGGCCGGAGCGCGGGCATCCTCACGGTGCTCGTCCTCGGCGCGGGGACGGACTGCGCCCTGCTCCTGGTCGCCCGCTACCGGGAGGACCGATCGGCACGGTGGTGCTGTCCTTCGCGAGCGCGCTGGGCATCAGCGCGCTCGCGTTCCGGTACGTCTTCGACTACGCGGGCGAGTCGACGGACTTCCCGCTCTTCGTCTTCGTCTTCGTCTTCGTCTTCCTGGTGGTACTGGGCATCGACTACAACATCTTCCTGACCACCCGCATCCGCGAGGAGGCCGTCCGCCGGGGCACGCGCAAGGGGGTGGTCGCCGGCCTGGCCGCCACCGGCGCGGTCATCACGTCGGCGGGCCCGGTCCTCGCGGGCACCTTCGCCGCCCTCGGCACGCTCCCGATGGTGGCCTTCGCCGAGATCGGTTTCGCGGTGGCCCTGGGCGTCCTCCTCGACACGTTCGTCGTGCGCTCGGTCCTCGTGACGTCGTTGTTCCTGGACGCGGGGCCCAAGGTCTGGTGGCCCCACCGCCTGTCCCACGAGGACGGGGCGATGGGCGGCCCGTCGGCGTAGGACCCCCCGGGCACCGCTCGGGCGCGTCCCCCTGTCCGGCCCCGACCCCTGCCGCAAAGGTAGGGGTACCGGTCGGGCAAAGACTCTCCCTACTGTGTGATCGCGGTCCGGGGAGCACGGGGAATCCACGGCCGCGTCCCTTCACGAGCGACGAGCGGGCCGCCCTGTCGTGCTTCCGTCCCGTCCCGTCCCGTCCGCGTTCCGGATCCGGGACGCGGTCCCGCCGTCACGCGTTCCCGCAGCGGTCCACCGGACGAACTGCCCTGCCTGGAGAAGAGGAACATGTCGAACACCGGATACAGCCGCCGCGGAGTGCTCGGAGCGGCGGCGGCGCTCGCCGCCACCTCCGCCGTCGGAGCGGCGCCGTCGGCGGCGGCCGCCGCGGGCAACGGTCCCGCGGTCGTCACCGGCCACGCGGACGCGCTGCACCCCGAGGGGGTCGTCTGGGACGCGCGGCGCAACGCGTTCCTGGTCAGCTCCACCCGTCACGGCACCGCGTCGATCGTCGACATCAAGGGCCGCGTCACCCCGCTGGTCACCGACATCGACCCGCGCGTCGTCTCCTCGGTCGGTATCGCGGCGGACCCCGCCCGCAATCGGCTGCTGCTGGGCTGCCACGACTTCGGTCTCGGCGCGCGCAGCACTCCCGAGACCTTCGGAGCCGCGTCCTACCTGGCGGTCTACGACCTGCGCACCGGCCGGCGGCGTGGCCTGGTCGACCTGAAGCTCGGCCCCGAGCCGATGCACGCGGCCGACCGCATAGCGATCGCTCCGGACGGCACCGCGTACGTCTCCGACCCGGCGGCGAACAAGATCTACCAGGTCACCGTCGACGGCGAGGCCTCGGTGCTGGTGGACTCCGCCGTCATCGCGCCGGGCTGGCAGGTCGGCACGGGCGCCGGTGTCATCGGCATCCTCCTGCACCCGCGCGGCTTCCTGCTGACCCTGCACTACAGCACCGGCAGGCTGGTCCGCATCCCGCTCGACGCACCGGAGCGGGCGACCGCCGTCACCCTGGACCGTCCGATCGTCGGCGGTGACTCCGTCGTGCTGCGCCCCGACGGCACCCTCCTCGTCGTCGGCAACAACCTGGCCGCGCCCACCGGCGTCGACGCGGTCGTCGTCCTGCGGCCGACCTGCGCGGACTGGACCGCGGCGCACGAGATCCGCCGGGTGGAGCCCTGGCCCGAGGTGCTGCCCACGGACATCGCCGACACTCCGTACGGCGCCTACGCCATCAGCGGGCGCCCCGACCTGCTGGGGCAGGGCCTCACGACGGACGAGTTCGTCCTGCGCCGCCTCTGACGCGTTCCGTACCCTCGCGTCCGGCCGCCGAGGGGGCTCGCGGGGGAACACCCCGGCGGGCCCGCCCGGACACCCACTTCACGTACCGGCCCCTCCTCCGGTCCGGACCCGGCCGCCACAGGCCGCCCGGGTCCGGACCGGCCGGCCCGGCGGGCCTGGTCCGGGTCAGCCGGTCCGGCGGATCAGGGCCAGATACATCGCGTCCGTGCCGTGCACGTGCGGCCAGAGCTGGATGTCCGGGCCGTCGCCGAGGGCCGGGACACCCGGCAGGAGCGGGCGGGCGTCGAGGAGTTCGGCGTCCTGCTGCTTGAGCACGTCGTCGACCACGGCCCGGGTCTCGGCGAGGTGCGGCGAGCAGGTGGCGTACCCGACGACACCGCCGACCCGTACCGATTCGAGCGCGGTGCGCAGCAGCCCGCGCTGCAGCGGCGCGAACCCGTCCAGGTCGGCCGGCCGCCGCCGCCAGCGGGCCTCGGGCCGCCGCCGCAGGGCGCCGAGCCCGGTGCAGGGCACGTCCATCAGTACCCGGTCGAAGGTCCCCGGACGCCACGGGGGCCGCGTGCCGTCGGCGGCGATCACCTGGTACGGCCCCGGGTTCCCGGCGAGTGCCTTCGCGACCAGCCCCGCCCGGTGCGGCTGCTTCTCGGAGGCGAGCAGCACGGCCCCGCGCTCCGCGGCGAGCCCGGCGAGCATGGCCGCCTTGCCACCCGGTCCGGCGCACCCGTCGAGCCAGGTCCTGTCCGGCCCGTCGAGGGGAGCGTTCGCGAGGGCGACCGCCACGAGCTGGCTGCCCTCGTCCTGGACGCCGGCGCGCCCTTCGCGCACGGCGTCGATCGCCCCCGGCTCGCCGCCCTCGGACAGCCGCACGGCGTACGGCGACCAGCGTCCCGGCAGCGCCGTCCCCTCGCCGAGCGCGCCGAGGATCTCGTCCGCGGTGGCACGTCCGGGCCTGGCGACCAGCGTCACCTCGGGCCGTTCGTTGTCGGCCTCCAGCAGGTCCTCGATGCCGGCGCGGCCGCCGCCCAGCGAGTCCCACAGGGCGGAGACGATCCACCGCGGATGCGAGTGGACGACGGCGAGATGGTCCTCGGCGTCCTCGTCGTAGGGCGGCGCGACCTGCTCGATCCAGGCGTCCAGCTCCTGCCGCGAGATCTTGCGGAGCACGGCGTTGACGAACTTCGCCCGCCCGTCGCCGAGGACGATCCGCGCGAGGTCGACGGTGGCCGACACGGCCGCGTGCGTCGGGATCCGCGTGCCGAGCAACTGGTGGGCGCCCAGGTTGAGTACGTCCAGCACCGGCGGGTCGACCTCGCGCAGCGGCCGGTCCACGCACGCCGCGATGATCGCGTCGTACGTCCCCTGCCGGCGCAGCGTCCCGTACACCAGCTCGGTCGCCAGCGCCGCGTCCCGCCCGTCGAAGTCGCCGTTCTCCCGCGCCTTCCGCAGCAGCGGCGGCAGCACGAGGTTCGCGTACGCGTCCCGTTCGTCCACCGCCCGCAACGCATCGAAGGCGAGCATCCGCACGGGGTCCTTCTTCGGACGACGGTACGGCTTGCCCTGCTGACGACCCCGACGAGTCTGCTCACTCACGAAAAGGTGCTCCGGCTCAGTGGAAGAGATACGCCCCTCAGGTTACGTCGCCCGGATTCCGGAGCGCTCCCGCAGGGGCGCCCGGAAGGGGCGAGGGGAGCTGCGCGAGCGGCCCCCACCGGCCCGCACCCGGCATCACACCGTCCGGCCGCCGCCCCCGCCCAGCCGTCCGCAGGACACCCGTCAGGCTCCGACCACCTCGCCGGAGGCGATCCGCACCCCCCGGGCCCAGTCGGCGGCCCTCATCGGCTTCTTCCCCTGCGCCTGCACCCACAGCAACTCGATCGCGTACGACCCGGTCCCCACGTGCACGCTGTTCTTCCCGACCGCCAGCGCTCCCGGCGCCAGGTCCGTCCGCTCGGGGACGGGCGCGGCCTGGACGAGCTTCAGCCGCTCCCCGCGGAACACGGTCCACGCCCCGGGCGCGGGCGTGCATCCCCGCACGACCCGGTCGACCCGCAGCGCCGGCGCGCTCCAGTCCACCCGCGCGTCCTCGACGGTGATCTTCGGCGCCAGGGTGACCCCGTCCGCCGGCTGCGGCACAGCCTTCAGCGTGCCGTCCTCGATCCCGTCCATGGTCGCCGCGAGCAGCCCGGACCCGGCGAAGGCGAGCCGCGTCAGCAGGTCCCCGCTGGTGTCGGTGGGCCGCACCTCCTCGGTGACGGTCCCGTACACGGGCCCGGAGTCGAGCCCCTCCTCGATGAGGAAGGTGGACGCGCCGGTGATCTCGTCCCCGGCCATCACCGCGTGCTGCACGGGCGCCGCCCCGCGCCAGGCGGGCAGCAGCGAGAAGTGCAGGTTGACCCAGCCGCGGGCGGGGACGTCGAGCGCGACCCGCGGCAGCAGCGCCCCGTACGCCACGACGGGGCAGCAGTCCGGGGCGATCTCCCGCAGCCGTGCGAGGAAGTCCTCGTCCCGCGGCCGCACCGGCTTGAGCACCTCGATCCCGGCGTGCTCGGCACGCTGCGCGACGGGGCTCGCGACGAGCCTGCGCCCCCGCCCGGCCGGCGCGTCGGGGCGCGTGACGACGGCGGCCACCTCGTGGCGCCCGGAGGCGATCAGGGCGTCCAGGGCGGGAACGGCGACCTCTGGGGTGCCGGCGAAGACGAGCTTCATGGGTGACGGTCGGCCTCTCGGGCGGGTTCACAACGGGCAGCGCACCAGTCTATGGGGCACACTCCGGCTCCGGGCCGGGACGAGCGCCGCCCCGACCGCCGGGGGCGTACGCATATGCCCCCGCGCCCCTCGTGCGTGACCACTCACGGTGAAACGCGTTGTCAAGAAAGAGTTGACCAAAACGGGCCGCAATCGCGGCCCGGACCTTTTCAACGCCGGTCCGAGAGGCTTGTTCATGGCCGACCACGCAACCCACGACGCCCAGGCCCGGGCAAGCCTGCACTTGCTGGTGCGGGACATCGAGCGGGTCCGTCGACAGGTGGACGCACTGCGCACGCTGACAGCCCAGCTGGGGAACGTCTACCGCCCGCGCCGCTCCGGCCCCTCCGCGGGCTTCGTCGTCTACGGGCGTGCCCCCGCTCCGACCGTCCGCCTGGCCCAGGAGCTGCGGGACAGCGTCGAGACCCTGGTCACGGCCGCCGTGGACTTCGACCGCTCGCTGGGCTTCTCGTGGGACGCGGTGGGTTCGGCCCTCGGGGTCACGAAGCAGGCGGTGCACCGCCGTTACGGCGCCCGCCGGGCGACCGCGCAGGCCGCCGCCGAGGCCGAGCGCGCGACCGAGCCCTCAGGAGCCCGTATCGCCGTCGACACCGGGATGCCCACGGTCCCGTCCGCCCGCTCCATGCCTCCGCCCATGCCGACCCAGCCCACGTCGGGGAGCCCCACCCTGCGCGAGGAGGCCAGGCCCAGCGCCTTCCCGGGCCCGCGCAACGGCTGACGCACGCGTCCGTCCGCCGCGAGGCGATCCGTCCACCCGCGGCCCCCGCCCCACAGCACCCGCCCGTCCGCACCCACTCATCTGCCCCCGGGACCGGAACCCTCGGGGGCGGACGCGTACGCACCCCCGGTCACCCGATGTCGGGCGGATCGATCCGGATGCGTACCGCCTCGGCGCCTCCACCGCCCCCGCTGCCGCCACGCGCCGTCCGGGCCGCCTGCGCGCTCTTCAGGGCGGACGCCAGCGCGGCACCCTTGCCCGGCGGCACCCGGATCAGCGCCCGCTCCCACGGCTCGCCCGCCGGCGGCGCACCCGGCCGCCGCGGCCGCCCCGGTTCGGCCGGCGACACCGGTACCGGCCCCAGCACCTCGGCCTCGCCCGGCAGTTCGACAGCGGCGAGGAATCCACCGAGCGCCTCCGCGGTCCCGGACACGGCCGCCATCCGGGACACCGGCGGGAACCCCAGCTCGGCCCGCTCCGCCAGCTCCCGGACGGCGTGTCCGACCGGATCCCACCGCACCAGCGCCTGCACGGGCCGCAGGGTCGGCTCGGCGACGACCACCACGGTCCCGCCGTCCCGCTGGCCCCGTACCAGCGCCGCCGCGTCGATCCAGCGCCGCAGCGCCTCCTCGCCGGCCCGCAGGTCGGGCCGCCCGAGCATCGCCCAGCCGTCGAGCAGCAGCGCCGCCGCGTAGCCGCCCTCGGCCACCGGCTCCGCGCCCGGCGTACTGACGACGAGGGCGGGCGACCCCGGCACCGTGTCCAGTACCTGCTCGCGCCCGGAGGTCCGCACGGGCACCGCGGGGAACGCGCGTCCCAGTTCCTCGGCGGTCCGCCGCGCCCCCACGACCTGCGCCCGCAGCCGGAACCCGCCGCACTCGGGACAGTGCCAGCCGCTCTCCTCCCGCCCGCACCACCCGCACCGCAGGCCCCCGGAGTCCTGCCCCTCCAACGGCCCGGCGCAGTGCCGGCAGCGGGCAGGCGCCCGGCACTGCGCGCAGGCCATCCGCGGTACGTAACCGCGCCGGGGCACCTGCACCAGTACGGGCCCCTGCTTCAGCCCTTCCCGTACGGCCTGCCAGGCGAGGGTGGGCAGGCGCGCGGCGCGGGCCGCCTCGTCACGCGCGAGATCATGGTCCCCGACGGTCCGTACGAGCGGCGCCGCCGCCCGGACCCGCTCCCGCTCGGCGACGATCGGGCCCGCCCAGCCGCTCTCGACGAGCTGCGCCGCCTCGACGGTGCAGCTCCAGCTCCCCAGCAGAAAAGCGCACTTGTCGTGGGCGGCGCGCAGCAGGAGCACTTCCCTGGCGTGCGGCTGCGGTGCGTGCGGCTCGCTGTGGCTGCCGTCCCCGTCGTCCCAGACGGCCACCAGGCCCAGGTCCCGGACGGGGGCGAACATGGCGGCCCTGGTCCCCACCACGGCCCGGACGGATCCGCGCCGTACGGCCAGCCACTGCCGGTAGCGCTTCTCGGGGCCGGCCTCGGCGGTGAGCACGGCATGACGGCCCTCCCCCAGCACCGAGGTCAGCGCGGCGTCGACGCGGCTGACGGCCCGTCCGTCCGGCACGACGACGAGCGCGCCGCGCCCCGAGGCGAGCGTCGCCGCCACGGCCCGGGCCAGCTCCTCGGCCCAGGCCGGACCCGGCAGCGCGTTCCACACGGCCCGGGGGGTCCCGCCGCCCGCGAGCGACTCGATGAAGGCGGCCCCCCGCGCGTACCTGCTCCAGGGCCCGGCGTCAGGCACCGCCGGCACGGGCAGCGGCTCGGGCGACGGCTTCGCCTCGGCCCGGGCGTTGCGCGGCGGGACGGCCAGTTGCAGCACGTCGGCCAGGCTTCCGGCATACCGGTCGGCGACGGCCCGCGCGAGGCCGAGCAGCTCCTCGCCCAGCACGGGCTCGGGCGACACGACCTGGGCGAGCGCCGCCAGGGGTCCCGCGTAGTCCGACTCGGCCAGCCGCTCGACGAGGTACCCGTCGATCAGCCCGCCGCCCTCGCGCCGCCCCTCCCGCACCCGGTGCCGCCCGGCTCCGAACCGCACCCGGACCCGCACCCCCGGCTGGGCGTCGGCGTCGAGCTCCTCGGGCACGGCGTAGTCGAAGTAGCGGTCGAGGTGCAGCACGCCCTTGTCGACGAGCACGCGCGCGACGGGCAGGTCCTTGGCGACCGCGGCCCCGCGCCAGGTCCGCGGCTTGGCCCGCGGCGCCTTGCGCACGGCGTCCCGGATCAGCGCAAGCTGCTCGGGCGGCGCCCCGTCGGCCCCGCCCCCCGCCTGCCCGTTCTCGCTGCTCACAGCAGCATTCCTACCAGACCCCACTGACACCGCCCCACGCCCGGGAACGGACCGGCCACGGATCGCGTACCCCACGGGGCGCCGCTGCCTCGGGCCGCTCGTTCGGCGGCGGCCCGCACGGGGATCGGCGGTGGTCCGCACGGAAGACGCCGGGACCCGGCACCCCTGAGGATGCCGGGTCCCGAAGAAACCGCCCCGCCGGGAACGGGCGGGCAGCCGGCGGCCGGTGCCGCGGCGGACGCCGCCTGTTGCGGGGCTGGGGCGTTTCTTTTGGATCAGGTCGGATCAGGCCGGATCAGGCCGCGGTGTCCGGTGCGGTGCGTCGCACGGCGGAACACGATCCGCGTACCGGGCGTACCCGGGTCGTGCCACGACGCCGCGAGGCGCCGTGCCGGGCGCCGCGGACCCGGGCCGATCCGAAAGAAACGGCCTAGAGCCCTGCCGCCTTGCGCAGTGCGTCCACCCGGTCCGTCTTCTCCCAGGTGAACTCGGGGAGCGCGCGGCCGAAGTGGCCGTACGCGGCGGTCTGGGCGTAGATCGGGCGCAGCAGGTCGAGGTCGCGGATGATCGCGGCCGGGCGGAGGTCGAAGACCTCGGTGATCGCCGTCTCGATCCTCTCCGCGTCGATCTTCGCGGTGCCGAAGGTCTCGACGAAGAGCCCGACGGGCTCGGCCTTGCCGATCGCGTAGGCGACCTGGACCTCGCAGCGGGAGGCGAGGCCCGCCGCGACGACGTTCTTGGCGACCCAGCGCATGGCGTACGCGGCGGAACGGTCGACCTTGGACGGGTCCTTGCCGGAGAACGCGCCGCCGCCGTGGCGGGCCATGCCGCCGTACGTGTCGATGATGATCTTGCGGCCGGTCAGGCCGGCGTCGCCCATCGGGCCGCCGATCTCGAAACGGCCGGTCGGGTTGACCAGCAGCCGGTAGCCCTCGGTCTCCAGCTTGATGCCGTCGTCCAGGAGCGCCTTCAGCTCGGGCTCCACCACGAACTCGCGGATGTCGGGCGCCAGCAGCGAGTCCAGGTCGATGTCCGACGCGTGCTGCGAGGAGACGACGACGGTGTCCAGGCGGACCGCCTTGTCACCGTCGTACTCGATGGTGACCTGGGTCTTTCCGTCGGGACGCAGGTAGGGGATCGTACCGTTCTTGCGGACCTCGGAGAGGCGGCGCGCGAGGCGGTGGGCGAGGTGGATCGGGAGCGGCATGAGCTCCGGGGTCTCGTCCGTCGCGTAGCCGAACATCAGGCCCTGGTCTCCGGCACCCTGCTTGTCGAGCTCGTCCTCGTCGCCCTCGACCCGCTTCTCGTACGCGGTGTCGACACCCTGCGCGATGTCGGGGGACTGGGAGCCGATCGACACGGACACGCCGCAGGACGCCCCGTCGAAGCCCTTCTTCGAGGAGTCGTAGCCGATCTCGAGGATCTTGTCGCGCACGAGCTGGGCGATCGGCGCGTAGGCCTTCGTCGTGACCTCGCCGGCCACGTGTACGAGACCGGTCGTGATCAGGGTCTCGACGGCGACCCGGGACCTCGGGTCCTCACGCAGAAGTGCATCGAGGATGGTGTCGCTGATCTGGTCAGCGATCTTGTCGGGGTGACCCTCGGTCACGGACTCCGAGGTGAACAGGCGACGGGACACAACGCTCCCTGTGGTTGCAGCGGCTGCTGTCTGATCATTGGCGGACGGCCGGGAGCTGCGCCCGGCGTCGTCCGACAACAGCTTATCGGTCGCACTTCGCCGCAGGGCTACTGTCTCGCCTCTCGGAAACGCTGTGACCTGCGGCACGGGCATTCTGCGGCACGACGGACCTTCTCCGCCAGATCTCCACACCCCTGTGCACGGGTTTCATCAGTGTGACTCGAGCGAACCAGCAGCTCGGCTCAAGCGGTGCTCCACCAGGTCCCACACGATTTCGGCCAGCGCCTCCTTGGGACCGTGGGGCACCGGGGTCTCGCTGCCGTCGGCGCCCAGCACGACCGCCTCGTTCTCCTCGGAGCCGAAGGTCTTGCGCTCCCCGACCTCGTTGACGACGAGGAGGTCGCAGCCCTTGCGCCGGAGCTTGGTCCGGCCGTTGGCCAGCACGTCGTCCGTCTCGGCGGCGAAACCGACGACCACCTGTCCCTCCCGGGCGCGGTCCTTCGCGATCTCCGCGAGGATGTCGGGGTTGCGGACGAGAACGATCGGCTCCGGTTCCTGTCCGTCCTTCTTCTTGATCTTCCCCGTCGCGTACTGCGCAGGGCGGAAGTCGGCCACGGCCGCCGCCATCACCACGGCGTCGGCGTCGGGGGCCGCCTTGAGCACGGCCTCGCGCAGCTGCACGGCGGTGCCGACCCGGACGACGTCGACGCCCGCCGGATCCGGCATCGCGGTGTTCGCGGCGATCAGCGTGACCCGGGCGCCCCGGGCGGCCGCGGTGCGCGCGAGGGCGTACCCCTGCTTCCCGGAGGAGCGGTTGCCGAGGAAGCGGACCGGGTCGAGCGGCTCGCGCGTGCCGCCCGCGCTGACGACGACGTGCCGGCCGGCGAGGTCCGGCCCGGTCACGCCCCGTGCGAGCACCCGGCGGCAGGTCTCGAAGATCTCGGCGGGGTCGGGCAGCCGTCCCTTGCCGGTGTCCGCGCCGGTCAGCCGGCCCACGGCGGGCTCGATGACGACGGCGCCCCGGCGGCGCAGCGTCGCCACGTTCTCCCGGGTGGCCGGGTGCTCCCACATCTCGGTGTGCATGGCGGGCGCGAAGACGACCGGGCAGCGGGCGGTGAGCAGGGTGTTGGTGAGGAGGTCGTCGGCCAGCCCGTGGGCCGCCTTCGCCAGCAGGTCGGTGGTGGCGGGCGCGACGACGACGAGGTCGGCCCGCTGGCCGATCC
Source organism: Streptomyces sp. V3I8 (assembly GCF_030817535.1). NCBI lineage: Bacteria > Bacillati > Actinomycetota > Actinomycetes > Kitasatosporales > Streptomycetaceae > Streptomyces > Streptomyces sp. V3I8. Next base: position 7,272,251 of record NZ_JAUSZL010000002.1, on the reverse strand, counting down.
GTACGTGCGGCACCTCGTGGACGTCCGTCCAGACCTCGGTCGAGACGGGGTGCCCGGAGAGGGCGGACCAGGTGGCGGCGCCGACGAAGTGCAGTGCGGACTGCGTCGGCACGACACGGACGTCGTGCCCGGACTCGGTCAGGCGGCGCAGCAGCTCGCACGCTTTGTAGGCGGCGATGCCACCGCTGACTCCCAGCACGACCTTCGGCTTGTCCACGTCTCTCCCCGGCCTCGGAACAGGTACGTCCCCATCACACACCACAGGCCCGGCAGATGTACTGCCGGGCCTGTGGACAAATGAACTGCAAGCAGAAAATACTACTGGGCCGGGCCCTCGATGGCCTCCGACGTCAGCAGGCCCGCGTTGATCTCCCGGAGGGCGATCGACAGCGGCTTCTCGTGGACGTGCGTGTCGACGAGGGGACCGACGTACTCGAGGAGACCCTCACCGAGCTGCGAGTAGTACGCATTGATCTGGCGGGCACGCTTGGCCGCGTAGATCACCAGGCTGTACTTCGAGTCGGTTGCCTCGAGGAGCTCGTCGATCGGAGGGTTGATGATGCCCTCGGGCGTGGTGATGGAAGAGGACACGCTCTGCCTTCCGAAAAGGGGATACTGACCTTGAAGGTGACCTGGAAGATCAGACAACTTCCATCAAGGCTAGCAGCTCGCGAGCCACGTCCTCGACGGAGGTGTTGACCAGGGTCGTGTCGAACTCCGGCTCGGCCGCCAGTTCGATCTTGGCGGCCTGCAGCCGGCGCTCGATGACCTCGGGCGGTTCGGTACCCCGCCCGGTGAGTCTGCGCACCAGCTCCTCCCAGGAGGGCGGAGCCAGGAACACCAGCAGGGCGTCGGACATCGACTCGCGGACCTGCCGGGCTCCCTGGAGGTCGATCTCCAGGAGGACCGGCTCGCCCGACTCCAGCCGCTCGATCACGGCGTCGCGGGGCGTCCCGTAGCGGTTGCCCGCGAACTCGGCCCATTCGAGCAGTTCGCCGTTGGCGATCAGCTTGTCCATCTCCTCGTCGCTGACGAAGAAGTAGTGGATGCCGTGCTTCTCACCGGGGCGCGGTCTGCGGGTCGTCGCCGACACCGAGAGCCAGACCTCGGGGTGCTCCTTGCGCATATGAGCGACGACCGTGCTCTTGCCGACCCCGGAGGGGCCGGAGAGCACGGTCAGCCGCGGACGTGCGTCCGGGGGTACGGGGGACGTCCCCCGGGGTGTTGCTGCCATGCGGCGATTATCCAGGTTCTCAGGGGTGCCTGAGAACGTCAGGCAGCACCGCCGCCGAACTCGCGCTCCAAAGAGGCGATCTGGTTGGAGCCGAGACCCCGCACCCGGCGGCTCTCGGAGATCCCGAGCCGCTCCATGATCTGCTTGGCGCGGACCTTGCCCACGCCCGGCAGGGACTCCAGGAGAGCGGAGACCTTCATCTTGCCGATGACGTCGTTCTCCTGACCCTGCTTGATGACCTCGTGGAGGGAGGCGCCGGAGTGCTTGAGTCGATTCTTGACCTCGGCCCGCTCCCGGCGAGCCGCGGCGGCCTTTTCGAGCGCGGCTGCGCGCTGTTCAGGGGTAAGGGGCGGAAGAGCCACGCCTACGTCACCTCGGATGTCGAACTGTCGGATACGGACCGGTACGGAGCCTGATCGCTCCGCACCTGGTGAGCGACGGACAACGGCGTTACCCGTCGGCTCTCGTCGGAGACTAGCGGGCAAGTCCGCCGGAGTCAGCGAGAACAGCGGAAAAGTCCTGGTCAGCCTCTGTCGAGTCCGACATTCCCGACAAAACTCCCCGGATTTGAGCATGTATTCAGACGCGCGGCGTCCGGAAGACGCACGCCGGGGGCGCGGCCCGGCCCGTCAGGCCTCCCCCACCGCCGCCCGGATCTGCGCCGCGTAGAGATCGGATGACGCGCGTAGTGCGCCGATGTCGGGTCCGTGCCGCAGGACGCCCCGGCTGACGTTCGGCACCACTTGGCGCACCGCCGCCCCGAAGACCCGCGGGAGGTCGGCCGGGGTCGCGCCCTGGGCGCCGATCCCCGGAGCGAGGAGCGGGCCGTTGATGTCGAGGTCGTAGGAGGCCAGATCGCCGAGTGTGGCGCCGACGACCGCCCCGAAGGAGCCCAGCGGGGTCTGTCCGGCGTTCTCCTCGGCGAGGTGCGCCAGCATGGTCGCGCCCACGTTCCGCGACGCGCCGCCCCCGGGGCGCACCGCGTGCTGCACCTCGGCGCCCTCCGGGTTGGAGGTCAGCGCCAGCACGAACAGCCCGGCGCCGCTCTCCCGGGCCAGCTCGACCGCCGGCTTCAGGGATCCGTAGCCGAGGTACGGCGAGACGGTGAGCGCGTCGCAGAAGAGCGGCGAGCCCTCCGCCAGGAAGGCGGCGGCGTACGCCGCCATCGTCGAGCCGATGTCACCGCGCTTGGCGTCCATGACGACCAGCGCCCCGGCCGCGCGCGCCTGCGCCACCGACTTCTCCAGCACGGCGACGCCGCGGGACCCGAAGCGCTCGAAGAACGCGCTCTGCGGCTTCAGTACGGCGACCCGGTCGGCCAGCGCCTCCACGACGGTGCGGCTGAAGCGCTCCAGGCCCGCCACGTCGTCGTTCAGGCCCCAGTCGGCCAGCAGCGAGGCGTGCGGGTCGATGCCGACACACAGGGGGCCCCGCTCGTCCATGGCGCGGCGCAGGCGGGCGCCGAAGGGTTCCGGGCTCATACCGTCGTCTTCCTCACGTCGGCGCCGACCGCGTCGGCGAGGGTGGCGTACGGGCTGGTGCGCAGGCGGGCGGCGAGACCCTTGTGGATGCCGCGCGCCCAGAAGGGGCCCTCGTAGACGAAGGCGCTGTAGCCCTGGACCAGCGTGGCGCCGGCCAGGATGCGCTGCCAGGCGTCCTCGGCGTTCTCGACGCCGCCCACGCCCACCAGGGTGATCCGGTCCCCCACGCGCGCGTACAGGCGCCTCAGCACCTCCAGGGAGCGTGCCTTGAGCGGTGCGCCGGACAGCCCGCCGGTCTCGGCGACGAGCGAGGCGTCCGAGCGCAGGCCCAGCTCCTGGCGCGCGACGGTGGTGTTCGTGGCGATGACGCCGTCCAGGCCGAGCTCGACGGCGAGGTCGGCGACGGCGTCGACGTCCTCGTCCGCGAGGTCCGGCGCGATCTTCACGAGCAGCGGTACACGGCGCGTGGTGACGGTCCGGTCGGCGGCCTCGCGGACGGCGGTCAGCAGCGGCCGCAGCGACTCGGTGGCCTGGAGGTTGCGCAGTCCGGGCGTGTTCGGCGAGCTGACGTTGACCACGAGGTAGTCGGCGTACGGGGCCAGCCGCTCGGTGGACTTCACGTAGTCGGCGGCGGCCTCGGCCTCCGGGACGGCCTTGGTCTTGCCGATGTTGACGCCCACGACCGTCCGGAAGACGGGCGTACGGGTCCTCAGGCGCTCCGCCACGGCCGCGGAACCCTCGTTGTTGAATCCCATGCGGTTGATCAGCGCGCGGTCCGGCAGAAGGCGGAACAGGCGCTTCACGGGGTTGCCCGGCTGCGCCTCCCCGGTGACCGTGCCGATCTCGACGTGGTCGAAGCCGAGCATCGACAGGCCGTCGACGGCGACCGCGTTCTTGTCGAAGCCGGCCGCGAGCCCGAACGGCCCGTGCATGCGCAGCCCGAACGCCTCGGTGCGCAGTTCCTCGTACCGGGGCGCGAGCACCGCGGCGGCGAAGGTCCGCAGGACGGGGACGCGCGCGGCGAGCCGGATCCAGCGGAAGGCGAGGTGGTGGGCCTGCTCGGGGTCCATACGCCGGAACGCGAGCCGGAAGAAGAGCTTGTACATGGTGGGTGTCCTCGTCGAGGAGCCTCGGCGGAAGAAGGCTCATGAAGAGGGGGACACCGTTTCCGGTGTCCCCCTCGGGGCTGCTAGCCGCGGGCCGCGGTCAGATGCTCGGCGTGTTCCTGCAGGGAGCGCACGCCCACGTCGCCGCCGTTGAGCGCGTCGATGCCCTGGACGGCCGCGGCGAGCGCCTGGACCGTCGTCAGGCAGGGCACGGAGCGGGCCACGGCCGCCGTACGGATGTCGTAGCCGTCGAGGCGGCCCCCGGTGCCGTACGGCGTGTTGACGATGAGGTCGACGCCGCCCTCGTGGATGAGCTGGACGATCGTCTTCTCGCCGTTCGGGCCCACGCCCTCGGACTGCTTGCGCACGACGGTGGCGTTGATGCCGTTGCGCCTGAGCACCTCGGCCGTGCCGGAGGTGGCGAACAGTTCGAAGCCGTGGGCGACGAGCTCGCGCGCCGGGAAGATCATCGAGCGCTTGTCGCGGTTGGCGACGGAGATGAAGGCGCGGCCCTTGGTCGGCAGCGGCCCGTAGGCGGCCGCCTGGGACTTGGCGTACGCCGTGCCGAACACCGAGTCGATGCCCATGACCTCGCCGGTGGAGCGCATCTCCGGGCCGAGGATGGTGTCCACGCCGCGGCCGTGGACGTCGCGGAAGCGCGACCACGGCATGACGGCCTCCTTGACGGAGATCGGCGCGTCCATCGGCAGCTCCCCGCCGTCGCCGACGGCCGGCAGCAGTCCCTCGGCGCGCAGCTCGGCGACGGTCGCGCCCAGCGAGATGCGGGCGGCGGCCTTGGCGAGCGGCACCGCGGTCGCCTTCGAGGTGAAGGGGACCGTGCGCGAGGCACGCGGGTTGGCCTCCAGGACGTACAGGATGTCGCCGGCCATCGCGAACTGGATGTTGATCAGTCCGCGCACGCCGACACCCTTGGCGATGGCCTCGGTGGAGGTGCGCAGGCGCTTGATGTCGAAGCCGCCGAGCGTGATCGGGGGCAGCGCGCACGCCGAGTCGCCGGAGTGGATACCGGCCTCCTCGATGTGCTCCATGACACCGCCGAGGTACAGCTCGTGGCCGTCGTACAGGGCGTCCACGTCGATCTCGATCGCGTCGTCCAGGAAGCGGTCGACCAGGACCGGCCGGGACGGGCTGATCTCGGTCGACTCGGCGATGTAGGAGGCGAGCCGCGTCTCGTCGTACACGATCTCCATGCCGCGTCCGCCCAGGACGTACGACGGGCGGACGAGGACGGGGTAGCCGATCTCGTCCGCGATGGCCTTGGCGCCGGCGAAGGTGGTGGCGGTGCCGTGCTTCGGCGCGGGCAGCCCGGCCTCGGCGAGCACCTGGCCGAAGGCGCCGCGGTCCTCGGCGGCGTGGATGGCCTCGGGCGGGGTGCCCACGACCGGCACGCCGTTGTCCTTGAGCGCCTGCGCCAGGCCCAGCGGGGTCTGGCCGCCGAGCTGGACGATGACGCCCGCGATCGGTCCGGCCAGCGTCTCGGCGTGGACGATCTCCAGCACGTCCTCGAGGGTGAGCGGCTCGAAGTACAGGCGGTCGGAGGTGTCGTAGTCCGTGGAGACGGTCTCGGGGTTGCAGTTGACCATCACGGTCTCGTAGCCCGCGTCGCTCAGCGCGAAGGAGGCGTGGACGCAGGAGTAGTCGAACTCGATGCCCTGGCCGATGCGGTTCGGGCCGGAGCCCAGGATGATCACCGCGGCCTTCTCGCGCGGCGCGACCTCGCTCTCCTCGTCGTAGGAGGAGTAGAAGTACGGCGTCTTCGCGGCGAACTCGGCGGCGCAGGTGTCGACCGTCTTGTAGACCGGCCGTACGCCCAGCGCGTGCCGCACCTCGCGTACGACGTCCTCGCGCAGCCCGCGGATCTCGCCGATCTGGACGTCGGAGAAGCCGTGGCGCTTGGCCTCGGCGAGCAGCTCCGGCTCCAGCTTGTCGGCGGCGGCCAGCTCGTCCGCGACCTCCTTGAGCAGGAAGAGCTGGTCCACGAACCACGGGTCGATCTTCGTCGCGTCGAAGATCTCCTCGGGCGTGGCGCCGGCGCGGATGGCCTGCATGACGGAGTTGATGCGCCCGTCGGTGGGCCGGACGGCCTCTGCCAGCAGAGCGGCCTTGTCGCCGGGGTCGCCGACGAACGTGAACTGGCTGCCCTTCTTCTCCAGGGACCGCAGCGCCTTCTGGAGCGCCTCGGTGAAGTTCCGGCCGATGGCCATGGCCTCGCCGACCGACTTCATGGTCGTGGTCAGCGTGGAGTCGGCGGACGGGAACTTCTCGAAGGCGAACCGCGGAGCCTTGACGACCACGTAGTCGAGGGTCGGCTCGAAGGAGGCCGGCGTCTTCTCGGTGATGTCGTTCGGGATCTCGTCGAGCGTGTAGCCGACGGCCAGCTTGGCGGCGATCTTGGCGATCGGGAAGCCGGTGGCCTTCGACGCGAGGGCCGAGGAGCGGGAGACGCGCGGGTTCATCTCGATGACGATGATGCGGCCGTCGGCCGGGTCCACAGCGAACTGGATGTTGCAGCCGCCGGTGTCGACGCCGACCTCGCGGATGATCGCGATGCCGATGTCCCGCAGCCGCTGGTACTCGCGGTCGGTCAGCGTCATCGCGGGCGCGACGGTGATCGAGTCGCCGGTGTGGACGCCCATCGGGTCGAAGTTCTCGATGGAGCAGACGACCACGACGTTGTCGTTCCTGTCGCGCATCAGCTCCAGCTCGTACTCCTTCCAGCCGAGGATGGACTCCTCCAGGAGCACCTCGGTGGTCGGGGAGAGCGTGAGGCCCTGGCCGGCGATGCGGCGCAGCTCCTCCTCGTCGTGGGCGAAGCCGGAGCCGGCGCCGCCCATGGTGAAGGAGGGGCGCACGACGACGGGGTAGCCGCCGAGCGTGTCGACGCCCTTGAGCACGTCGTCCATGGAGTGGCAGATCACGGACCGGGCGGACTCGCCGTGTCCGATCTTCTCGCGGACGGCCTCGACGACGCCCTTGAAGAGGTCGCGGTCCTCGCCCTTGTTGATCGCCTCGACGTTGGCGCCGATCAGCTCGACGCCGTACTTCTCCAGCACCCCCTGCTCGTGCATGGAGATCGCGGTGTTGAGGGCGGTCTGGCCGCCGAGCGTCGGCAGCAGGGCGTCGGGCCGCTCCTTGGCGATGATCTTCTCGACGAACTCCGGGGTGATCGGCTCGACGTACGTGGCGTCGGCGATCTCCGGGTCGGTCATGATCGTCGCCGGGTTGGAGTTGACCAGGATCACCCGCAGTCCCTCGGCCTTGAGGACGCGGCAGGCCTGGGTGCCTGAGTAGTCGAACTCGGCGGCCTGGCCGATGACGATCGGGCCGGAGCCGATGACCAGGACGGACTGGATATCGGAGCGCTTAGGCACGCTGGCCCTCCATCTGGGCTGTGTTCATCAAAGACGTGAAGCGGTCGAACAGGTAGGCGGCGTCGTGCGGGCCCGCCGCCGCTTCGGGGTGGTACTGGACGCTGAACGCGGGCCGGTCGAGCAGCCGCAGCCCCTCGACGACCTGGTCGTTCAGACAGACGTGGCTGACCTCGGCGCGCCCGTAGGGGGTCTCGGAGACCTGGTCGAGCGGGGCGTCGACGGCGAAGCCGTGGTTGTGCGCGGTGACCTCGACCTTGCCGGTCGTACGGTCCTGCACGGGCTGGTTGATGCCCCGGTGCCCGTACTTCAGTTTGTAGGTGCCGAAGCCGAGGGCGCGGCCGAGGATCTGGTTGCCGAAGCAGATGCCGAACAGGGGCGTCTTCCGCTCCAGCACGGCACGCATCAGGGCGACCGGGTGCTCGGCCTGCTCCGGGTCGCCGGGGCCGTTGGAGAAGAACACGCCGTCGGGGGCGACCGCGTAGATCTCCTCGACGGTCGCGGTGGCGGGCAGGACGTGCACCTCTATGCCGCGTTCGGCCATGCGGTGCGGGGTCATGCCCTTGATGCCGAGGTCCACGGCGGCGACGGTGAACTTCTTCTCACCGACGGCCGGGACGACGTACGCCTCCTCGGTGGCGACCTCCTCGTAGAGGCTGGCGCCCTTCATCTCGGGGGCCTCGCGCACCTGGTCCAGCAGGGTGGCGTCGTCGGGCAGGTCGCCGCCGGAGAAGATGCCGACGCGCATGGCGCCGCGCTCGCGCAGGTGGCGGGTGAGCGCCCGGGTGTCGACGCCGCTGATGCCGACGACGCCCTGCGCGGCGAGCTCCTCGTCCAGCGTGCGCCGCGAGCGCCAGCTGGAGGGCACGCGCGCGGGGTCGCGTACGACGTAGCCGGAGACCCAGATCTTCCTGGACTCCATGTCCTCGTCGTTGATGCCGGTGTTGCCGACGTGCGGGGCGGTCATCACGACGACCTGGCGGTGGTACGACGGATCGGTGAGGGTCTCCTGGTAGCCGGTCATGCCGGTGGAGAACACCGCTTCGCCGAAGGTCGCCCCCACGGCCCCGTAGGCACGGCCGCGGAAGGTCCGGCCGTCCTCCAGGACGAGTACGGCGGGCGCCGCCTTCTGCCTGCGCGAGGCGGTCCCCTGGTCGGAGGTGGTCATCGTGCGCCTTCCGTGTCGTTGCTCTTGTCGATCATGTGGTTCAGGGTGGCGACCCACTCGTTGTGCTCCGCCGCGCGGTCCGAGCGGAACCCGGAGTCGATCAGCCGGTCACCGTGCTTCCAGGTGACGACGAGCAGCCCGCCCTCGGAGAGGACCTTGCCCGCGATGCCCTTGTCGAGCCGGGCCTCGCGCAGCTGCCCGCGCGGGACGAAGAAGTCGGCCGCGCCGGGCCGTACGACGTCGAGGCCCGTGTCCGTCAGGGTCAGCTCGGCCTTGCTGCGGGCGCCCAGGCCGTGCGCCACGATGCGGTCCAGCCACTGACCCGCCGTGGTGGAGCCGTGGTAGCGGCCGGTCATCGACAGCACGACCGGTCTCGCCGCACCGGGCTCGTCCGGCATCACGGGGAGCGCCGGGAGGTCGCCCTGGAGGGTGCCGCGCCACTTCCAGCCCTCGCGCATCAGCCAGTAGACGAGCGCGACGAACAGGACGAGGCCGACGAGCCAGCCGACGCGGGCGGCCCAGTCGGTCACCTCGGCGGACTTCTGTTCCGCCGCGAGGCCCGTGGTGAGGTCCGTGGCGATCTGCGCTGCAAGGGGGGTGAGTGATGTCACGCGAGCTTCCCGTCGACGAGCGTGGCCCTGCCCCGCAGCCACGTGTGCGTGACACGGCCCGGCAGCTCACGACCCTCGTACGGAGTGTTGCGGCTGCGCGATGCGAAGCCCGCGGGGTCCACCTCACCACGGTATGCCGTGTCCACCAGCGTGAGGTTGGCGGGCTCACCTGCCGAGACGGGGCGTCCGTGACCCTGGGCCCGGCCGATCTCGGCGGGCTTGCGGGACATGCGGTCCGCGACGCCGGCCCAGTCGAGCAGCCCGGTCTCGACCATCGTCTGCTGGACGACGGAGAGCGCGGTCTCCAGGCCCACCATGCCCATGGCGGCGGCGGCCCACTCGCAGTCCTTGTCCTCGTGCGGGTGCGGGGCGTGGTCGGTGGCGACGATGTCGATGGTGCCGTCGGCGAGCGCCTCGCGCAGGGCCAGCACGTCGCGCTCGGTGCGCAGCGGCGGGTTGACCTTGTAGACGGGGTTGTACGAGCGCACCAGTTCCTCGGTGAGGAGCAGGTGGTGCGGGGTGACCTCGGCGGTCACGTCGATGCCGCGGGACTTGGCCCAGCGGACGATCTCGACGGAGCCGGCGGTCGAGAGGTGGCAGATGTGGACGCGGGAGCCGACGTGCTCGGCGAGCAGCACGTCCCGGGCGATGATCGACTCCTCGGCGACCGCGGGCCAGCCGCCCAGTCCCAGTTCCGCGGAGACGACGCCCTCGTTCATCTGGGCACCCTCGGTGAGGCGGGGCTCCTGCGCGTGCTGGGCGACGACGCCGCCGAAGGCCTTCACGTACTCCAGTGCCCGGCGCATGATCACGGCGTCGTCGACGCACTTGCCGTCGTCCGAGAAGACGGTGACGCCGGCGGCGGACTCGTGCATCGCGCCCAGTTCGGCGAGCTTCCTGCCCTCCAGGCCGACGGTGACGGCCCCGATGGGCTGCACGTCGCAGTAGCCGTGCTCCCGGCCGAGCCGGTAGACCTGCTCGACGACGCCGGCGGTGTCGGCGACCGGGAAGGTGTTGGCCATGGCGAACACGGCGGTGTAGCCGCCGCTCGCTGCGGCGCGGGTGCCGGTCAGGACCGTCTCGGAGTCCTCGCGGCCGGGCTCGCGCAGATGGGTGTGCAGGTCGACGAGCCCCGGCAGGAGCACCCGGCCGTCGGCCTCGACGACCTCGGCGCCCTCGGCCGGCAGCCCGCCGCCGATCTCGGCGATCGTCTCGCCGTCGATCAGGACGTCCTGCGGCTCGCCGCCGAGCACCTTCGCACCACGGATAAGGATCTTGCTCATGTTCTTACTTCTCCTCGGTACGCGAGTGGGTGACGGCGGGCTCGTTGCCACCGAGCAGCAGGTACAGGACGGCCATCCGGATGGAGACGCCGTTGGTGACCTGCTCGACGACGGTGCAGCGGTCGGAGTCGGCGACCTCGGCGGTGATCTCCATGCCGCGGACCATCGGGCCGGGGTGCATCACGATGGCGTGCTCGGGCATCCGCGCCATGCGGTCGCCGTCGAGCCCGTAGCGCCGCGAGTACTCGCGCTCGGTGGGGAAGAACGCCGCGTTCATCCGCTCGCGCTGGACGCGCAGCAGCATCACCGCGTCGGACTTGGAGAGCGTGCTGTCGAGGTCGTACGAGACCTCGCAGGGCCAGGTCTCGACGCCGACCGGCACCAGGGTCGGCGGGGCCACGAGCGTGACCTCGGCGCCGAGGGTGTGCAGCAGGTCGACGTTCGAGCGGGCCACGCGGCTGTGCAGGATGTCGCCGACGAGCGTGATCCGCTTGCCCGCCAGGTCCTGGCCGAGCCCCGCGTCCCGGCCGACGAGCCGGCGCCGCATGGTGAAGGCGTCGAGGAGCGCCTGGGTGGGGTGCTGGTGGGTGCCGTCCCCGGCGTTGATGACGGCGGCGTCGATCCAGCCGGAGGTCGCGAGCCGGTAGGGGGCTCCGGAGGCGCCGTGCCGGATGACGACGGCGTCGACGCCCATGGCCTCCAGGGTCTGGGCGGTGTCCTTCAGGGACTCTCCCTTGGAGACGCTGGAGCCCTTGGCGGTGAAGTTGATGACGTCCGCGGACAGGCGCTTCTCGGCGGCCTCGAAGGAGATCCGGGTACGCGTGGAGTCCTCGAAGAAGAGGTTGACGACGGTACGGCCGCGCAGGGTCGGCAGTTTCTTGATCGGCCGGTCGGCGACCCGGGCCATCTCCTCGGCGGTGTCGAGGATCAGGACGGCGTCGTCGCGGGTGAGGTCGGCGGCCGAGATGAGATGACGCTGCATCTTTCAGGCTCCGTAAGGCAGTTCAGGTCGGGAAGCGGGCACCGGGTGTGTCCTTGGGACACACCCGGGCGGGCCGGGGCGCGCGGGGGCACCGGCGTACGGCGGGCCGTACGCCGGAGAGCTACTGCGGCCCGCCCGGGGAGGTCTGCTTCACACCGAGCAGCACGGTGTCGCGACCGTCCTCCTCGGCGAGCTGGACCTTGACCGTCTCCCGCAACGACGTGGGGAGGTTCTTGCCGACGTAGTCGGCGCGGATCGGGAGTTCGCGGTGACCGCGGTCGACGAGGACCGCGAGCTGCACGGCGCGCGGGCGGCCGATGTCGTTCAGCGCGTCGAGGGCGGCGCGGATGGTGCGGCCGGAGAAGAGCACGTCGTCGACGAGGACGACCAGGCGGCCGTCGATGCCGTCACCGGGGATGTCGGTGCGGGCCAGCGCGCGCGGCGGGTGCATGCGCAGGTCGTCGCGGTACATGGTGATGTCGAGGGAGCCGACCGGGATCCCGCGGCCGGTGATCTCCTGGAGCTTGGCGGCGAGCCGCTGGGCCAGGTACACGCCCCGCGTCGGGATGCCCAGGAGCACCACGTCCTCGGCGCCCTTGGCGCGCTCCACGATCTCGTGGGCGATGCGGGTCAGGACCCGCGCGATGTCGGGCGCCTCGAGAACGGGCCGCGCATCGGACTCGTACCGCTGCTTCTGCTGTTCGGTGTCCATAGGAAACGGACCTCCTTCTCCGCCTCACGGGACGGATCATTAAAGGACGTCGGAATTGCGCCATCAACGGTACCAGCCCGACAACGCCCCTGATCACCACCCCCGTCCCGGCCGTTCACCGCTCACACGGAAGGGCCGGTCCGGACCATCCGGCTTGACGGGGCAGAGTCACGCTGCGTAACCTCACAGTGAGTCACCAGCCGCGCGGCCGAGCCGCACGTCGACACAGTGCCGGGGAGCCATATGTCCAGCGAATACGCCAAACAGCTCGGGGCCAAGCTCCGTGCCATCCGTACCCAGCAGGGCCTTTCACTCCACGGCGTCGAGGAGAAGTCCCAGGGCCGCTGGAAGGCGGTCGTGGTCGGTTCGTACGAGCGCGGCGACCGCGCCGTGACCGTGCAGCGCCTCGCGGAGCTCGCGGACTTCTACGGCGTTCCCGTGCAGGAGCTGCTGCCCGGCACCACGCCCGGTGGAGCCGCCGAGCCGCCGCCGAAGCTGGTCCTCGACCTGGAGCGGCTGGCCCACGTGCCGGCCGAGAAGGCCGGCCCCCTGCAGCGTTACGCGGCGACGATCCAGTCCCAGCGCGGCGACTACAACGGCAAGGTGCTGTCGATCCGCCAGGACGACCTGCGCACCCTCGCCGTCATCTACGACCAGTCGCCCTCGGTCCTCACCGAGCAGCTGATCAGCTGGGGCGTCCTGGACGCGGACGCGCGCCGCGCGGTGGCCCACGAAGAGGGCTGACCCGCACCAGCACCGAGAAGAAACGTGCCGCCGGGGTGGCCGGAACCAGACGGTTCCGGCCACCCCGGCGGCTTTCTGCGGGGCTGGGGGAGCTCCAGCCGTATCGGGAGACGCCGGAGGGCCCCCAGCGTGATGCTGGGGGCCCTCCGGCGTTCTCAGGGGCGCGGGGAACTGCGCGCTCAGCCCTCACGGACCCGCACAGGACATCGCCCCGTGCGGAGCACCGGGGCTCAGGCCTCGTCCCGGCGCAGCGACGACTTGAGCTCCTTGAACCGGCCGAGCAGCCCGTTCACGAAGGCGGGCGACTCGTCCGTGGAGAACTCCTTGGCGAGCTGCACCGCCTCGTCGAGCACGACCGCGTCCGGAGTCTCGTCCAGCCAGATCAGCTCGTACGCGCCGAGGCGCAGGATGTTGCGGTCGACGACCGGCATCCTGTCGAGCGTCCAGCCGACGGCGTACTGCGAGATCAGGTCGTCGATGCGCTTCTCGTAGTTCGCGTAGCCCTCGACCAGCTGCATCGTGAACTCGCTCACCGGCGGCTGCCGGGTGTCCGTCCGGGAGTGCCGGATCCAGTCCGCGAGGACCGTCAGGACGTCGACGCCCCGCTGGTCCCCCTCGAAGAGGATCTGGAAGGCGCGCTTGCGGGCCGTATTGCGGGCAGCCACGGTTAGCTGTTCACCCGGCCGAGGTAGTCGCTCGTGCGGGTGTCGACCTTGATCTTCTCACCGGTGGTGATGAAGAGCGGGACGTTGATCTGGTGACCGGTCTCCAGGGTGGCGGGCTTGGTGCCACCGGTGGAGCGGTCGCCCTGGACGCCCGGCTCGGTCTCCTGGACGACGAGCTCGACGGCGGCCGGCAGCTCCACGAAGAGCACCTCGCCCTCGTGCTGCGCGACGGTGGCGGTGAAGCCCTCGATCAGAAAGTTGGCGGCGTCGCCGACGGCCTTGCGGTCGACCATGAGCTGGTCGTAGGTCTGCATGTCCATGAAGACGAAGTACTCGCCGTCCATGTACGAGAACTGCATGTCGCGCTTGTCGACAGTGGCCGTCTCGACCTTGACGCCGGCGTTGAACGTCTTGTCGACGACCTTGCCGGAAAGCACGTTCTTCAGCTTGGTGCGCACGAAGGCCGGGCCCTTGCCGGGCTTGACGTGCTGGAACTCGACTACGGACCAGAGCTGGCCGCCGTCGAGCTTGAGCACGAGGCCGTTCTTGAGGTCGTTCGTGGAAGCCACGGTTGCGGAATCTCCTGGACTGACGTGGACGACCCCGGTGGCACGCGCACGGCTCGAAGCGATCGAAGGACGTTCGAAGCTTGCGAAGCTAGAGCGCGAGCAGTTCCTTGGTCGTGATGGTGAGTAGCTCGGGTCCGCCGTCCGCCTCAGGGCGTACGACGAGCGTGTCATCGATCCGGACACCGCCCCGGCCCGGGAGGTGGACCCCCGGTTCGACGGTGACCGGCACGCAAGCGTCCAGTTTACCCATGGCCGCGGGGGCCAACTGCGGCTCCTCGTCGATTTCGAGCCCCACACCGTGCCCGGTCGACGCGGGGAGGCCCTCCGCGTACCCCGCGGAGGCCAGCACCTGGCGGGCCGCGTGGTCCACGTCACGGCAGGCCGCCCCGGGTACCAGGGCTTCGCGGCCGGCCCGCTGGGCGGCGAAGACGAGGTCGTACAGCTCGATCTGCCAGTCGGCGGGCGAGGTGCCGATGACGAAGGTCCGGCCGATCTCGCAGCGGTATCCGCGGTAGGTCGCCCCGAGGCGGACGGAGAGGAAGTCCCCCTCCTCGACCCGGCGGTCGGTGGGCCGGTGCAGACGGCGGCCGGAGTGCGGTCCCGTGCCGACGGAGGTCCTGAAGGCCGGGCCGTCGGCGCCGTGGTCGACGAGACGGCGTTCCAGTTCCAGGGCGAGGTGCCGTTCGGTGCGGCCGACCAGGATCGACTCCAGGAGTTCCCCCAGCGCCTGGTCGGCGATCTCCGCGCCGATGCGCAGGCAGGAGATCTCCTCCTCGTCCTTGGTCACGCGCAGCTGTTCGACGGCTCCGCCGACGTCCGCGAGGCACAGGCCGGGGGCCACGGAGCCGATCGCCCGGTACCTGCCGACCGTCAGGTGGTGTTCCTCCACGGCGAGGGACTCGGCGCCCTGGGCCGCGGCGAGGCCCGCGGCGGCGACCGCGGGGTCGCCGCCGGGGCCCGGCAGGGTGTGGACGCGCAGGGCCCCGTCCGGGCGGACCGCGCCGGGCGGGGGGCCGGCCGGGGCCTCCGGCGCCGCGCCGTGCACGAGGAGGTCCTCGGTCCTGCCCAGGAGGAGGACCGCGCCGGGTGCCGTCGCGCCGGTGAGATAGCGGACGTTGGCGGGGCGGGAGACCAGCGCGGTGGCGCTGCCGCTTGCGTTGCAGCGGTCCCGTAGGCGGGCTCGGCGGGTCTCGTACACCTCTGGCATGTTCCGAGAGTATGAGATTCGCCCGCTTTGTGCCGGTTCGGAGGGGCCGAGCGGGAAACGGGGAACGGCTGGAGGCCGAAATGCCGGGCGCAGACCGGTGGAGGCCGGCCGCGCAGTCCCCCGCGCCCCTTCGGGCACGGGCCTCAGGGGAGGGCTACCACTGGGGCGGGCTCGCCATGGAGCGGGCCAGGACGTCGTTCAGGACCTGGGCCGTCTGGGGGACGTCGAGCTGGGAGTTGTCGATGATCGGCAGGCCCGATCCGTACCAGCCGGCCATCCGGCCGTGGATGCGGGCGACCTCCTCGTCCGTGAGGCGGCGGTTTCCGGAGCGCTCCGCGTTGCGCTCCAGGACTATCTCCAGGCCCGGCAGCAGGACGACCGGCAGCAGACCGGGGCCGACGTGCCGCTTCCAGCCGCCGAGACCCACCACGGGGCGGTCGGGGAACACGGCGTCGTCGAGGATGCAGGAGATGTTGTTGGCCAGGAAGTTGCGGGCCGCGAACCCGCAGGTGCGGCGGGCGAGCCGGTACTGCGCCTCCGACATGTCGTTCCACCCCGACTGCGGGTCGGCGAAACCGGAGCGCACCCACTCGCGGACGTCGTCCAGGCTGATGTGCGCCGTGGGCACCCTTCGGTGGTCCGCCCAGTACTTGGCGACGCTGGTCTTGCCCGCGCCCGCGGGCCCGATGAGCAGCACGGCGAGCGTCGTGGACGTCGGATCGGGGGTACCGGTCGCGGGCGGCGCGCTCGGCATCGGGACGGGACCGCCCGGCGGCAGCTGGACGTGCCCCGTGGTGTCCGGTGCCGGCGGCATGGGAGCGTGGTGCGGGACCGCGTGGTGCGGCGCGGGCGGATGGCCCGGCTGGTGCGGTGCGGCGGGCCCGGACTGCGCCCCGGCTCCGGCTCCGGCGAAGACCGGCGGACCGGCGGGCGGGTTCACCGGCCCGGGTCCCGGGTGTGCGCCGGTGTGCGGGCCCGGGTGGTGCGGTCCCGGGTGTGGTGCGGCCCCCGACCAGCCGGCGGCCGGTCCGTGCCCCTGCTGATGGGGCGGCGGCAGCGGAGACCCCACTGCGTGCTGCATCCGGTGCCACTCCGTCTCGTACAGGCAATGGGCGCTGGCGGCGAGGCGTCCGCCCCGCTCCCCTACCGAACGGTACCGTCCCCGGCCGCCGTTTGGTGAACGGCCGGGTGCGGCCCGAAGTGCCCGTCCGTGCACGGCGGATCGGGCCGCACGCCGCCCGCGGGGGCTATTCGCCCACTTCGCCGTAGGCGGCGAGCAGCACCGCCGGGTCGGGGCCCTCCAGGACGGTCGGCTTGGCCAGTCCGTCGAGGACGATGAAGCGCAGGAGGTCGCCGCGGGACTTCTTGTCGACCTTCATGTTCTCCAGGAGCCTGGGCCACTGGTCGTAGCGGTAGTTCAGCGGCAGCCCGACGGACTCCAGGATCGTGCGGTGCCGGTCTGCGGTCACGTCGTCCAGCCGCCCGGCCAGACGGCCCAGCTCGGCGGCGAAGTGCAGGCCGACCGCGACCGCCGCGCCGTGCCGCCACTCGTAGCGCTCGTTCTTCTCGATGGCGTGGGCGAGGGTGTGCCCGTAGTTGAGGATCTCGCGCAGCCCGGACTCCTTCAGGTCGGACGAGACGACCTCGGCCTTGACCCTGATGGAGCGCTCGATGAGCTCGGCGGTGTGCGGCCCGGCGGGCGTACGGGCGCCCTGCGGGTCGGCCTCGATGAGTCCGAGGATCTCCGGGTCGGCGATGAACCCGGCCTTGATGATCTCGGCGAGCCCCGACACGAAGTCGTGCACCGGCAGCGAGTCGAGCGCCGCCAGGTCGCACAGCACGCCGGCCGGCGGGTGGAAGGCGCCGACGAGGTTCTTGCCCTCGGCGGTGTTGATGCCGGTCTTGCCGCCGACCGCCGCGTCCACCATGGCCAGCACGGTGGTGGGGACGGCGATCCAGCGCACCCCGCGCAGCCAGGTCGCCGCGACGAAGCCGGCCAGGTCGGTGGTGGATCCGCCGCCGACGCCGACGATCACGTCGGTGCGGGTGAAGCCGGACTGCCCGAGCGCCTTCCAGCAGTAGGCGGCGACCTCCGCCGTCTTGGCCTCCTCGGCGTTGGGCACCTGGATGGCGACGGCCTCGAAGCCCTGCTCCGCCAGGTCGGCGCGGAGCGCGTCACCGGTCTCGGCGAGGGCCTCCGGGTGGATCACCGCGACCCGCTTGGCCCGGTCCCCCACCAGCGCGCCCAGCTCGCCGAGGAGCTGCCGGCCGACCAGGACCTCGTACGGCTCGCTGCCCGCCGTGCCGCCGACGTGGATCCGCGTCACTGCCTCGCTCATGCTTCCTTCAACTCCAGTGCGTCGAGGACCGCTCGGGTGACCTCTTCGGGGGTACGGCCGTCGGTGGCGACCACGGCGCTCGCGACCTCCGCGTACAGGGGGCGGCGGGCGTCCATCAGTTCGCGCCACTGCCGGCGCGGGTTGACCGCGAGCAGCGGCCGGGCCGCGTTCAGGCCCGTGCGCTGGACCGCTTCCTCGACGTCCATCGAGAGGTACACCACGGGGTGCCCGGCGAGCAGGGCGCGGGTGTCCGCGTCGAGGACCGAGCCGCCGCCCAGTGCCAGGACGCCGTCGTGTTCCGCGAGCGCGCGGTGCACGGCCCTCTTCTCGAGGGCGCGGAAGACCGGTTCGCCCTCGTCGACGAAGATGTCCGCGACGGTGCGGCCCTGCTCGGTCACGATGTCCTCGTCGGTGTCCCGGTAGCGGCAGCCGAGCCGCTCCGCGAGCAGCGCGCCGACCGTGGACTTGCCGACCCCCATCGGGCCGACCAGCACGATCCTGGGACCGGTCACCGCACGACCAGGTTCTCGAGGTAGGACTCCACGTTGCGGCGGGTCTCCGGCACGCTGTCGCCGCCGAACTTCTCCGCCACCGCGTCCGCCAGGACCAGCGCGACCATCGCCTCGGCGACGATCCCCGCCGCCGGTACCGCGCACACGTCCGAGCGCTGATGGTGCGCCTTGGTGGCCTCGCCGGTCGCCACGTCGACGGTGGCCAGCGCCCGCGGCACGGTGGCGATGGGCTTCATCGCGGCCCGTACGCGCAGCAGTTCGCCGGTCGTGAGACCGCCCTCGGTGCCACCGGAGCGGCCCGAGGTGCGGCGGATGCCCTCGTCGGTGTTCACGATCTCGTCGTGCGCCCGGGAACCGGGCACCCGCGCGAGGTCGAAGCCGTCGCCGACCTCCACGCCCTTGATGGCCTGGATGCCCATCAGCGCCGCCGCCAGCCGGGCGTCGAGGCGGCGGTCCCAGTGCACGTGCGAGCCGAGGCCCACCGGCACGCCGTACGCCAGGACCTCGACGACGCCGCCGAGCGTGTCGCCGTCCTTGTGGGCCTGGTCGATCTCCGCGACCATCGCCTTCGAGGCGTCCGCGTCCAGGCAGCGCACCGGGTCCGCGTCCAGCTTCTCCACGTCGGCGGGGGTCGGCAGGACGCCGTAGGGGGCCTTCGCCGCCGCCAGCTCCACCACGTGCGAGACCACCTCGATGCCGGCGGTCTCCTTCAGGTACGAACGGGCCACCGCGCCCAGCGCCACCCGCGCCGCCGTCTCCCGCGCGGACGCCCGCTCCAGGATCGGCCGGGCCTCGTCGAACCCGTACTTCTGCATGCCGGCGAGGTCGGCGTGGCCGGGCCGCGGCCGGGTCAGCGGGGCGTTGCGGGCCAGTTCACCGAGGATCTGCGGGTCGACCGGGTCGGCCGCCATCACCTGTTCCCACTTGGGCCACTCGGTGTTGCCGACCATCACCGCGACCGGCGAGCCGAGGGTGAGGCCGTGCCGCACCCCGCCGAGGAAGGTGACCTCGTCGCGCTCGAACTTCATCCGCGCACCGCGTCCATAGCCCAGGCGGCGCCGGGCCAGGTGGTCCGCCACCATCTCCGTGGTGACGGGCACGCCGGCGGGAAGACCCTCCAGCGTCGCCACGAGTGCGGGGCCGTGGGACTCCCCCGCGGTCAGCCAGCGCAACCTGCTCAACGGTGCTCCTCATGCTCGCGCCCTGGTGCGGTGTCCTGCCTCTGTGCGTACAGGCTCCTGCGTACGCGCGTCCTCGCGTACGGCGGCGGCGCGGCCGGGTGCGCGGCCCTGGCCCGCCGCCTCCGATCCTCCCACGCCCGCGCCCCGCGCCCGGTCCCAGGTCCACCAGGCGGACGCGCTCCCGTCATGCCCTGGTGTCGTCCGGCCCGGGCTGCGGGGCGTACGCGCCCAGGTGGTCGGCGCCGCGGCCCTGTCCGTACCGCGCCGCGTGGACGGGCTGTCCCGGGCGCACCGCCCGGCGGTACGCGAGCCTGCGCCTGAGCTTGACGACCCAGCTCGCGAGGACCGCGAGCACCACGAGCCCGAGGGCGCCGATCTGCGCCCGGTCCGGCAGGAACCCGACGGTCACCTGGAAGATCTCCGACTTCCAGGACGCCTGTGTCACATACATGGTTTCAGTCCCCCGATGGATCCGACCCCGTCCCCTGCGGAATCGAAAGCCGGATCCTAGCGGTCCTCCCTACCGCGCCGCGAGGGACTTCTCCCCCGCCGTCCGCAGGGCGTCGAGCGGAACCGGAGCGCGCCCTGTCATCTGCTCGACCTGCAGGACCGCCTGGTGCACCAGCAGGTCCAGGCCACTGACGACAGCGCCTCCGCAGACGGACCAGCGGGCCGCCAGATCGGTCGGCCACGGGTCGTACAGGACGTCGAACAGGGTGGCGGGCCGTTCGGGGACGGACCGGGCCAGGGAGTCGGTGGTGCCCGCGGGGGTCGTCGCGATCACCAGGGGCGCGCGCAGCGCCTGCCCGGCGTCCGCCCAGTCCGCCGTGCGCACCTCGATGCCGAGCCGCTCGCCCCACCGCCGCATCTCGGCGGCGCGCGCCGCGCTGCGGACGTACGCGACGACCTCGCCCGTGCAGACGCGGGCGAGCGCGGCCAGCGCGGAGGAGGCGGTGGCGCCCGCGCCGAGGACCGCCGCGGACTCCACCTGCTCGATGCCGCGTTCGCGCAGCGCGGCGACGATCCCGGGGATGTCGGTGTTGTCGCCGACGCGGCGCCCGTCCTCGGTGAACACCACCGTGTTCACGGCCTCGACGGAGGCCGCGGTGTCACTGATCCCGTCGAGCAGCGGGATGACGGCGCGCTTGAGCGGCATCGTCAGCGAGAGCCCGGCCCATTCGGGACCGAGCCCCGCGAGGAATTCCGGCAGCGCCGCCTCGTCGATCTCGAAGCGGTCGTACGACCAGTCCCGCAGGCCCAGTTCCCCGTACGCGGCACGGTGCAGCACCGGAGAGAGGGAATGGCCGATCGGGGAACCGAGAACGGCGGCCCGGTACCGCCGGTCCCCGTCAGTCCTTGTTGCGCCGTTCATTGAATTTCTGAACCAGCTTCTCGTGGTCGGCCAACGTCTTGGTGAAGTCGGTCTTCTTGCCGTCGATGGAGATGAAGAACATCCACGCACCGCCGTCCGGGTTCACCGCCGCCTTCAGCGCGTCCTCACCGGGATTCCCGATCGGCCCGGGCGGCAGCCCCTTGTAGAAGTACGTGTTGTACGGGTCGTCGTAATTGCGGATCTCGGCGACCGAGATGTCGATCTTGCTCTGGCCCTTGAGATAGTTGTACGTCGAGTCGAACTCGAGTTTCTGGTTGGTGACGTCGTTCGTCGGCTTCAGGCGGTTGTAGACGACGGACGCCATCTTCCTGAAGTCGTCGTGCGTGATGCCCTCGGCCTGCACCAAGCTCGCCACCGTGACGACCTGCAGCGGGTCCTCCAGGCCGAGGTCCCCGGCCTTCGCCTCCAGGTCGTACTTGGCGTACTCCTCGTTGGCCTGCGACACCATCTGCTTCAGGACGGCCTCAGGCTTCATGTCCTTGTCGGCCGGGTAGGTCGCCGGGTAGAGGAATCCTTCCAGCGGGTCCTTGATGTCGGTGTCGTCGTTCGCCCAGTCCGGCAGTCCGAGGCTCTCGTACTTCTCCTTCGCGACCTTCGCGGTGCTGCCCTTGGGGAGGTCGAGCTTTTTGTCGATCGCCTCGTACACCGTAACGTTGCGCTGCCCCTCGCGGACGACCAGGTTGTTCTGGCTCTTGGGGTCGAGCATCAGCGCGACAGCGCTTTCTGCGGACATCTGCTTGTTCAGCAGATAGGAACCTGCTTGAATCTTGTCGCCGTCGGAATTCTTCGACTGGGCCGCCACGAAGGCGTCCACGCTCTTGACGACACCGGCCGCCTTGAGCCGCTGGCCGATGACCGACCCGAAGGCGCCCTTCGGAATCACGACGGTCACCTGCTTGCCCGTGCCGTCGCCGGAGTAATCGGGAGCCGAGCCGAAACGATTCTCGTAGAACTGGTAGCCGAAATACGCGACGCCACCGATGACCGAGGTGAAGACGAGCGAGACGACCAGGCAGGCGCAGCCGCTCTTGCGTTTCTTCTCGCCCTTGCCCTTGCCCCCCTTGCCGCGCCGGCGGCCCTGCGGGTCGTCGGAGTCGTCGTCCGGGTCGTCCGCGTCATCCGCGAAGAACGCGTGCTCACCCTGGTCCGGGCCCGGGTCCCAGTCGCCCTGCCGCGGTTCCGGCTCGGGTTCGGGTTCGGCGCGCCGTCGGCCGGGCGGCTCCGGTGGCGGATACGCGTCGGGGGTCCCGTAGTGGTCGGGCTGCTGACCGCCGTACGCGGCGGCCTGGTTGCCGTAGGGGTCGTTCGGGTCACCGGCGTACGGGATCTGCTGCTGCGGCTGGTACTGCTGCTGACCGGTGTCGTAGCCGCCGTTGTAGGGCTGCCCGTGCTGGTCGTACTGCTGGGCGTTCGGGTCGTACCGACCGCCGCCCTCGTTGCCGTACCCCTGCCCGCCCTGGCCGTTGTACTGCTGGGGAGGGTGACCGCCGTACTGCTGCTGCTCCTGGACGTACTGCTGCTGGCCCTGGTCGTACTGCTGCTGGCCCTGGTCGTAACCGGGCTGCGGCGCGTTGCCCCAGTCGCCGTACTGCGACTGCTGGGGCTGCTGCTGCGGCTGGGGCTGCTCCGGATGGTGCTGCGGCTGGCCGCCGTAGGAGGACTGGGCCGCGTGGGCCTCCTGTCCTGCCCATCCGTCGTCCCCGTACAACGGGTCCTCGGGATGCCACGGTTCGGAGCCCGGGCCCCGGCCATACTCAGTCATCGATCCCCTAGAGCCGCGAGGCGACGGTCGCGCGGTGGCTGGGCTCGGCTACCGGACGCCTCTCTCCTGTGCGGAGGCTATTCGAACACCACCGCATCGCGCGGAACGTTACCGTACCGCGATCAGATGACCACTTCGACGCCCTCGCCGGGGGATGTGCCTGACGCCCGTTCGGACTCCAGTGCCTGCTGGAGGATGATCACGGCCGCCACCTGGTCGATGACCGATCTGCCCTTCTTGGCCTTCACGCCCGAGGCGCGCAGTCCCTGACCGGCCGTCACCGTGGTCATCCTCTCGTCCACGAGCCGCACCGGGACGGGGGCGATCCCGCGCGCGAGGACCTGCGCGAAGGCGCGGACCTTCACCGCGGCCGGACCCTCGCCCCCCTTGAGGGAGCGCGGGAGACCGACGACGACCTCGATCGGCTCGTACTCCTCGACGAGCTGCCGCAGGCGCCGGTGGGCGGCCGGGACGTCACGCCCCGGAACGGTCTCCACCGGCGTGGCGAGGATCCCGTCGGGGTCGCACGAGGCGACCCCGATCCGGGCGTCCCCGACGTCGACGGCGAGCCGGCGGCCGCGGCGCATGACCCGCTCGCCCCCGCTCACCCGGCGGACTCGGCCACGAGGCGCTCGACGGCGTCGACGGCCTCACCGATGGCGGCCGGGTGCTGGCCACCGCCCTGGGCGACGTCGGGCTTGCCGCCACCGCCGCCACCGAGGGTCTTGGCGGCCGTACGCACCAGGTCACCGGCCTTGAGGCCGCGCTCGCGGGCGGCCTCGTTGGTGGCGATGACCGTCAGCGGCTTGCCGTTCACCGTGGTGAACAGGGCGACCACGACGGCCCGTCCGCCCTGGATGCGGCCGCGCACGTCGAGGACCAGCCTGCGCAGGTCGTCGGCGCTCGTGCCGTCCGGGACCTGACCGGTGACCAGCGCGATGCCCTGCACGTCCTTGGCGGACCCGGCGAGACCGGCGGCGGCCTGGAGGACCTTCTCGGCGCGGAACTTCTCGATCTCCTTCTCGGCGTCCTTCAGCTTGCCGAGCATGGCCGAGACCTTCTCCGGGAGCTCCTCGGGACGGCCCTTGATCAGTTCCTGGAGCTGGGCGACGACCGTGTGCTCGCGGGCGAGGAAGTTGTAGGCGT
Organism: Streptomyces sp. V3I8; assembly: GCF_030817535.1. Taxonomy (NCBI): domain Bacteria; kingdom Bacillati; phylum Actinomycetota; class Actinomycetes; order Kitasatosporales; family Streptomycetaceae; genus Streptomyces; species Streptomyces sp. V3I8. The sequence goes on along the minus strand of NZ_JAUSZL010000002.1, from coordinate 7,248,767 downwards.
CGACGCCCACCAGGGCCTCGATACGGCGTACGCCCGAACCGATCGAGGACTCGCCGAGCAGCTTCACCAGGCCGAGCTGGGCGGTGTTGTGCACGTGCGTGCCGCCGCAGAGCTCCTTGGAGAAGTCGCCGATGGTGACGACGCGGACGCGCTCGCCGTACTTCTCGCCGAACTCGGCGATGGCGCCCTGCTTCTTGGCCTCGTCGATGCTCAGGATCTCGGCGTGCACGTCCAGGTCGCGGGCGAGCACCTCGTTGATCTTCTGCTCGACGTCCGTCATCACGGCAGTCGGCACGGCGGCCGGGGAGCCGAAGTCGAAGCGGAAGCGGCCGGGCTGGTTCTCGGAACCGGCCTGGGCGGCCGTCGGGCCGAGGGCGTCGCGCAGGGCCTGGTGGGTCAGGTGCGTGGCCGAGTGGGCGCGGGCGATGGCCGTGCGGCGGCGCACGTCGATGACGGCCTGGGCCTTGGCGCCGACGGTCACCTCGCCGACCTGGACGACGCCCTTGTGGACGTACACCCCGGGGACCGGCTTCTGGCAGTCGCGGACCTCGATCACGGCGCCCGTGTCGATCCTGATGCGGCCGGTGTCGCCGATCTGGCCGCCGCCCTCGGCGTAGAACGGGGTGCGGTCGAGGACGATCTCGACCTCGTCGCCCTCGGTGGCGGCCGGTGAGGAGGCGCCGTCGACGAGGATGCCGACGACCGTGGACTCGCCCTCGGTGCTGGTGTAGCCGATGAAGTCGGTCTCGCCGGCGGCGTCGGCGATCTCGCGGTAGGCGCCCATGTCGGCGTGCCCGGTCTTCTTGGCCTTGGCGTCGGCCTTGGCGCGCTCGCGCTGCTCCTTCATGAGGCGCCGGAAGCCGTCCTGGTCCACCGACAGCCCCTGCTCGGCGGCCATCTCCAGGGTGAGGTCGATGGGGAAGCCCCAGGTGTCGTGCAGCAGGAAGGCCTTGTCGCCGGACAGGACCCGGCCGCCGGCGGCCCTGGTCTCCGTGACGGCGGTGTCGAGGATGTTGGTGCCGCCCTTGAGGGCCTTGAGGAAGGCGGCCTCCTCGGCGAGGGCGACGGTCTCGATGCGCTGCCGGTCGCCGACGAGCTCGGGGTACTGCTGCCCCATCATGCCGATGACGACGTCGACGAGGTCCTTGACGACCGGGCCGGTGGCGCCGAGGAGGCGCATGTTGCGGATGGCGCGGCGCATGATGCGGCGCAGCACGTAGCCGCGGCCCTCGTTGCCCGGCGAGACGCCGTCGCCGATGAGCATCACGGAGGTCCGCATGTGGTCGGTGACCACGCGCAGGGAGACGTCGGAGTCCTTGCCGGCGCCGTACTCGACACCGGTCAGCTCGGTGGCCTTCCTGATGACGGCCATGGAGGTGTCGATCTCGTACAGGTTCTGCACGTCCTGCAGGATCATGGCGAGGCGTTCGAGGCCCAGACCCGTGTCGATGTTCTTGCTCGGCAGGTCACCGAGGATCTCGAAGTCCTCCTTCGAGGTGCCCTCGCCCCGCTCGTACTGCATGAAGACGAGGTTCCAGATCTCCACGTACCGCTCGTCGTTGACGGCGGGGCCGCCCTCGGCGCCGAACGCGGGGCCGCGGTCGTAGTTGATCTCGGAACACGGGCCGCAGGGGCCCGGGACGCCCATGGACCAGTAGTTGTCCTTCTTGCCGAGGCGCTGGATGCGCTCCTTGGGGACGCCGACGACCTCGTGCCAGATGCGCTCGGCCTCGTCGTCCTCCAGGTACACGGTGATCCAGAGCTTCTCCGGCTCCAGGCCGTAACCGCCCTTGTCCTGGGGGCTGGTCAGCAGCTCCCAGGCGTACTTGATGGCGCCTTCCTTGAAGTAGTCGCCGAAGGAGAAGTTGCCGCACATCTGGAAGAACGTGCCGTGCCGGGTCGTCTTGCCGACCTCTTCGATGTCCGGTGTCCGGACGCACTTCTGGACGCTGGTGGCGCGGTCGAAGGGCGGCTTGACCTCACCGAGGAAGTAGGGCTTGAAGGGCACCATGCCGGCCGGGACCAGGAGCAGGGTCGGATCGTCCGCGATGAGCGACGCCGAAGGCACGACGGTGTGCCCGCGCTCCTCGAAGAAGCTCAACCAGCGGCGGCGAATCTCGGCCGACTCCATCAGTGGTCCTCATTCCGGTTGTGCGAGTACGTCGACCTCTCGACGTACGTCGGGTTCTTGCCGTGCTGCGGGTTCTTCTCGTACTGCGGGTCGTCGCGGTTCTCGAGAGCGGCGACGCGGCGCACCGGCGGCAGCTCGGGATCGGCGTTCAGACCGAGCGCCTCGCCGAGTTCCGCCTCGCGCCGGGCCATGCCCTCGCGGACGTCGAGCGCGAAGTCCTTGATGCGGTGGCCCGTCTCGATCGCCTTGTTCGCGGCCTGCGCCGCGAGGCTCTCGGGCGTCAGCTGCCTGATCTTGCGGTTGACCTTGGTGGTGGCCCACACACCGGCGGCTGCGCCCGCGGTGAACCAGAACGTACGGCGGAACATCGCTGCGTCAGTCCTTCTTCCGCTTTCCCCGTCGCGCCGACGGGACGGTGCGGCCCACGATCACGGTGCGACGCGCGGGCTTGGCGGGCTCGTCCTCGCGGCGGCCGCCCATGGCCCGGCGCACGCCGTAGCCGAACGCCGCCACCTTCACCAGCGGGCCGCCGAAGGTCGAGGCGACGGTCGAGGAGAGCGCCGACGCGTTCGACGTGACCTCCTGGACGTCCGACGCGATGGCGTCGACCCGCTCGATCTGCGTCTGCGCCGAGCGCACTGCCGCGGAGGCGTCCGCGAGGAGCGGGACCGTCTGTTCGGTCACGTCCGCGACGAGTTTGGTGGTCGCCCTGAGCGTCTGGGCCAGCCTCGCGAGTGCCACCGCGAGGAAGGAGACCAGGATCGCCCAGAAGACGGCCACCAGAATCCCGGCCACCTCTCCACCGGACACTGCGCACCCGCTCCCTGAACTCGTGCCTCACCATCGAAAAGTCGTCCTCCGACCCTATCGCGCCCGGGCCGCCGCTCCGTACCGGATTACCGCCCGCCGCAACCGGGGTTGTGCGAAGAGATTGTACGGAGTGCGTATGGATGAGTACGCTCCGTTGCCCATGCGGCGTACTCAGCGTTCTCGGCGTTCTCGGCGTTCCGGTGCGGCGGCGGCCGGTCGCCGGCCCGGCAATCTGCCCCTGAAACTCAACGCGTTCGTGGGCCGCTCGGCCGAACTGGCCCGGCTGGGCACGGCTCTCGGCACGGCGCGGCTGGTGACGGTGACGGGCCCGGGCGGGGTCGGCAAGTCGCGGCTGGCGGCGCACGCGGCGGACCGGGTCCGGCCGCGTGACGGCGTGTGGCTGGTGGAGCTGGCCGCGCTGCGCGATCCGGGACTCGTCGAGCACGCGGTCGTCGAGGCGCTGGGGCTGACGGACCACACCTCGCGGCCGCCGCGCCAGGTGCTGCTGGAGCATCTGGCGGAGCGCCGGCTGCTGCTCGTGCTCGACGGGTTCGAGCACCTGGTGGACGCCTGTGCCTCGCTGGTCGGTGAGCTGCTGCGGCGCTCGGCGGGTCTGCGGGTGCTCGCCGTCGGGCGCCGGCCGCTCTCGGTGGAGGGTGAACGGGTGTTCGCGCTCGCGCCGCTGGGCGGACCGGAGGCGGTGGAGCTGTTCGCGGACCGGGCCGCGGCCTGCACGCCGGGTTTCGCGGTGGACGAGGGCAACCGCGCGGACGTCGAGGAGATCTGCCGGCGGCTCGACGGGGTGCCGCTGGCCGTCGAGCTGGCGGCGGGACGGCTGCGGGCCCTCTCCCCCGCCCCAGCTGCTGGCCCGGCTCGACGACCGCTTCCGGCTCCTCACCGGCGGCGCGCGGGACGCGCTGCCGCGCCATCAGGCCCTGCGGACGGCGATCGGCTGGAGCCACGAGCTGTGCACTCCGCTGGAGCGGCTGCTGTGGGCGCGGCTCTCGGTGTTCGCCGGGCAGTTCGACCTGGAGGCCGTGGAGTACGTGTGCGGGGGCGGCGGGCTGCGCCCCGACAACATCCTCGACGTGCTCGGCGAACTGCTCGCCCAGTCGGTCGTCACCCGCGAGGAGACCCCGGCGGGGGTGCGCCACCGGATGCTGGACACGGTCGGGGCGTACGGCGCGGACTGGCTGGACGCCATGGGCGACGGGGCACGCCTGAGGCGGCGCCACCGCGACTGGTACATGGGGCTCGCCACCTGGGGCGAGCTGGACTGGTTCTCACCCCGGCAGCGCGAGGTGGCCGCGCGGCTGGAGGCGGAGCTGCCGAACCTGCGCCGCGCCCTGGAGCACTGTCTGGACGAGCCGGACGGCGGGCACCTGGGCCAGTACCTGGCGGGCACCCTCTGGTTCTACTGGGTGGGCTGCGGCCGCCTCGCGGAGGGACGGCACTGGCTGGAGCGGAGCGTGGACCGGGACACCGCGCACGAGCGCTCCCGGCTGAAGGCGCTGTGGGTGCTCGGGTACGTGGCGGTCCTCCAGGGCGACACCGTGCCCGCGTTCGCCGCGCTGCACGAGTGCCGGGAGCTGGCGGAACGTTCCGGGAACGCCGCCGCGCTGGCCTACGCCGAGCACCGCACCGGCTGTCTGGCCCTGGTCACCGACGACATGCCGCGCGCGGAGACGCTCCTGCGTTCGGCGCTCGACCGCTATCAGGAAATCGGCGAGCTCAACAGCAACGTCCTGATGGGGCAGGTCGAGCTGGCGATGGCCCTGGCGTTCCAGGGCGATCTGCCGGGCGCGGTGCGGCTGTGCGAGGAGGTGCGCCGGATCTGCGTGGACCACGGGGAGCGCTGGTCCCTCGCGTACGCGCAGTACGTACTGGCGTACGCGGCCTGGGCGGAGGGCGATCTGGCGGAGGCCCGGCGGTTGCTGACCGAGTGCCTGGACGTCAGCCACGTCTTCCACGACCTGCTCGGCACGGTCCTGGCGGTGGAGCTGCTCGCGCTGGTCACCGTGGCGGAGGGCGACGCCGACGAGGCCGCGGTGCTGCAGGGGTCCGCTTCGCGGATGTGGCCGTCGGTGGGCCTGCCGCTGTTCGGCTCGGTCCACTACAACGCCCCGCACGAGCGGTGCGAGGCGGCGGCCCGGGAGCGGCTCGGCGACGAACGGTACGAGGAGTGCGTACGCCTGGGGGCGCGGCTCGGCCGGCAGGCGGCGGTGGGCCGGGCGCTGGGGCACACCCGGCAGCGCACGCCCGCCGCGCGGCCCGCGCCGCACGGCGTGCCGGCACCCCCGGACACACGAGAGCCCGCCGTCTCGCCCACCCGTGAGGGCGGCGGGGCGACGGGCTGACGCGGGCGCGGAGCCGGTGGTGAGGAGTACGCCTGATCAGCGGGCGTAGTACTCGACGACGAGCTGCTCGTCGCAGATCACCGGGATCTCCTTGCGGTTCGGCTCGCGGTCCAGGCGGAACGCCAGGGCGCCGAGGTTCACCTGCAGGTAGCGCGGGGTCTCGCCGTCGGGGGCGAAGCCACCGGCACGCGCGACCTCGAACAGCGTCTTGCTGCGGCTGCGCTCGCGGACCATCACGACGTCGTCGGGCTTGACGCGGAAGGACGGCTTGTCGACCTTGCCACCGTTGACCTCGATGTGGCCGTGCACGACCATCTGGCGGGCCTGGTAGATCGTGCGGGCGATGCCCGAACGCAGGACCAGCGCGTCGAGCCGGCGCTCGAGCTCGATGACCAGGGCCTCACCGGTCTTGCCCTGCGTCTTGGCGGCACGCTCGTAGGCGCGGACGAGCTGGCGCTCGGACACGTCGTACTGCGCGCGCAGACGCTGCTTCTCGAGCAGACGGACCTTGTAGTCCGAGTTCTGCTTGCGGCCGCGGCCGTGCTCGCCCGGCGGGTAGGGGCGGGCCTCGAAGTACTTGACGGCCTTCGGGGTCAGCGCGATGCCGAGGGCACGCGACTTCTTGACCTTGGGGCGGGGCTGGTTCGCCACTTCTTTTCCTTCTTCTCTTCGGCTGCCTCAGGGTTACGGGAGGTCGCATCCGCAACCGGGGATTCCCATACAGGTCCGCTGGGGACCTGCCGGGCAGCCGCTCCCCTGGCTGGGCACATACGTGCAGCACACGAACGGCCCACCGACCTGTCCCGGAACTCCGGGTGGTGGTGGGCTGCCCGCGACACCTACGAAGGTGCGCGACGCTCCTGGATCGAAAGATCCGGCTGGATGTCCCGCCTGAGGCGCCGACCGGGGCCGGACACGGGACTCAGCACTGCGGAGGAGTCTACAGGGTTCTCAGGACCGCCTGCGACCGAGGTGCTTCCTGGTCCACTCGACCGCGTCCGCGTAGCGGGCCTCGGCGCCGTGCCGGGTCGGGGTGTAGTACTCGCGGTCCTTGAGCTCCTCGGGCGCGTACTGCTGGGCGGCGATGCCTTCGGGCAGGTCGTGCGGGTACACGTACCCCTGCGCGTGGCCGAGCGCGGCGGCGCCCTTGTAGTGCCCGTCGCGCAGGTGCGTCGGCACGGGGCCCGCGTGGCCCTTGCGCACGTCCTCCATGGCGGCGCCGATCGCGGTCGTCGCGGCGTTCGACTTCGGGGCCAGGGCGAGCGCGATGGTGGCGTGGCTGAGGGTGAGCGCGGCCTCCGGGAAACCGATCATGGCGACGGCCTGGGCGGCGGCGACGGCGGTCGGCAGGGCGGTCGGATCGGCGAGGCCGATGTCCTCGCTGGCGGAGATCATCAGCCGGCGGGCGATGAACCGGGGGTCCTCACCGGCCTCGATCATGCGCGCCAGGTAGTGCAGGGCCGCGTCGACGTCCGACCCGCGGATGGACTTGATCAGGGCGCTGGCCACGTCGTAGTGCTGGTCGCCGTCGCGGTCGTACTTCACCGCGGCCCGGTCGACGGTCTCCTCCAGGGTCTGCAGGGTGATCTGCGGCTCGCCCTTGTCGAGCGCGGACCCGGCCGCGGCCTCCAGGGCGGTCAGCGCGCGGCGGGCGTCGCCGCCCGCGATCCGCAGCAGGTGCTCCTCGGCGTCCTCGGGGAGGGTGAGCGCCTCCTTGAGGCCGCGCTCGGAGCCCAGCGCCCTGCGGAGCAGTCCGCGCAGGTCGTCGTCGGTGAGCGGTTCGAGGGTCAGCAGCAGGGAGCGGGACAGCAGCGGGGAGATCACCGAGAAGTACGGGTTCTCCGTGGTCGCCGCGATCAGCGTCACCCAGCGGTTCTCCACGGCCGGCAGCAGGGAGTCCTGCTGGGCCTTGCTGAAGCGGTGGATCTCGTCGAGGAAGAGGACGGTCTCCTTGCCGAAGCCGCCGGTGGCGCGGCGGGCGCTCTCGATGACCGCGCGCACCTCCTTGACGCCCGCGGTGATCGCGGAGAGCTCCACGAAGCGCTTGTCCGTCGCCTGGGAGACCACGTACGCCAGGGTCGTCTTGCCGGTGCCGGGGGGACCCCAGAGGATCACCGAGGAGGGGCCGGCCGGGCCTCCGCCGCTCTCGCCGACCAGTCTGCGCAAGGGTGAGCCGGGCTTCAGCAGATGCTGCTGGCCCACGACCTCGTCGAGGACGCGCGGGCGCATCCGTACGGCCAGGGGGCTGCCGGACGGGTCCTTCTCCTGGCGTTCTTCGGCTGCGGCGGTGAACAGGTCGGGCTCCACACCGGGAACCCTATGTCACGCCACCGACGGAGCAGCCGGGCCCTCGTCCCCTCAGCTGGTCCAGAAGTCCCACCAGCGCGTCAGGATCAGCATGCCGATGATCCCGATGTGCAGGACCGGCGGCACCCAGGCGAACTCGGCGAAGAACCCCTTCAGCCAGCCGGGCGCGGGCAGCAGGCCGTTGCGGACGTTGTGCGAGGTCACCGCCCAGAACATGACGATGGTCGCGACCCAGGCGAGGCAGCACCACAGGCACAGCGAGTTGATGTTGTACAGCGACTGGTACTGGAGCCAGGTCACGAAGCCGACGCCGAACAGCGTGCCCGCGTTCAGCGTCAGCCAGTACCAGCGCGGGAAGGCGGCCCGGCCCAGCAGGCTCATGCCGACGCAGACCACCATGCCGTAGGCGACGAGGCCCAGCATCGGGTTGGGGAACCCGAAGACGGAGGCCTGGTCGCTCTTCATGATGTTGCCGCAGGAGACGACCGGGTTCAGGCTGCAGCCCGGGGTGAAGTTCGGGTCCTCCAGCAGCTTGAACTTGTCGATGGTGATGACCCAGGAGGCCAGCAGTCCGGCCGCGCCGGTGACCACCAGCAGAAGGGCGAGGACACGGCCGCCGCCCACGGCCCGTGGGACTGCGGCGGTCTCCCGGTCGGTGGAGACGCCTTCCCTGACTGTCGTCTTGCTCATCACGCCGTTTCCGTAGCTCGAGAGGACCTTTCCGGGCACGGTCATTGTGCCGCACGGGCACCGGCGTCCACCGTTCGATGGACATAAGGAAGTGCGGGCGGGTGTGCGGGGCGGGGCTGCGTGTGCAGTACAGGGAGGTCGCCGGGGCCGGCGACCTCGCCCTTGGACCGGGGCGGGAATCGCCCGGTGGGACGAATCCGCAGGCGCGGGGTTGACGACCGCGCGCCTGCGGGCGCGAGAGATGTCAGCTGAGGCGGGATTCCAGTTCCGCCACGATCTCGTTCACGCCGACCGCCACCTGCTCGCCGGACTCCATGTCCTTCAGCTGCACGACCCCCTCGGCGAGGTCCCGCTCGCCGGCCACGACGGTGTACCGCGCGCCACTGCGGTTCGCGTTCTTCATGGCGCCCTTCAGGCCCTTCGCCCCGTACGAGAAGTCCGCCGCGACCCCGTTGCGGCGCAGCTCGCTCACCACCCCGAAGAGCACCCGCCGCGCCTCGTCCCCGAGCGGCACGGCGAACACACTGGTGGCCGCGGGCAGCTGCAGCGTCACCCCCTCCGCCTCGAGCGCGAGGACCGTACGGTCGACGCCGAGGGCCCAGCCCACGGACGGCAGGGCGGGGCCGCCGATCATCTCGGACAGACCGTCGTAGCGTCCGCCGCCGCCGACCGCGGACTGCGAACCGAGGCCGTCGTGCACGAACTCGAAGGTGGTGCGGGTGTAGTAGTCGAGCCCCCGGACCAGCTTCGCGTCGTCCTCGAAGGAAACGCCCGCGGCGGTGATCAGCTCGCGCACCTCCTCGTGGTACGCCTTGCACGCGTCGCACAGGTAGTCCCGCAGGAGCGGCGCCCCGACGAGCTGCTTCTGGACGTCGTCCCGCTTGTCGTCGAGGACGCGCAGCGGGTTGATGTCGGCGCGGCGCAGGGTCTCCTCGTCCAGGTCGAGCCCCCGCAGGAAGTCCTGGAGCGCGGCCCGGTAGACGGGCCGGCACTCCTGGTCGCCCAGCGAGTTGAGCAGGATCCGGAACTCACGCAGCCCGAGCGAGCGGTACGCCTGGTCGGCCAGGATGATCAGCTCGGCGTCCAGCGCCGGGTCCTCGGCCCCGATCGCCTCGGCGCCGACCTGCGAGAAGTGCCTGTACCGGCCCTTCTGCGGGCGCTCGTAGCGGTAGTAGGAGCCCGAGTACCAGAGCTTGACGGGGAGGTTGCCCGCCTTGTGGAGGTTGGCCTCGAGGGCGGCCCGCAGCACGGACGCCGTGCCCTCGGGGCGCAGGGCCAGCCTGTCGCCGCCCTTGGTCTCGAAGGCGTACATCTCCTTGGTCACGATGTCGGTGGACTCGCCGACCCCGCGCGCGAACAGCTCGACGCTCTCGAAGCCGGGCGTCTCGATGTACCCGTAACCGGAGTTGCGCAGCGGAGCGGCGATCGCCTCGCGCACCGCGAGGTACTTCGCGCTGTCCGGCGGGATCAGGTCGTACGTGCCCTTGGGTGCCTTGAAGGTGCTCAACGGAAGTCTCTCGTCACATTCCTCGTCGAGGAGCGGATTTCGGGTCCGCCCCCTGGCCGGCCGCCACCTGCCGCAGATACGGGTTGGTGGCGCGCTCCTGGCCGATGGTCGTCTGGAGTTCGTGGCCGGGCAGCACCACGGTCGAGTCGTCGAGCGGCAGGCACACACGTGCCAGCGAGGCGAGCATCTCGTCCATGTCACCGCCGGGCAGGTCGGTGCGTCCGACGGAGCCGGCGAAGAGCAGGTCCCCGGAGAAGAACACGGACGGGATCTCCGCGCTCCCGGGCAGCCGGAACGTCACCGACCCCTTCGTATGGCCCGGCGCGTGCGCGACGGAGAAGTCCAGGCCCGCGAGTTCCAGCGCGGCGCCGTCCGTCAGTTCCCGCACGTCGTCCGGTTCGCCGACCGTGAGCTCGCCCATCAGCGGCATGCCGATCGACCGGCCGAGCCCGGCCTCCGGGTCGCTCATCATGTAGCGGTCCGCGGGATGGATCCACGCAGGTACGTCGTGCGCGCCGCACACCGGGACCACCGAGGCGACGTGGTCGATGTGGCCGTGCGTGAGGACGACGGCGACGGGCTTGAGCCGGTGCTCGGCGAGCGTCTCCTCGACCCCCCGGGCGGCCTGGTGGCCCGGATCGATGATCACGCACTCCTCCCCGGCGGCGGGGGCGACCACATAACAGTTGGTGCCCCAGGCCCCGGCGCGGAACCCGGCAATGAGCACGTTCGTCCTTCGGTATGCCGTACGGGCGGAAGTCGCACGGGGGATATGTCGTACGCGGTGATGGCTTCGCTGCGGATCAGAGCCTACCGGCGCTGCCGGAACCACAGCGAACCCATATACGGTACGGGGCACACGCAGGCGGTCGGCTCACAAGACCCACGCGTCCCACCTGACGTACGAGACGCATGAGGAGATAACCCGGTGGTCACCCAGGAACAGCGGCGGCGTCAGCTCGCCCGGGAGAAGTTCTTGCGGCAACAGCAGCGGCGTACGTCCGCTCGGCGCAAGGCCCATGCTCGTAACGCGGTGATCGCGTCCGTCCTCGGCGTGGTCGTCGTGGGCAGCGTGGTGTCGTACGCGACCGGGGTGTTCAAGCAGGACGACGACAAGTCCGACGTGGCGGCGGAAGCCACCCCGAGCGCCTCCCCCAGCAAGGCTCCGGACCCGTGCGACAAGGCTGCCGCGGGCAAGGTGAAGAAGCTGAGCTACAAGAAGGAGCCGGCGCTCACCATCGACAAGTCGGCGCACTACACGATGAAGCTGCAGACGACCTGCGGCACGATAGACATCGACATGCCGGCCTCGAAGGCCCCGCACACCGTCAACTCGTTCAGCTTCCTCACCGGCAAGGGCTACCTGGACCACACCAAGTGCCACCGTCTGACGACGAACGGCATCTACGTGCTCCAGTGCGGCGACCCGCAGGGCACCGGCATGGGCGGACCCGGCTACACCATCCCCGACGAGAACCTCAAGGACAAGCGCCTCAAGGGCGACACGTATCCGGCGGGCACGGTGGCGATGGCCAACCAGTACAACGCGCAGACCAAGGAAGGCCGCGACACCGGCGGCAGCCAGTTCTTCCTCGTCTACCAGGACAGCCAGTTGCCGGCCAACTACACACCGTTCGGCACGATTTCCGACGCGGGCATGAAGGTGCTGAAGAAAATCGCCGGCGCCGGCGAGAGCACCGGCCAGGGCGACGGCACACCCAACGCGACGGTCGTGATCGACAAGGCGACCGTGACGAAATCCTGATCCCGGGCAGCGAAAGTTCGGTCGCGCGGGATGCGGACAGCCGCCCCGCCGGTCGCCTATGTTGGCCGTGACGAAACTGTGGACGATGCCCGGGGGCAAAGCTGCCCCACGCAGGCATCATGTGGAGGAGGCGCTGTGAGCAGCGACCCGTGGGGCCGCGTCGACGAGACGGGGACCGTGTACGTGCGTACGGCCGACGGCGAGCAGGTCGTCGGCTCCTGGCAGGCCGGTACTCCCGACGAGGCACTGGCCTACTTCGAGCGCAAGTACGAGGGCCTGGTCGTGGAGATCGGCCTCCTCGAACGACGGGTGAAGACGACCGATCTGTCCTCGAAGGACGCCCAGGTCGCCGTCGACCACATCCGCGAACAGGTGGACGCCCACCACGCGGTGGGCGATCTGGCGGCGCTGCGGACGCGGTTGGACAAGCTCGTCGAGACGGTCGACGCTCGCCGCGAGGAGCGCAAGGCGCAGCGGGCCAAGCAGTCCGACGAGGCCCGGCACTCCAAGGAGGCGCTGGTCGTCGAGGCGGAGGAGCTGGCCCAGTCCGACCAGTGGCGGGCGGCGGGTGAACGGCTGCGCGCCCTGGTGGACACCTGGAAGGGCCTGCCGCGGCTCGACCGGAAGTCCGACGACGAGCTGTGGCACCGCTTCTCGCACGCGCGCTCGGCGTTCTCCAAGCGCCGCAAGGCGCACTTCGCGTCGCTGGACGCGCAGCGCGAGGAGGCCCGCAAGACCAAGGAGAAGCTGGTCGCCGAGGCCGAGTCGCTCTCCGCCTCGGCCGACTGGGGCCCCACGGCGGCCCGTTACCGCGAGCTGATGGCGGACTGGAAGGCCGCGGGCCGTGCCCAGCGCGAGCACGAGGACGACCTGTGGAACCGCTTCCGCGGCGCCCAGGACGTGTTCTTCGCGGCGCGCAGCTCGGTCTTCGCCGAGCGGGACGCGGAGCAGACGGAGAACCTGAAGCTCAAGGAGGAGCTGGCCGAGGAGGCCGAGAAGCTCGTCCCGGTGCAGGACCTGAAGGCGGCCAGGGCCGCGTTCCGGTCGATCAACGAGCGCTGGGAGGCCATCGGTCACGTGCCGCGGGACGCCCGCCCGAAGGTCGAGGCCCGGATGCACGCGGTGGAGCGGGCTCTCCAGGAGACCGAGGACACCGAGTGGCGCCGGACGAACCCGGAGGCACGCGCGCGTGCCGCGGGTCTGACCGGTCAGCTGCAGGCGGCCGTGGACAAGCTCCAGGGGCAGATCGAGACGGCGCGCTCCGCGGGGAACAACGCGAAGGCCGACAAGCTCCAGCGGGAGCTCGACGGCCGTCAGGCGCTGCTGGAGCAGGCGCTGAAGGGGCTGCAGGAGTTCGGCGGCTAGCTCCGCCCCGCTTCGCTGGACGGCCGGTTGGTTGTCCGCGGGTGCGTTGTGGCTGGGCGCGCAGTTCCCCGCGCCCCTTCGGGGCGCAGTCCGACCAGCGCAGAGGGGCTCCCGTACGGGTTCGTACGGGAGCCCCTCTGTGTTGCGTCCTGCTAGGCCTCGGAAGGCCTGCGGGCCGAGGTCACGCGGTAGACGTCGTACACGCCCTCCACCCCCCTGACCGCCTTCAGGACGTGGCCCAGGTGCTTGGGGTCGCCCATCTCGAAGGTGAAGCGGGAGGTGGCCACCCGGTCGCGGGACGTCTGGACGGCCGCCGACAGGATGTTGACGTGCTGGTCGGACAGGATCCTCGTGACGTCCGACAGGAGCCGCGAGCGGTCCAGCGCCTCGACCTGGATGGCGACCAGGAAGACCGAGGACTGGGTGGGCGCCCACTCGACGTCGAGGATGCGCTCGGGCTCGCGGGACAGCGAGTCGACGTTGACGCAGTCGGTGCGGTGGACCGACACCCCGCTGCCGCGCGTGACGAAGCCCATGATCGGGTCGCCGGGGACGGGCGTGCAACAGCGGGCCAGCTTGACCCACACGTCGTCGACGCCCTTGACGACGACACCCGGGTCGGCGTTGGAGCGGCGCTTGCGGCCCCGGCCGTGCGCGGACGGGACGCTCTCGTCGATCTCCTCGGTGGCGGCCTCCTCGCCGCCGAGCGCCTGCACGAGCTTCTGCACGACGCCCTGCGCGGCCACGTGGCCCTCGCCGATGGCCGCGTACAGGGACGAGATGTCGGGGTAGCGCATCTCGTGCGCGAGCGTGACCAGCGAGTCGCCGGTGAGGATGCGCTGGATCGGCAGGTTCTGCTTGCGCATGGCGCGCGCGATGGCGTCCTTGCCCTGCTCGATGGCCTCGTCGCGGCGCTCCTTGGAGAACCAGGCGCGGATCTTGTTGCGGGCGCGGGGCGACTTGACGAAGCCCAGCCAGTCCCGGGACGGTCCGGCGCCGGCCGCCTTGGAGGTGAAGACCTCCACCAGGTCGCCGTTGTCGAGGGTCGACTCCAGCGGTACGAGGCGTCCGTTGACGCGTGCTCCTATGGTGCGGTGGCCCACCTCGGTGTGCACCGCGTAGGAGAAGTCGACGGGGGTCGCGCCGGCCGGCAGCGCTATCACGTCGCCCTTGGGCGTGAAGACGAAGACCTCGTTGCGCGAGAGGTCGAAGCGCAGGGACTCCAGGAACTCGCCGGGGTCCTCGGTCTCCTTCTGCCAGTCGAGGAGCTGGCGCAGCCACGCCATGTCGTTGAGGTGGTCGTCCTTGCCGGTGGTCCTCGGCTGGTCGGAGCGCACCTTGGAGGCGCCGGCGACGGCCTCCTGCTTGTACTTCCAGTGCGCGGCGATGCCGTACTCGGCGCGGCGGTGCATGTCGAACGTACGGATCTGGAGTTCGACGGGCTTGCCGTTGGGCCCGATGACCGTCGTGTGCAGCGACTGGTACATGTTGAACTTGGGCATCGCGATGTAGTCCTTGAACCGGCCGGGGACCGGGTTCCATCGCGCGTGCACGGTGCCGAGGGCGGCGTAGCAGTCGCGGACCGTGTCGACGAGGACGCGGATGCCCACCAGGTCGTAGATCTCCGCGAAGTCGCGGCCGCGGACGATCATCTTCTGGTAGACGCTGTAGTAGTGCTTCGGGCGGCCGGTGACGGTCGCCTTGATGCGGGCCGCGCGCAGGTCGGACTGGACCTCGTCGGTCACTATGGCGAGGTACTCGTCGCGCTTGGGGGCGCGCTCGGCGACCAGGCGCACGATCTCGTCGTACATCTTGGGGTAGAGGATCGCGAAGGCGAGGTCCTCCAGCTCCCACTTGATGGTGTTCATGCCCAGCCGGTGGGCGAGCGGCGCGTAGATCTCCAGGGTCTCGCGCGCCTTCTTCTCCTGCTTCTCGCGCTTGAGATAGCGCATGGTGCGCATGTTGTGCAGGCGGTCGGCGAGCTTGATGACCAGGACGCGCGGGTCCTTGGCCATGGCGACGACCATCTTGCGGACGGTCTCGGCCTGGGCGGCCTCGCCGAACTTGACCTTGTCGAGCTTGGTGACGCCGTCGACGAGGAGGGCGACCTGGTCGCCGAAGTCCTTGCGGAGGGTGTCGAGGCCGTACTCGGTGTCCTCGACGGTGTCGTGCAGGAGCCCCGCCATCAGCGTGGCCGGGTCCATGCCCAGCTCGGCGAGGATCGTGGTCACCGCGAGCGGGTGCGTGATGTACGGGTCGCCGCTCTTGCGCTTCTGGCCGCGGTGCCAGCGCTCGGCGACCTGGTAGGCGCGCTCGACCTGGCGGAGCGTGGACGTCTCGATCTTGGGGTCGTTGCTGCGCACGATCCGCAGCAGCGGCTCCAGGACCGGGTTGTACGGGTTGGACCGCTGCACGCCGAGACGGGCGAGCCGGGCCCGTACGCGGTTGGAGGAGCCGCCGGAGCGCGCGGGGTGGCCGGTCGCCGGGCGGGCGGCGGGCGCGGCGGCCTGCCGCTCGGGGGCACGCCGCTCGGCGGGCGCCGGTTCGGGGCGCGCCTGTGCGGCCGCCCCGGTCTCGGCCGCCGGGCCGGATCCGCTCTGCGTGGACCCGTTCTGCGTGGACCCGTTCTTCGCGGGCGCGGGCGGCGCGGGCGTGCCCGCGGAGGCCGCGGGAGCCGCGGACTGGTCGGCCTGGGCGGCCGGTGGTACCCCCGGGCGGTCGGCCCTGGGGGCGAGTGGCTGGGCCTCGTCTGGCAAGAGGGCTCCTCGTGCGCGATCCGGGTCCCCGGTCAGGTTCCGGAAACCCCATGGTAGCGATCCCGGGCCCGGGGCTCGCCTCCGGCCGGGGGGCAGCCGGTGGGACGGCGGGCGGGACGGCCTTCTACGGGAGGAACACGAGAGGCGGGTCCCGGATTCCTCCGGGACCCGCCTGCGGGTGTCGTACGGGCTGCCGTGCGGCGTCGGGCGGGTGACCGTCCGGGCGCTCAGACCTTGAGCAGCGCCTCCAGCGGGGCGCCGTCCAGAGCGGGCTCCAGGCGGGCCCGGCCACCCAGGAAGCCGAGCTCCATGAGGACCGCGACCCCGGCGATGCCGGCGCCCGTCCGGCGGATCAGCCGCAGCGAGGCCTCCGCGGTGCCGCCGGTGGCGAGGACGTCGTCGACGACCAGGACACGGTCGCCCGGTGCCAGGTCCTCGGCGTGCACCTCGATCTCGGCGGAGCCGTACTCCAGGTCGTACGCCTGGCTCAGGGTGGCTCCGGGGAGCTTGCCCGCCTTGCGCACGGGGATGAAGCCCAGCCCGGCGCGGACCGCGACCGGGGCGCCCAGGATGAAGCCGCGGGCCTCCAGGCCGACGATCTTCGTGGCGCCGGTGCGGACGCTGATCGCGACCAGTGCGTCGGTGAGCGCGGAGAACGCCGCCGGGTCGGCCAGGAGCGGGGTGATGTCCTTGAACATCACGCCCGGCTCCGGGTGGTCCGGCACGTCACGGATGCGGCTGAGCAGCAGCTCCGTGACGTCCGCGGGTCCGGTCATCGGCGCTTGCCCGAGGGACGGCCGCGGCCCCGGCCGCGGGACGAGGGCTGGGCGCGCTGGGCCCGGGGTCCGACGACGGCGGGCGTCGCGTCCTCCGGTTCCCCGTCCCCGTCCTCGTCCTCGTACGTCCGGGCGGCGGCGGGCGCCTCCGGGGACTCGCCCTTCGCCGCGGCGGCGGCCCGCTTGGCCAGGACGCGCTTCTTCAGCGCCTTCATCTGCGGCTCGCGCTCCTTGAGGTCGGCGACGAGCGGCGTGGCGATGAAGATCGAGGAGTACGCGCCGGCCGCGAGGCCGACGAACAGCGACAGCGAGATGTCGTTGAGCATGCCCGCCCCGAGGACACCGCCGCCGATGAACAGCAGGCCGGCGACCGGGAGCAGCGCGACCACCGTGGTGTTGATGGAACGCACCAGTGTGCCGTTGATCGAGCGGTCGGCGATCTCGCTGTACGTGTAGCGGGTCTGCTTGGTGATGTCCTTCGTCTGCTCCTTGAGGCTGTCGAAGACGACCACCGTGTCGTAGAGCGAGTAACCGAGGATCGTCAGCAGACCGATCACGGTGCCCGGTGTGACCTCGAAGCCGACCAGGGCGTAGACACCGACCGTGATGGTGATGTCGTGGATGAGCGCCACGAGCGCGGCGACGGCCATGCGCAGTTCGAAGGCGATCGCCAGGTAGATCACGACCAGGACCATGAAGATCGCCAGGCCCTGCCAGGCCTTGTTGGCGACCTGGTCACCCCAGCTGGGACCGACCAGGTCGGCGTTGATCTTCTCCGCGTCGACCTTCAGGTCCTTGGCGAGGTCTTCCTTGATCTGGTCGGACTTGCCGGTGTCGATCCCGGCGACCTGGATGCGCAGTCCGCCGTTGCCGAGCTTCTGGACGATCGCGTCGTGGCCCGAGGCCTCTTCCGCGTACGTCTCGGCCTGACTCACCGAGACGCTGGTCCGCTCGGTGGTGAAGACGGCGCCGCCCTGGAACTCGATGCCCATGTTCAGGCCGCGTACCGCCAGGCCGACGATGGCCGTGATGGTGATCAGGATGGAGATGCCGTACCAGATCTTGCGCTTGCCGACGAAGTCGTAACCGATCTCGCCGCGGTGGAGCCGGGCGCCGAGGGTGCCGAGTTTCGACATCTCACGCCTCCTTCGTGTCGACGGGGGCGGACACGCGACGGGTGCGGCGCAGCGGCGGCTGGACGCCCAGTCGCTTCGGGTCGAGGCCGGACCAGCTGTGGCCCTCCCCGAAGAACTTCCTGCGGGCCAGGAGCGTCATCAGCGGCTTGGTGAAGGTGAAGACGACGACCACGTCGAGCAGGGTCGTCAGCCCCAGGGTGAAGGCGAAGCCCTGGACCTTGCCGACGGTGACGACGAAGAGCACGGCGGCGGCGAGGAACGACACGAAGTCGGAGACCAGGATGGTGCGCCGGGCACGCGGCCAGGCACGCTCGACCGCGGGACGCATCGAACGGCCCTCGCGGATCTCGTCACGGATGCGTTCGAAGAACACGATGAACGAGTCCGCCGTGATGCCGATGGCCACGATGGCGCCGCAGACCGCCGGCAGGTTCAGCGCGAACCCGATCGTCGGGCCGAGCAGCGCCATGATCACGTACGTCATGATTCCGGAGACCAGCAGCGAGGCGATCGCGATGAGCGACAGGCCGCGGTAGTAGAGCACCAGGTAGATGACGACCAGGGCCAGGCCGATGGCGCCGGCGATCAGGCCGGCCTCCAGCTGCTCGCCGCCGAGCGCGGCGGTGACGGTGGTGACGCTCGCCTCGGTGAAGGTGAGCGGCAGCGCGCCGTACGACAGCATGTTGGCCAGGTCCTGCGCCTCCTGCTGGTCGAAGCTGCCGGAGATCTCCGCGGTGCCGCCGGTCAGCGCCTGGCTGACGTACGGGTCGGAGACGACCTCACCGTCGAGGACGATGGCGAACTGGTTCTGCGGGGACTGGTTCTGCGCCAGCTTGCCCGTGATGCTCGCGAACTTCTTGCCGCCCTTGCCGGTGAAGTCCATGGTGACTTTCCAGCCCGCGGCACCCTGGGTGTCGAACACGGCCGAGGCCTTGTCGACGTCGGTGCCCTCGACCTCGGCCGGGCCGAGGATGTACTTCTGCCACTGGCCCTGCGAGTTCTGGCCGCAGGCCACGGTCGGTTCCGAGGCCTTGACGCCGTCACCGGCCGTCGCGCGGGCCGTCTTCTTGCTGCAGTCCAGCGCGGTGTACTCGGCCTGCAGCTTGGCGGTCGCCGGGTCGGCGCTCGCGGACGCCGAGGCGGACGGGCTGGCGGCGGCGGACGCGTCCCCCGTGCTGCTCGCCGAGGGGGTGGGGTCGGCCTTCAGCGCGTCGGTGACCGCCCGGCCCTGCGAGGTGGCGGAGGCGGAGGGCGACGAGGACGAGGTGGCCTTCTCGCTCTCCTCGTCCGAGGCGGAAGGGCTCCCGGAGGGGCTGCCCGAGGCGCTCGGGGAGGGGCTGGCCGCCGGGTCTGCGCCGGAGACCTCGGTGGTCAGGACGGGACGGAAGTAGAGCTTGGCGGTGGTACCGACCTGTTCCCGGGCCTGCTTGGAGTTCGTGCCCTTGGGAATGTTGACGATGATGTTGCTGTCGCCCTGGGTCTGCACCTCCGCCTCGGAGACGCCCAGACCGTTGACACGGCGGTTCATGATGTCGACCGCGGTGTTCATGTTGGTCTTGTTGATCGCGTTCTTCTGACCCGGCTCGTTCTTCGCCTGAAGCGTGATGCTCGTACCGCCGGCGAGGTCGATGCCCAGTCGCGGTGTCGTGTGCCCGGAGGCGAACATGCCGCCGGTGAGCGCCACGATGGCGATCAGGATCAGGGCCAAGGTGCGTCCCGGCCTGCCCTGGGTGCCCTGTCGGCCCTTCTTGGGTGCTGCCACCTTCTCGTTCTCCCTCTTCGTCCGCCCGGTCTCTCGGTACCTTCGCGGACGGGCATCAAATGGTGTCGGGATACCGCGCGAAGCCGTACGCTCCGGGGCCCACGGTGCGCGAGCGGCGCACCCCGCGGTCCCTGGCCGTGACTACTTCGCGTCGGACTCGCCGTCGGACTTCTTCAGGTCTGCGCCGTCGGTCTTCTTCGGCTCGGCGACGGCGGACTCGTCGACGGGGACGTCGGTGAGGGCGTCGGCCGGCTCGCCGGCGGTCTTCTTGCCGAGCTCGACGGGCTCGTCGGAAGCGGCGGCGGACTCGTCCGTCTCGGTGAGGGAGGAGGCGTCGTCCGGCACGACCGACTCGTCCGACTTCAGGTCGTGCTCGATGCCGTGGACGATGCGGTTGTACTCGTCGTCGCCGAGGACCGCGCCGATGGCGTTCTTCGCGAAGAGCAGGTCGACGCCCGGGGCCGCGTCAAGGAGGACCGTCTCCTCGTTGACCTCCTTCACCGTCGCATACATGCCACCGATCGTGCGGACGCCGGAGCCGGGCTGCATGTCGTTGCGCATCTGCGCGGCCGCATTCTGTTTCTTCTTGGCCGACCGGGTCATCAGGAACATGGCCCCGATGAGCACGATGAACGGGAGGAGGGTCACGAGACTCACGGGACGGAACTTCCTTCATTCGACCGCGTTGGTGAGCGGCCTGATGGATGGGGGTGTGCGCGTCGCCTACAAGGGCGGCATCGGCGGAGTCTAAGCGAGTCCGCCGTCAAGGAACAACGCTCAGCATGGCACCGGGGTTCCTGACCTCGCGAGCCCCCTCGCCGTCACGCCCCGAACAGGTCCTGTTGTCCGTTTCCACCGGTCGACGAGCGGGGCGGTGTGAGGCCCAGATGCGCCCAGGCCGCCGGGGTGGCCACCCGCCCGCGGGGGGTGCGCGCCAGCAGGCCCTCGCGGACGAGGAAGGGTTCGGCCACCTCTTCGACGGTCTCCCGCTCCTCCCCCACGGCCACGGCGAGCGTGGAGAGACCGACCGGTCCGCCGCCGAAGAGCTTGAGCAGGGCTTCGAGGACACCGCGGTCGAGACGGTCGAGGCCGCGGTTGTCCACCTCGTACACGGCGAGAGCGGCCCGGGCGATGTCCTGCGTGATGATGCCGTCGGCCTTGACCTGGGCGTAGTCGCGGACGCGGCGCAACAGGCGGTTGGCGATACGGGGCGTGCCCCGGGAGCGGCCGGCGATCTCGGCGGCTCCCTCCGCGTCGATCTCCACGTCGAGCAGATGTGCGGAACGGTGGATGACGCGCTCCAGCTCGGCGGGCTCGTAGAACTCCATGTGGGCGGTGAAGCCGAAGCGGTCGCGCAGCGGGGGCGGCAGCAGGCCCGCGCGCGTGGTGGCGCCGACCAGGGTGAAGGGCGGCAGTTCGAGGGGGATGGCGGTGGCGCCGGGCCCCTTGCCGACGATCACGTCGACGCGGAAGTCCTCCATCGCCATGTAGAGCATCTCCTCGGCGGGCCGCGACATGCGGTGGATCTCGTCGAGGAAGAGGACCTCGCCCTCCTGGAGGGAGGAGAGGATCGCCGCGAGGTCGCCCGCGTGCTGGATGGCGGGGCCGCTGGTGATGCGGATCGGGGCTTCCATCTCGGCGGCGATGATCATCGAGAGGGTGGTCTTGCCCAGGCCCGGGGCGCCGGAGAGCAGCACGTGGTCGGCGGTGGCGCCCCGCGCGCGGGCGGCGCGCAGGACGAGGTCGAGCTGCTCGCGGACCTTCTCCTGACCGATGAACTCGCCGAGGTCCTTGGGGCGCAGGGCGGCTTCGACGGCCTGCTCCTCCCGGTCGGTGGACGCGCCGACGAGCCGCTCGGCGGTACCGTCGTCGGCCGTGTCGTCCCAGTTCATTCGGTGCGCCTCGCGGTGTAGTGGTTCCAGTGGTACGGATGTGCCCTTCAGGGGCGCGGGGAACCGCGCGACCGGCCGCAGCGGACCCGCAGGTTCGAAGGACGCACCCCCGGCAGGGCTCAGCGCGTCCGGTTGAGCGTCTGCAGCGCGGCCTTCAGCAACGGCCCGACCTGCGGAGTCCCGCCGGCGGCCGCCGCCTGCGGCTCCACCGCGGAGACGGCCTCGTCGGCCTCCCGGGTCGCGTACCCCAGCCCGATCAGCGCCGCGTGCAGCTGCTCGCGCCAGCCGGCGGCGACGGCCCTGCCGATGGCCGGCCCGCCCGTGCCGAGCGGCTCGCCGAGGCGGTCCTTCAGCTCCAGCAGGAGCTTCTGGGCGCCCTTCTTGCCGATGCCGGGGACGGCGGTGAGCGCCTTCTCGTCGCCGGTGGACACCGCGCGGCGCAGGGCGTCGGGGCTGTGCACGGCGAGCATGGCCTGGGCCAGCCGCGGGCCCACGCCGCTGGCGGTCTGCAGCAGCACGAACGTCTGACGCTCGTCGTCGTCCGCGAAGCCGTACAGCGTCAGCGAGTCCTCGCGGACGACGAGGGAGGTGGCGAGCCGGGCCTCCTTGCCCATGCGCAGCCCGGAGAGCGTGGTGGGCGTGCACTGGACGGCGATGCCGATGCCGCCGACCTCGACCACCGCGGAGTCGGGGGCGAGGGCGGCGACCGGGCCGCTGACGAAGGCGATCATCGGGTGACCTTCCGGCTGGATACCTGGGCCTGGCGGTGTGCGGCCTGCGCCTGCTGGAGGCGGTTCACGGCCGGGGCGCGCCAGATGTGACAGATGGCGAGGGCGAGGGCGTCGGCGGCGTCGGCGGGCCTGGGGGGCGCGTCGAGCCGGAGCAGCCGGGTGACCATGGCGCCGACCTGTGCCTTGTCGGCGCGGCCGCTGCCGGTGACGGCGGCCTTGACCTCGCTGGGGGTGTGCAGGGCGACGGGCAGGCCGCGCCGGGCCGCGCAGAGCATCGCCACGGCACTGGCCTGGGCCGTGCCCATCACCGTACGGACGTTGTGCTGGCTGAACACCCGCTCCACGGCGACGTATTCGGGCCGGTACTCGTCGAGCCAGGCCTCGATGCCCTGCTCGACGGCGACGAGGCGCTGCCCCAGCTCCGCGTCCGCGGACGTGCGCACGACACCGACGCCGAGCATGGTGAGCGGCCGGCCCGCCACGCCCTCGACGACGCCGACACCGCACCGGGTCAACCCGGGGTCGACTCCCAGTACCCGCACCCGGCCCCCTACTTTCCGATCTCGCCGCACCACCGGGAAGCACCCGGTCCGAGCAGGCTATCGGGTGCCACCGACAACGCCCGCCGGCGACTCCCGGCAGAGCGACGGGCCGACGGGGCACGTCCCGTCGGCCCGTCGCTCCGCCGGCCCGTCCCGCTTGCGCGGTGTTACGCGTCGACCTTCTCCATGACCTCGTCGCTCACGTCGAAGTTGGCGAAGACGTTCTGCACGTCGTCGCTGTCCTCGAGGGCGTCGATGAGCTTGAAGATCTTCCTGGCGCCCTCCTCGTCCAGTTCGACCTGCATGGTCGGGACGAAGTTCGCGTCGGCGGAGTCGTAGTCGATGCCGGCTTCCTGGAGTGCGGTGCGCACCGCGACCAGGTCGGTGGCCTCGGAGAGGACCTCGAAGGACTCACCGAGGTCGTTGACCTCCTCGGCGCCCGCGTCGAGGACGGCACCGAGGACGTCGTCCTCGGCGAGCTCGCCCTTGGGGACGATGACGACGCCCTTGCGGTGGAAGAGGTAGGAGACCGATCCCGGGTCGGCCATGTTGCCGCCGTTGCGGGTCATGGCGACGCGTACGTCCGAGGCGGCGCGGTTGCGGTTGTCGGTGAGGCACTCGATGAGCACCGCGACACCGCTCGGGCCGTACCCCTCGTACATGATCGTCTCGTAGTCGGCGCCACCGGCCTCGAGACCGCCGCCGCGCTTGATGGCGGAGTCGATGTTCTTGTTGGGCACCGAGGACTTCTTGGCCTTCTGCACGGCGTCGAACAGCGTCGGATTACCGTCCAGGTCGACGCCGCCCATGCGCGCCGCGACCTCGATGTTCTTGATCAGCTTCGCGAAGAGCTTGCCGCGCTTGGCATCGATCACGGCCTTCTTGTGCTTCGTCGTAGCCCATTTAGAGTGGCCGGACATCTGCCTGTCTCCTTCGCGTAACCCATCCCGTACGAACCGTCCCGGACTTCACGGTCCGGGGACCCCCAGATCCTACAAGGATCCCGCCGTCCGGTCCGCGCGGACCATGTCGACAAACAGGCCGTGCACGCGGTGGTCGCCGGTCAGTTCCGGGTGGAACGACGTGGCGAG
Source organism: Streptomyces sp. V3I8 (assembly GCF_030817535.1). Classification (NCBI taxonomy): domain Bacteria; kingdom Bacillati; phylum Actinomycetota; class Actinomycetes; order Kitasatosporales; family Streptomycetaceae; genus Streptomyces; species Streptomyces sp. V3I8. Next base: position 7,225,149 of record NZ_JAUSZL010000002.1, on the reverse strand, counting down.
CGCGCTGCCCTGGCGCACGGCGACGATGTGACCGCCGTGCTCGGCCAGCACCTCCACCCCGGCGCCCACCGACTCGACCCAGGGGGCGCGGATGAAGAGCCCCTCCACGGCATCGCCCGCGACGCCCTGCACGTCGACCTTCGCCTCGAAGGACTCGTTCTGCCGGCCGAAGGCGTTGCGGCGCACGATCATGTCGATGCCGCCGATGGTCTCCTGGCCCGAACGCGGGTCGAGGATCTTGTCGGCGAGCATGATCATGCCCGCGCAGGTGCCGTAGACGGGCAGGCCGTCCCGCACCCGCGCGCGCAGGGGCTCCATCAGGCCGAAGAGGACGGCCAGTTTGGAGATGGTGGTGGACTCGCCGCCGGGGACGACCAGGCCGTCCACCGCCGCGAGTTCCTCGGGGCGCCGCACCGGCCTGGCCACGGCGTCCGCCGCGGCCAGGGCGACGAGGTGCTCCCGTACGTCGCCCTGGAGGGCCAGGACGCCTATGACAGGTGTGCTCATCGGTGGTTACCAGCCACGGTTCGCGTAGCGCTCGGCCTCGGGGAGGGTGTCGCAGTTGATGCCGACCATGGCCTCACCCAGGTTGCGGGACGCGTCCGCGATGATCTTCGGGTCGTCGTAGAAGGTGGTGGCCTTCACGATGGCGGCGGCGCGCTTGGCCGGGTCGCCCGACTTGAAGATGCCCGAGCCGACGAAGACGCCCTCGGCGCCGAGCTGGCGCATCAGCGCGGCGTCGGCGGGAGTGGCCACGCCGCCGGCGGAGAACAGCACGACCGGGAGCTTGCCGAGCTCGGCGACCTCCTTGACGATCTCGTACGGGGCGCGCAGCTCCTTGGCGGCGGCGTACAGCTCGTTGTTGTCGTAGCCGCGCAGCCGGGCGATCTCGTTCTTGATCTGGCGCAGGTGGCGGACGGCCTCGACGACGTTGCCGGTGCCGGCCTCGCCCTTGGAGCGGATCATGGCGGCGCCCTCGGCCACCCGGCGCAGGGCCTCGCCCAGGTTGGTGGCACCACAGACGAAGGGGGTGGTAAAGGCCCACTTGTCGGAGTGGTTGACCTCGTCGGCGGGGGTGAGGACCTCGGACTCGTCGATGTAGTCGACGCCGAGGGACTGCAGGACCTGGGCCTCCACGAAGTGGCCGATGCGCGACTTGGCCATCACCGGGATCGAGACGGCCTCGATGATGCCCTCGATCATGTCCGGGTCGGACATGCGCGCCACGCCGCCGTCCTTGCGGATGTCGGCCGGGACCCGCTCCAGGGCCATGACGGCCACGGCGCCCGCGTCCTCGGCGATCTTCGCCTGCTCGGGCGTGACGACGTCCATGATCACGCCGCCCTTGAGCTGCTCGGCCATGCCGCGCTTCACGCGCGCGGTGCCGGTCGCCGGGGTGTCGGTGGACCGGTCGGGGTGGGAAGGCGTGCTGGACACGGGGTGACCTCACTCGGTGGAAGAGGGGGTTGTACGGACACCGAGGTAACGCCTGCGGACCAGTCCACAGCAAGGGCCAATGGGGAGCCGGTGGCTCATTTTCCGTACCGCTCTGGATGTTTTCGCCGGTCGGCGGCGTAGGCGGGGCCACGCGGGGGTGGCTCCCGGCTACGTTCCGGGGCGGTCCGCCAGGGCCGTCGGCGGCTCGTCGTCCATCTCGAAGGCCAGCGGGAACGGCGCGTGCCCGGCCAGCCGGAACCAGCGCACCGTGCGGTGGCGGCGCAGGGCGCGGACCGCGCGTACGGAGTCGTTGTGGAAGCGCCGGGCCATCGGTACGCGGCGGACCGCCTGGGCGAGTTCGCGGGCCGCGGCCTCGCCGCCCGGGGCCGCCTGGACGGCCTCGACCTGCGCGGACTCGCCGAAGACGGCCCGCAGCGCGTGGCTGAGGTCGCTCTCGGCGACCTCCCGGTGGTCCTCCTCGGCCTGCCGGGCCGCGTGCGCCGCCTCGTAGAGCACCATCGACGCGGCCGGGTCGAGCACTCCGGAGGTGGCCAGTTCCTGCGCCACCGAGGCGCGCCGCAGGAGTTGTGCGTCGAGTGCGGCGCGCGCCGCGTCGATGCGGGAGTGCAGCCGGTCGAGCCGGCCCGCCGTCCAGCTCAGGTAGAGGCCGATCGCCACGAGGGCGACCACGATCCAGATCAGTGTGGAGGTCACGGGCGCACACGCTACCGGTGGGGCGCCGCCCGGTGTTCATGTGCCGGGTGCGGGCCCGGTAGGGCGGGCCGCGCAGTTCCCCGCGCCCCTGAGAAGCCGGCTGCGCCGCGCTTTTCAGCCCGCCGGCGAAAGGGCGGGGACCGGGGCGGAGCCCCGCCCCCGGGGGCGGGGGAACTGCGCGGCCCGCCCCCGCCCGCCCGCAGCCGAACCACCGCACCCCCGGAGGGTCAGTCGCGGGCCAGGCCGAAGCGGGCCAGGAGGCCGCCCGGCTCCGTCGGGTCGTCCGCCGCCGCGACCGCCGCCGCGCCGTCCGTGACGGTCTCGTAGACGGACAGGATGTCCGCGCCCACCGTCGACCAGTCGAAGCGCCGCACGTGCGCGCTGCCCCGCTCGTGGAGTTCCGTGCGTCGCGCCGGGTCGCCGAGGAGCCGCAGCGCCGCGGCGGCCAGCGCGTCCGCGTCCTCGTTGGCGAACAGTTCGCCCGCCTCGCCCCGGTCGAGGACCTGGGCGAACGCGTCGAGGTCGGAGGCGAGCACGGGCGCGCCCGCCGACATCGCCTCGACCAGGATGATCCCGAAGCTCTCACCGCCGGTGTTGGGCGCGACGTACAGGTCGACGCTGCGCAGGAACCGCGCCTTGTCCTCGTCGCTGATCATGCCCAGGAACTCGACGCGCGGGCGCAGGTCCGCGGGAAGCTTCTCGACGGCCTCCTTCTCGTCGCCGCGCCCGGCGACCAGCAGCCGGGTCCCGGGGCGCTCGGCGAGGATCTTCGGCAGGGCCTTCATGAGGACGGGCAGGCCCTTGCGCGGCTCGTCGATGCGGCCCACGAAGCCGATCGTGCCGCCCTGCCACTCGGGCCGGGGCTCGGCCCTCGCGAAGAAGTCCACGTCGACGCCGTTCGGGATGACCACGGCGTCACCGCCCAGGTGCTCGACGAGCGTGCGCCGCGCGTACTCGCTCACCGCGATGCGCGCGCTGATCTTCTCCAGGGCGGGCTGCAGGATCGGGTACGCGGCGATCATCGCCCGGGACCGGGGGTTCGACGTGTGGAAGGTGGCGACGATCGGCCCCTGCGCCGCCCAGCAGGCCAGCAGGCCGAGGGAGGGCGAGGCCGGCTCGTGGATGTGGATCACGTCGAACGTGCCGTCGTGCAGCCAGCGGCGCACCCGCGCGGCCGACAGGAACCCGAAGTTGAGGCGCGCGACCGAGCCGTTGTACCGCACCGGCACGGCCCGGCCCGCCGAGACGACGTACGGCGGCAGCGGTGTCTCGTCGTCGGCGGGGGCGAGGACGGACACGTGGTGCCCGAGCGCGATGAGGTGGTCGGCCAGGTCGCGGATGTGGAACTGGACCCCTCCGGGCACGTCCCAGGAGTACGGGCAGACGATGCCGATCCTCACGACCGCTCCCCGGGCCGGACCTGATCGTCGCGCCGGTCCCGGGTGCCGTGCGTCCCGGCGGGCGGTTGCGCGCCGGACGGCTTCGGGCGGGGCTCCAGGTCGGCGAGCCACAAGCGTTGCAGCATGTGCCAGTCCTCCGGATGGTCGGCGATCCCCGTGGCGAAGGCGTCGGCCAGCGCCTGTGTCATGACAGACGTCTTCTCGGCCCGGGTACCTGACCCGGGGACCTCGACGGGCGGATGGATCCGGCCACGCATCACGGGCGACTCGTCGTACCACAATGTCACCGGCAGCAGCACCGCGCCGGTCTGCTGGGCGAGCAGGGCCGGCCCCGCGGGCATCCGGGTGGTCTCCCCGAAGAAGGTGACCTCGACCCCGGACGCGGACAGGTCGCGCTCGGCGACCAGGCAGACCAGGCCGCCCCCGCGCAACCGCCGGGCCAGTGTGCCGAACGCGGCGCCCCCCGTGTGCGGCACCACCTCCATGCCGAGTCCCTCGCGGTACGCCACGAACCGGTCGAACAGCTTCTCCGGCTTGAGGCGCTCGGCGACCGTCGTGAACGGGATCCCCAGCGCGGTGGTGGCCCAGGCGCCCGCGAGATCCCAGTTCCCGAGGTGCGGCAGCGCGACGACGACACCCCTGCCCGAGGCGAGCGCCTCGTGCAGATGATGGGTGTCTTCCGGTTCGAAGCCGTTCCTGATGCGCTCCTCGCTCCAGACGGGCAGCCGGAACGACTCCATCCAGTAGCGCAGGTACGAGCGCATGCCCGCGCGGGAGAGCTCCGCGAGCCGTTCGGGTGACGCGTCCGGCAGCACGCGCGCGTAGTTCGACTCCAGGCGCAGTACGCCCTTGCCGCGCCGCTTCCAGGCGAGGTCGGCGATGGTCCGGCCCAGGCGCACGGCGACGGGCTCGGGGAGCTTCTTGACTGCTCCCCAGCCCGCCGCGTACGCCGCGTACGAGAGCTGGTCCCGCAGTCCGCTCACGAGGTGGCCCCGCTGTTGCGCGGGGTGCCCTCCGGCGCGTTCCCGGACGCGTCCCCCGGCGGTGCGACGACCGCCGCGTCGGCCTCGGCGGCCTCGCGGCGCACCGTGACCACGCGCTGGACCAGCGTGACGACGCTGCCCGCGGCGACGGCCCACAGCGCGATCGGCAGCAGCACGTCGATGCCGGGCACGCCGAAGGTCTTGTGGAAGCCCGCCAGGCCGGCCGCGACCAGTGAGATCACCAGGCGCTCGGCGCGCTCGACGAGGCCGTTGACGGCGACGGGCAGCCCGATCGACTCGCCCCGCGCCTTGGTGTACGACACCACCTGGCCGCTGGCCAGGCAGAAGATCGAAACGGCGCACAGGACGTTGTCGTCCCCGCCGCCCGCGTACCAGAGCGCGAACCCGCCGAAGACCGCGCTGTCGGCGACCCGGTCGAGCGTCGAGTCGAGGAAGGCGCCCCAGCGGCTGGAGCGGCCCAGCTGGCGCGCCATGTTGCCGTCGACCAGGTCCGAGAAGACGAAGAGCGTGATGACGATCGTGCCCCAGAAGAGCTCTCCACGGGGGAAGAAGACCAGCGCGCCCGCCACGACTCCGGCCGTGCCCAGGAGGGTGACCGTGTCGGGGCTCACCCCCCGGCGGATGAGAAACGCGGCGAACGGTGTGAGGACACGCGTGAAGAATGCACGCGCGTACTTGTTCAGCATGGCCTTCCCGAGGGTCGGTGTGGCCGGGCGGCCCCTGCTGGCCACCGGCTGGCCCATCGTAGTCACGCGTGCGCGTGTGCGACGGTCGGGCACCCGCGCCCCGGGTCACGTCCTGGTGACATCCGGGGCCGCGGCACGATCGCGTCCGGTGTATGGACGCACCGTGACCCGGGTGCGAAGCTCGATGGCACCGCGGGCGCCACCGGAGCCGCCGTACGCGGATCGGCAGGCCCGCGCCCACAGTGACCTCACCGTGTACGGGAGGCAAGTCCATGGGCGACAAGGCGAACGCACGTCCCGGAGCCGCCGGCAGGGCTACGGCGGCCGACCACCCCGCGTCCGTACGGAATGTGGTGCTGGTCGGCCACAGCGGATCGGGCAAGACGACCCTGGTGGAGGCTCTCGCCCTGACGGCGGGAGCGGTGAACCGGGCGGGCCGCGTGGAGGACGGCGGCACGATATCCGACTACGACGAGATCGAGCACCGTCAGCAGCGTTCGGTCCAGCTCTCCCTGGTACCGCTCGACTGGGACGGATACAAGATCAACGTCCTCGACACTCCCGGGTACGCCGATTTCGTCGGCGAACTGAGGGCCGGTCTGCGGGCGGCGGACGCGGCCCTCTTCGTCGTCTCGGCCTCGGACGGCGTGGACGGCTCCACCCGGATGGTGTGGGAGGAGTGCGCGGCGGTCGGCATGCCCCGGGCCATCGTGGTGACGCACCTGGAGTCGGCCCGGGCCGACTTCGAGGAGATGACCCGGATCTGCGCGCAGGCCTTCGGCGCCGACGACCCCGACGCCGTGCTGCCGCTCTACCTGCCGCTGCACGGCCCCCAGGGCCCCGACGGGCACACCTCGGTGACGGGGTTGGTCGGGCTGCTCTCGCGGCGGCTGTTCGACTACGCCTCCGGGGAGCGCAAGGAGTCCGAGCCGGGCCCCGAGCAGCTGCCGCTCATCGAGGCGGCCCGCAACCGGCTCATCGAGGGGATCATCTCGGAGAGCGAGGACGAGACCCTCATGGACCGCTATCTGGGCGGCGAGGAGATCGAGTTCACGACCCTCGTGCAGGATCTGGAGCGGGCCGTCGCGCGCGGCGTCTTCCATCCGGTGCTGGCCGCCGCGCCCGCCGCCGAGGGCGCCCGTCAAGGGCTCGGCACGGTGGAACTCCTCGAACTGATCACCGGCGGCTTCCCGACCCCGCTGGAGCGCGCGGCGCCGGCGGTCACCACCCCGGACGGCAGGGAGCGCCGGGTCGGGGCCTGCGACCCGGACGGTCCGCTGGTCGCCGAGGTCGTGAAGACCGCCTCCGACCCCTATGTGGGCCGGGTCTCGATGGTGCGGGTGTTCTCCGGGACGCTGCGCCCCGACGAGACCGTGCACGTCTCCGGGCACGGGCTCGCCGACCGCGGCCACGAGGGCCGTGCCCTGCACGAGGCGGACGAACGCATCGGCGCCCTGTCCGCCCCTTTCGGCAAGCAGCAGCGGGCCCTCACGCACGCCATCGCCGGTGATCTCGCCTGCGTGGCCAAGCTGAGCCGCGCCGAGACCGGTGACACGCTCTCCGCCAGGGACGAGCCGCTCCTCATGGAACCGTGGGAGATGCCCGACCCGCTGCTGCCGCTCGCCGTCCAGGCGCACAGCAAGGCCGACGAGGACAAGCTCTCCCAGGGGCTCGGCCGGCTGGTCGCCGAGGACCCGACGATGCGCCTGGAGCAGAACCAGGCCACCCACCAGGTCGTCCTGTGGTGCCTGGGCGAGGCGCACGCGGACGTCGCCCTGGAGCGGCTGCGCAGCCGCTACGGCGTCCAGGTCGACGTCGTACCGCACAAGGTGTCCCTGCGGGAGACGTTCGCCGCGAGGTCGGCGGGGCGCGGGCGCCATGTGAAGCAGTCCGGGGGGCACGGGCAGTACGCGATCTGCGAGATCGAGGTGGAGCCGCTGCCCGGCGGCTCCGGCGTCGAGTTCGTCGACAAGGTGGTGGGCGGGGCGGTGCCCCGGCAGTTCATCCCGTCCGTGGAGAAGGGGGTGCGCGCCCAGGCCGCCAGGGGGGTGGCCGCCGGCTACCCGCTCATCGACGTGCGGATCACGCTGCGTGACGGCAAGGCGCACTCGGTGGACTCCTCGGATGCCGCGTTCCAGACCGCCGGCGCGCTCGCCCTGCGGGAGGCCGCGGCCGACGCCAGGATCCATCTCCTGGAACCGGTCGCGGAGGTGACGGTCCTGGTGGGCGACGAGTACGTGGGGGCCGTGATGAGCGACCTGTCGGGGCGGCGCGGCCGGGTCATCGGCACCGAGCAGTCGCCCGGTGCCCGGACCCTCGTACGGGCCGAGGTGCCCGAGATCGAGATCGGGCGGTACGCGGTCGATCTGCGTTCCCTCTCGCACGGCACCGCGCGTTTCCACCGCGTCTACGCCCGGCACGAGCCGATGCCACCGCAATTGACCGACCGGATCCGCGAACAGGCGCAGGGGAAGGCCTAGTTGACGTCCTCTCCGGATCCCTCCGGGTCGGCGGGCGGTTGCGTCCGTCCGCCGACGGATGTCCGTTCCTGCGGATACTCTGGGAACTGATCAAGACGATGACCTGATCAACAGGTGTGCGGAGCACGGAAGTCGGGAAGAGCCGCAGAGCGGGGCACGGCGGCGATGGGGGCGGCATGGCGGACGAGGGATTCGATTTCAGGCCCGGGGCACAGGTTCCGCTCTCGGGTTCCGCGGGACAGACGGCGGCGACGTTCGCGCTGGCCTCCGCCGCGTACCGGGACAGTCCGGTCGAGGTGATCCTGGACGCCAACAGCGAATGGCACAAGTCGACCGTCACGCCCGGCCTTTCCTGGGCGTCGATATTCAAGCCCAACCTGGGCGAGGCCTTCTCCCGGGCCGTGCAGGTCCGGATGCTGGGCGGCAACCGCGCCGCGCTCATCCAGTCCTTCGGCACGGAGCCGCAGGTGGTCGTCGAGCACTGCCTCGCGGCGAACCGCATCCGCAAGGAGCGGGACAGCTGGCTCACGGCGGTGATGGTGCTGACCGGTGTGATCTTCCTGCCCGGTCTGCTGCTGTGGCTGCTGGTCTTCACGATCCGCAGGTCGGTCGCCAAGTCCGCGGACAAGCGGGCCGGCGCCCTCGCCACCACCGTCCTGGTCGGGGTGGGCGCGCTGGCCGTCCTCTTCCTGCTCAAGATGCCGTTCACCGGCTTCTGGGCCTGGTACGCGCGCGCCGCGATCGTCGCGCCTGTCCTCGGCTGGGTCTGGGCCAAGCAGATCTGCGAGCGCACCGCCCGTGACCTGCGGGACCGCTGGAGCAGCCTGCTGGCCGGCGGCGGCATCGGCGCGAAGATCCCCGAGGCGGTGCCCGGCAGCCCCGGCGAGACGGCGGCCGAGGCGCTGCGCCAGGGCCTGGCGAAGCTCAGCGCCGAGCAGCGGTCGAACGCGGTCTTCTACGCGGGCCCCAAGGGAATACTCGGCATGGGCACGCGCTGGGGCAGCTGGCAGCTCGCCGAGGACCTGGTGCCGGCCGATCCCACCAAGGAGATCCACGGGTTCCGCAGCTGGGACGTCATCCGGTCGATCCACGACCAGTTGCGCATGCTGGAGCGGGGGCCGCTCAACACCGGCGGTTTCCCCGCGCCCTCGGTGAAGCACTGGGTGGTCACGCCGATCAACGAGAACGCCGGATCGGTCTCGCGGCCGGGCGGCACGGACGTGGACGCGTACCAGGTCAAGACGCACAAAATACAGGAGATCTGCAACAAGCAGCAGTTCGGCAGCGGTGACCGCCACTACCTCGGCGTGCAGTGGACGCTCTGGGACGGGCAGTTGATCATCACCATGCTGATCACCGTGACCGTGCTGCACGAGACGCTGCGCATCGAGGTCACCGGTCACGCCCTGGGACCCGTGCACTCGCTGTTCACCAGCGGGCCCGCCGCCAAGACGAAGACGGTCCCGAAGACCGTCAGGTTCTGGGAGACGAAGACCCAGAAGCTGCCCCTCATCGACGCCGACGAGGTCGTACGGCTCGCGGTGCGCGCGCCCTTCACCTGGTACCCGCCGATCCTCGACCACCTCGGCGGCAAGCTGATCCTGCCGGAGCCGTTCGGCCTGCGGCACGCCTGGGCGGCCAAGCCCTGGCGGCACCGCTTCATGGCCGACGACGCCCTGCGCGCCGCGACACCCGTGCTGCGCGTGGTGCACGCGGCCGCGATCCGTGTGCTGAAGGAGAACGGCGTGGACACCGAGAGGTTCGGCAGCCGTTCGTCCAACCTCAGCACGGCCGTCCAGGACGTCTCCCCCAGGAAGGCGGACCTCTACGACGCATAGGCGTCCACGCCGCGCGGACGTCCGCGCGGCCCGGCCCCGCCTCCCGTGGACAGCCGCGGGAGGCTCAGGCCGAGGGCCAGGCCTCCGCGAGCATCTTGCGGGTGTCGGCGAGGAGCTGCGGCAGCACCCGGGTGTGGCCGACCACCGGCATGAAGTTCGTGTCGCCGCCCCAGCGGGGCACGATGTGCTGGTGGAGGTGGGCGGCGATGCCGGCGCCCGCGACCGAGCCCTGGTTCATGCCGATGTTGAAGCCGTGCGCGCCGGAGGCGGTCCGCAGCGCGGTCATCGCCTGCTTGGTCAGTTCACCGAGCTCGGCCGTCTCCGGGGCGGTCAGACCGGTGTAGTCCGCGACGTGCCGGTAGGGCACGACCATCAGGTGCCCGCCGTTGTACGGGTACAGGTTGAGCACCGCGTAGACCTGCTCGCCGCGTTTGAGGACGAGCCCGTCCTCGTCGGACAGCGCCGGGATCGAGCAGAAGGGGCAGCCGTCGCCGGCCTCGGGGCCGGTGGGCTTGTTCTCACCCTGGATGTACGCCATCCGGTGGGGCGTCCACAGGCGCTGGAACGCGTCCTGTGTGCCGACTCCGATCTGCTGCTCCGGCTCACTCGTCATGAGAGGCAGCATATGGCTTCGCCCGTTCACGACGTGTCGGCGGGTACCGCGCCGAAGGGCTCCCCGCCAAGCTGAGGCGATGGACGACGACAGCCGCACGACACACTGGGAACGGCGTACCGAGGCACCGCTCGCCGTCGCCTCGGCGCTCTTCCTCACCTCGTACGCGATCCGGGTCCTGGCCGAGGGGCTGCCGGAGTTCTGGCGGGCCGCCTGCCTGGCGGTGGTCCTGGGAGCCTGGGCGGTGTTCGCCCTCGACTACACCGTGCGCTGGCGGCTGAGCGGCCAGGGCCCCCGCTTCGTCCGGACGCACTGGCTGGACACGCTCGTCCTGCTGCTGCCGCTCCTGCGTCCGCTGCGCGTCGTGAAGGTCTACGAGGCCGTGCAGCGCCGGCGGGGCAGGCCGCGGCTCGCCCTGCACGCGCGCGTGATCACGTACGCGGGTCTCGCGGTCACCCTGCTCGGCTTCGCGGGCGCGCTCGCCGTGTACCAGCAGGAACGCACGGCGCCGGGCGCGACGATCCGTACCTTCGGCGACGCGGCGTGGTGGACCTGCGCGACGCTGGCGACCGTGGGGTACGGCGACGTGGCTCCCGTGACCGCCGCCGGACGGGTGATCGCGGTGGGGCTGATGGCCTGCGGGCTCGCGCTGCTCGGCGCGGTGACGGGGTCGTTCTCCGCCTGGCTGCTCCAGGTCTTCTCCGGCGAGGAGGGCGGCGGCAGCGGGGAGCCCCCGGGAAGCTGAGCTTCCCGGGGGCTCCCCGCTGCGTACCGCGGCCTGTGGGGCCTCAGACCTGCGTCCGCTCCTCGACGACCTTCGCGATCTTGGCGATGGCCTCGTCGAGCGGGATGCCGTTCTCCTGCGAGCCGTCGCGGTAGCGGAACGAGACGGCGCCGGCCGCCATGTCCTCGTCGCCCGCGATGACCATGAAGGGCACCTTCTGCTTCTGCGCGTTGCGGATCTTCTTCTGCATGCGGTCGGAGGACGAGTCGACCTCGACCCGCAGCCCCTTCCTCTTCGCCTCGGCGGCGAACTTCTGCAGGTGGTCGACGTGCGCGTCACCGATCGGGATGCCGACCGCCTGGACGGGCGCGAGCCACGCCGGGAACGCGCCCGCGTAGTGCTCGAGCAGGACCGCGAAGAACCGCTCGATCGAGCCGAAGAGAGCACGGTGGATCATGACCGGCCGCTGCTTGGAGCCGTCGGCACCGGTGTACTCCAGGTCGAAGCGCTCCGGCAGGTTGAAGTCGAGCTGCACGGTCGACATCTGCCAGGTCCGGCCGATCGCGTCCTTGACCTGGACGGAGATCTTCGGCCCGTAGAAGGCGGCGCCGCCCGGGTCCGGGACGAGCGGGATGCCCTGCTTCTCGGCCACCTGCCGCAGCGTCTCGGTGGCCTCCTCCCACACCTCGTCCGAGCCGACGAACTTCTCCGGGTCCTTGGTGGACAGTTCCAGGTAGAAGTCGGTCAGGCCGTAGTCGCGCAGCAGGTTCAGGACGAAGGTGAGCGTCCTGTCCAGCTCGTCCGCCATCTGCTCCTTGGTGCAGTAGATGTGCGCGTCGTCCTGGGTGAAGCCGCGCGCCCGGGTCAGGCCGTGCACGACGCCCGACTTCTCGTACCGGTACACGGTCCCGAACTCGAAGAGCCGCAGCGGCAGTTCACGGTAGGAGCGGCCGCGCGCGTCGAAGATCAGGTTGTGCATCGGGCAGTTCATGGGCTTGAGGTAGTAGTCCACGCCCTCGTCGAGCTGCATGGGCGGGTACATGCCGTCGGCGTACCAGTCCAGGTGGCCCGAGGTCTCGAAGAGCTTCCCCTTGGTGGCGTGCGGGGTGTAGACGAACTCGTACCCCTCCTCCTCGTGCCGGCGGCGCGAGTAGTCCTCCATGACCCGGCGGATGATGCCGCCCTTGGGGTGGAAGACGGCCAGGCCGGAACCGATCTGCTCGGGGATCGAGAACAGGTCGAGTTCGTTGCCGAGCTTGCGGTGGTCGCGCTTCTCGGCCTCGGCGAGGAAGTCGAGGTGCGCCTTCAGCTCGTCCTTGGTGGGCCACGCGGTGCCGTAGATGCGCTGGAGCATCGGGTTCTTCTCGCTGCCGCGCCAGTACGCGGCGGCGTTGCGCATCAGCTTGAACGCCGGGATGTTACGGGTGGTGGGCAGGTGGGGACCGCGGCAGAGATCCTTCCAGCACAGGTCACCGGTCTTGGCGTCGAGGTTGTCGTAGATGGTCAGCTCGCCGCCGCCCACCTCGACGTCCGCGCCGTCGTCCGAGGACGCGGAGCCCTTGATGCCGATGAGCTCCAGCTTGTACGGCTCGTCCGCCAGCTCCTCGCGGGCGGCCTCGTCGGTCACCACCCGGCGGGAGAAGCGCTGGCCGCGCTTCTGGATCTCCTGCATCTTCTTCTCGACGGCCTTGAGGTCCTCGGGCGTGAAGGGCCGCGCCACGTCGAAGTCGTAGTAGAAGCCGTCCTTGACCGGCGGGCCGATGCCCAGCTTCGCCTCGGGGAACAGCTCCTGCACGGCCTGCGCCATCACGTGCGCGGTGGAGTGGCGCAGGATGTTCAGGCCGTCCTCGGAGGAGATCTCAACGGGCTCGACCTCCTCGCCGTCCTTCACCTCGTACGCGAGGTCCTTGAGCTCGCCCGCCACACGGGCCGCGACGACGGTGCGCTCACCGGGGAAGAGCTCGGCGGCCGTAGTGCCCGTCGTCACCACGCGCTCTTCCCGCTCGGAATCGCGTTGGATGATCACACGGACGTCTGACACCGGACTCTCCTGCCTGAAGGGAACGCGCGCGGTCGTCTGTCGCACGCGTCGTACTCAGGCGATCGTACCGAGCCAGGGGTGCCCCTCGCGAAACGGTTGTTCCTCCCCGGCCCCGGAGACCGGCCCGGGGGTGGTCCAGGGGTGCTCCAGGGGTGCTCCGGGGACGGCCCGGAGGCGGCCCGGGGCCTCAGTCCCCGCTGCACGCCTCCTCGAAGAAGTCGAGGTTCTCCTGCAGCGACTTCATCAGCCGGTCCCGCTCGGCCTCGTCCACCTGCACGGGGACCACCCCGGTCGCGCCGGTCAGCCGCCGGAACCCGCCGCGGCTCTCCAGGCGCCCGTGCACCCGCACCGGCAGCCCGACCAGATGGGCGTGGACCGCGATCCGGTACGCCTCCTCGTCGAGCGTCATCCGCACGTGCGGCACCTCGGCCCCCGCGATGACCCTCAGCCGTACGGTCCCGTCGCCGCGCGGCCCCGACCTGCGCATCCGCACGACGGCCCCCGTGACGCGCACGGACACGGACGGCTCCTCGCGCAGGTAGCGGGCCGCCGCCGCGCGGAGCGCGGGCAGGTCACCGGGCGAGAACTCGACGGGCTCCGCGGGCGTCGCGCACCCGTCGGGGACCCCGGCGGCGGGCGCCCACCCGACGGCGATCCTGGCTCCTTGCGTGCCGCGCACCAGCGCCGTCAGCGCCTCGGCCAGCTCATGGCTGACGCCGGCCTCGACCGCCCCGTCGAAGGCGTCCATGTTTCCGGTCGCGCGCTGGTAGTCGACCGCTTCCCGGGCCGCGTACAGCGCGTGGTGGAGCCGGACGGCGAGCGGCCGGCCGGTGGCGACCGGCACGAAGGCGGTCAGCCGGCGGCCGCCCGGGGCGGCTCCGACGAGCACCTCGTCCAGGGACGCGGCGGCGGACCTGCGGTGGCGGGCGCCGTGGTAACCGGCACGCGCGCGCGTGGCGAGGGCGCCCGCGAGCAGGGTCTGCCGCGCCGCCGTGCGCAGCTGTTCCTCGACGGGCCACGGCGAGGCCCCGACGGGTCCCGCCGGGACGTCGCGCCACCAGTGGATCTCGTCGCTGGGCACGGTGAGGCCGACCAGGACGTCACGGGCGGCGGGCGAGCCGCTGCGGAACAGCGCGAGAAGGGCCTCCCCGAGGAGGTCCTCGCTGTCGGGGAACGCCCGGCTCTCCGGCACGAGCAGGCTGGTGCCGGAGCCGCCGGGTCCGGGCGGGGTCCAGCGGCCGTACCGTCCGGGTGCTCCGCCGCGGCGCAGCCAGCCGTGCCGGTGCAGGAGCGCGCCGAGGACGGCGGGGTCGACCTGGTCGGGCCGCGGCGGCCGGTCCCACTGCCCCGCCGGCTCGACGGGGTGGGGCCTGACCGGGCGCAGGGGTTCGCCGGAGGGGCGGTGGGTCACGGTATGCCTCCCGTACCGACCCGCGTCATGATGTCGCAGAGCGCCCGGTCGTCGAAGACGCGGGAGGTCGGTATCCGCACGGTGGTCCTGTGCCGGCCCGTGATCCGGTGTCCGGCCAGGTTGATCCAGTAGCAGCAGTGCCGCAGGTCGAGGCCGTCGTGGCCGGCGCGCAGCCAGTCGTCCTGCGACCTGGGCACGAGCATCACGACCAGTATTTTGTGCACCGAGACCGGGGTGCGGGCCAGCTTCTCCAGGTGGGCGTTGTCGAGCGTGAAGGAGAACGCGGGCCCCGGGTTCGGCGGGATCTGGTAGGTGCACTTGAGCTGGACCTTGATGGTGACCTCGTCGTCGACCGTGTGCCCGGGGGCGCTGTGGCTGACGTGCCAGTCGATGCCGTTGTCCGGAAAGGGCTGGGACAGGGAACAGCCCGAGGCGGCGGCGACCGCGTGCAGATAACCGACCTGCAGCGTCTCCATGCAGGCCGTGGTGGCCAGTGAGCCGCGATGCGGTGCCGTGTGCCGGGGCAGCAGCCCGCCCTGCTCGGGCTGCGCGAGCGTCATGGTCAACAGCCTTCCGAATTCGGGAAATCCTCGCGGCGGGTCGCTGAACTGCAAAGACCCGTACCTCTGTTGTCTCCTTCCGGCGTACGGCGCAAACAGTGCGGGTATCACAAATGGGGCAGGGGACGGCGCGTCATCTGCCGCGGGTGAACGAGGAGTTGTGTGCGTATGACGTGCTGGTACGAAGGGCCTCTGGCAGCGTTCGACACCGAGACGACCGGTGTCGACGTGGAAACCGACCGGATCGTGTCGGCCGCAGTCGTCGTCCAGGACGCTCCCGGCAGCCGGCCGCGCGTGCGTCGCTGGCTGGTGAATCCGGGTGTGCCGGTGCCCGAGGGCGCCACGGCGGTGCACGGGCTGACCGACGACCATCTGCGGCGCAACGGCCGCTGGCCGTCGCCGGTGATGGACGAGATAGTCCGGGAGCTGGCCGAGCAGAGCGCGGCGGGACGTCCGCTCGTGGTGATGAACGCGCCCTTCGACCTGACGCTCCTGGACCGGGAGTTGCGCAGGCACCGGGCGTCCTCGCTGGACCACTGGTTCGAGTCGGTGCCGCTGCACGTCCTCGATCCGCGCGTCCTGGACAAGTACCTGGACCGCTACCGCAAGGGCCGCCGCACGCTCACGGACCTGTGCGCGCACTACGAGGTGGAGCTTCGGGGCGCCCATGACGCGGCGGCGGACGCCCTGGCGTCCCTGGAGGTCGTACGGGCGGTCGGGCGCCGTTTCGCGCTGCGGCTCGAGCGGCTGTCGGCGGCCGAACTGCACACGCTGCAGGCCGTCTGGCACGCCGCGCAGGCCCGTGGCCTGCAGGCCTGGTTCGCCCGCAGCGGTGTGGAGGAGTCGGTCGATCCGGCCTGGCCCCTGCGGCCCGAGCTGCCGGCCGCGGCGGCCTGAACGGCCGTGGCGCACAAAAAGGCCGGTCCGTCTGCGACGGACCGGCCTTTCCCGGTGGAGTCACGGCGACGGCACTACAACATAAAGGTGCAGGTCGGACAACTTGAGGGCCTGTTGGCCAAGTTGCCGAGCCTTGATGCGCCAGCACACACGTCGTCTTCTCCTCGACCGAAGCCAGGTCGCATGCGAAAGCTGGATGACGACCAGGTGCACGCACTGATCGCCGGATACAAGGCGGGAGCGACTGTCTACCAGCTCGGCGATCGGTTCGGGATCAGCCGACAAACGGTAGGCAAGATCTTGAAGCGGCACGGCGTCGAGATGCGGATGCGCGGCCTGTCGGCCAAGCAGATCAACGAGGCGGTGCGGCTGTACGAGGCCGGCCAGTCGTTGGCACGGATTGGTGAGCGGTTTGGGGTGGACCCGACCACGGTGCTGAACCGGCTTCGCGAGAGAGGCATTCGCACCCGAGACCCTCAGGGACGCCAACGCTAATGAAGACGAACCGCAGACAGCCATCTCCTGGCTGCATGATCAACCATGGAGGTAACAGGAGCACAGCCTTCTCCGAAAACACCGAGTGCGACGGAGCGCGATCACTGTCGCATGAGGAGCCCTTGACCGACTGAGCGCGCGCGACCCACCATGTGCGAGCACGGTTCGCCAAATTTCGAGCAACGGAGACACGACATGCGTGCTCAGCTCCTCGGCAAGGACCCGGAGTCTCAGGAAGGCAACTCGCCTACCTTGTTCGCCACCGACCGTACCGACCGCAAGACCTACATTGCGCAGGGATGGAGGGTGACCGACCCTCAGGCGCTCGCCGACGTCGGCCCCGTCCCCGACCACGAGACGCTCATCGAGATCCCGGAAGACGTGCTCAAGATGTACGCCCTCCGCTACTTGGAGCAGGAGGGAGGGCACTGAACCTGATCATCGGCCCCGAGTTCAGCAAGCTCTTCCGCACCTTCGAGCACACAGCCTTCCGGCTGGAAACGCGGGATCACTACAAGTCGGACAACGAGTCAGCGGCGCTGCGTCAGTTCGTCGCTGGCGAGCCGGTTGACCTGGACTGGTTTCAGAACTGGCTGACCATGATCCGACAGACCACCGCCGAAGGCCGGCGCTTCATGCGCGTGCGCGTGGTGACGATGCCGCTCACCGACTACAGCCGCTTCGGGGTGTTCTGCTCGGAGCACACCAACGCCGCAGGTGAGGACATCCGTTACCTGCGGAGGGACGACGCGGCTGATCTGCCGGATTACGACTACTGGTTGTTCGACTCGCGCAAGCTGGTGCGGATGCACTTTGATGACGACGAGAACTTCCTGGGCGGTGAACTCATCGAAGATCCTGCCCTGGTCGTGGCACACAACTACTGGCGTGATGCTGCCTGGCATCTCGCCACCAGGCGGGACGACTTTGCCAGCGAATAGAACGACCGGCGTCACCAGTGTCCACGAAGCCCGTGACGCACTGGGCAAACGGCTCCGTGAGCTTCGCCAACAGGCCAGCATGAGCGGTCGGCAGCTCGCGGAGTCGCTGTCGTGGCCACCTTCCAAGGTGTCCAAGCTTGAGAACGGTCGCCAAGCACCAACTGACGACGACCTCCGAAATTGGACGCGGGCGACCGGCAGCGAAGGTGAAGCGGATGCGCTGCTCGCCTCCCTGCACACACTTGAGATCCAACACGCCGAGTGGCAACGGCAGATCAAGCTGGGCTTGAAGCCACACCAGCAAGAGATAGCTTCGCTGGATGCTCAGACGCGGCTCTTCCGGGGGTTCGAGTCCACGTTCATCCCTGGACTCCTCCAGACAGCCGAGTACGCGCGGGCACGGTTCGCCCAAAGCATCACCGTGTTCAAGGTGCGCAACGACATCAACGAGGCGGTAGCCGCTCGCATCCAGCGCCAAGAAGTCCTGTACAAGCCCGACAAGCGGTTCCACTTCGTACTGACCGAGGCGGCGCTACGGTACCGGCTATGCCCACCAGACATCATGCTCGGGCAGCTTGATCGGCTGGTCTCGCTCTCTTCGCTACCAAACGTGAAGCTCGGCATCATCGGGTTCGAGACGGCATACGTGGTCGCACCTGCCCACGGCTTCTGGCTGCTCGACAACGACCGAGTGATGGTCGAGACGTTCTCAGCCGAGTTGAACCTCGCCCAGCCACGGGAACTTGGGCTGTACGGCGGCATCTTCAATTCGCTCGCAGCGGTTGCCAGCTATGGCCGATCAGCGCGGACGATCATCAACCGAGTGGTTGACGACCTTGCCCCCGCCGCCTCACAGAGTGGCGAGTAATTTCGCACCGGTTCACCCACTCGGTACATTGCGAGAAATACCAAGAAACTTTCTGTTCATCTGGAAACAGCACCCCTACGCTCCCGGATGAGGCACGCCACTGCGTGCTCCATCCGCTTCGTTATGGGAGGCCGTCAGGTGCCTGTCTCAGTACAGCTCTTAACGCGGGATCAGATAGAGCGGATGCCGGAGCGCGCCCGTGAGGTGGTCGAGTACCGCAAGAGCGGTCTCAGCCTGAATCACATCCAGGGGTGTCCGCTCGATTGCGCCTACTGCATCCGGCACACCTACGGCCTGTGGGACCAGCGTGTGCCGCGCGCCCTCATGAATGACGCCGAGGCGGTGGAAGAACTGGTCAATCACCGGTACTTCCAGTCGCATGTCACGCCGGTGCAGATCTTTAACCGCGCTACCGATCCGTTCTTGCCGGTGGTCCGGCCGCACACTCTCGCCGTGCTCAAAGACCTGGACGCGCGGAAGCTGACGAACCATGTGCTCGTCATCACCCGGCACCAGATGAAGCCCGAGGACATCGACCAGCTCAACCGGCTTCGGCACGTCAAGGCGACGCTACTGTTCACCTACTCCGGGATCGACAACAAGGACATCGAGCCCTACCCGTCGCACGTTGCGGCCGAGTCGTTGCAGCTCATGAGCGCTCCGCAGGAACGCCGGTACCGGACGGTTCTTTACTGGAGACCGCTAGTGCCTGGCCTCAACGACTCACCGGCACACCTCGACCAGGCGTACGAGCTGAGCAAGCACGCCGACGCCACGGTGTTCACCGGCCTGTTCTATCGCGACCAGATCGCGGAGTACTACCGGGAAAACAAGCTGCCGGAGCCGTATGAGGAAACCGCACGGCGCAAGATCGTGCCGGAGACGCTGGAAAGACGCGTCCTTTCAGCTTTTGCTGGCAGCGACTCGTTGTTCCGCAAGACGTCGTGCGCCGTGGCCTACGCCCATGAACTGCCGGACTACAACGGGCACTACGGCATCCGTGAACTGTGCGACATCTGCCCGCTCGCGCAACTCGACCGCTGCAAGGACGCGTACAAGATTCCCGAAGCGCGGGACGTGCGGCAGGCCGCCAGCTCCCTGCCCGAGGCGCGCGACCTGGCGGTCGTAGACATCACGGAGCAAGCGGCCATCGTCTCGGGACTGGAGACTGAGCAGCCCCGTTACTACCTGCAACACGCGCTCGGTTTCCAGGTGCACGACGTACGGCATCCGCACCGAGAACGACGACACGGCCGAGCAGACATCGGCTGGAAGGGTAGTACTCAAGATGGCTGACTGGACGGATCTCTCGTACGTCGTCGTAGACGTAGAAGGCAACGGACAGCAACCACCCGACTTGGTAGAGCTTGCCGCCGTGCCGATCGTCGGTGGGGTCGTTGGAGAGCCGACGAGCTGGTTGGTTCGGCCGGATCAGCCAATCACGCCCATGGCCCGACGGATTCACGGCATCAGCAACGGCGCAATTGCCGAGGCGCCGGTGTTCAAGGACGTCATCGTCGAGGTGCTACACGCGCTCTCGCATCCGGCGCTCATCGCTCACAACGCGCATGTCGACGTGAAGGTACTCCAGCGGAAGATGACCGGCTGGGAATGCCCGGAGGTCTTCGACACGCTCAAGCTCGCCCGGCGTTTCGTTCCTGACCAGATGAGTTTCCGGCTCGGATCGCTGACCGAAGCGTTCCAGCTCGCAGAGGGCCTGTCGCACGATCTACGCCCTCACCGCGCCACCTACGACGCCTTGGTAACGGCCCGTCTCTTCGTCCGACTCGCCACGGCAGCCGGCTCTTTGGAAGAACTGCGTGGCGCACCACCCGGAGGGAGAGCTGATGAAGCTCCGTCCCTTTTCTGATCACTCCCGAGGCATGTTCGTCAGTGTCGACGGCCCCAGCGGTGCCGGGAAGAGTACGATCGTTCACCACTTGGCGCAGATGCTCGTGGCCGCAGGCGAACAGGTGCACGTGACTGCCGAGCCATCCACCGGTCCTATCGGCCAGCTCTGCCGAGAGTTGACCGAGACGGTCACCGGTCACGCGCTTGCCTGCCTGTATGCGGCGGACCGCTACCACCACGTAGAGACGGAAATCCGCAAGCACACCGAGGCCGGGCAGACGGTCATCAGTGACCGCTACATTCCGTCGGCGCTTGTCATGCAACGTTTCGACGGGGTAGACCCCGCTTTCCTCTGGAACCTCAATGCCGAGGCTGAACGGCCCGACCTCGCGGTCATCCTCGAAGCTGATGCTGAGGTCATCTCGGAACGACTGCATGAGCGCGGGGCACACAACCGCTTCCAGCTCTCACCGGGCAGTAGTCACGCCGAAGTGCACTTCTATCGCCAAGCCACCGAACGGCTGTTGGAGATGGGCTTCGAGGTGCTGCGCGTCGACTGCAACCAGCGACCCCCCGAGCAGACAGCGGCGGTCATTCGCGACCAACTGGTGGCGCGAGCTGCCGCAAAAGCATCTAGCGCGTCATAGCAGGCTCCTGACCCGGCAGGCTGATGACTCCTGCGAGTCAGTAGCCCCCTTCCTCGTTCATCACACGGCGATACGTCCGTCGACCTGATCTCGCTTCATGTGCCCATCCGAGCTGAGCGACCGTGGACGCATCTTCACCGGAGAAATGCCATGACCACTAAACCCCATATCCCCTGTACCCGTGCTTTCGGCTACATGCGGGTGTTCTGCGACGTCACCGATGACCGGGTACGGCAGATGGAACGGCGCATGCGCAACTTCGCCGAGATGTCCGGTCTCCAGATGCCCAGCATATTCCACGAGGTTGTAAACGGCTCGCATGAAGCCTTCTACGAGATGGGGGAAGCGCTGCGTCGCGCCGATACCCACATTGTGGTGTTGCCATCGCTGCGCCATCTCTCCACCCACGACCCGCTGCGTGAGGTACTACTCAACCGCTTGGAGTTCGAGTTCTTGGCGGAGGTGCACACGCTCAAGCACTCTGCGCCTCACCCGGCCCAAGGCGTCATGAATAGGAGGAGTGTCCGAAGTGGCCACTACTCTCACAGCCCGTCAGCCAGCGAACGATAAGCAAATGTGGCTCCACGTATGGGATCGGTTGACGCTGGCGGCTGTGCCGTCAGCAGCAAGCTGCGCACGAGCGTTGACCACTGCCCTGCTGCGATGGTGGGGATCACCCCAGGTTCTGGATGACGCGTTGCTCGTCGTCTCCGAGCTTGTAACGAACGCCGTCAACGCGACCGGCCCGGATACCTCAGATCCGAAGTGGTCAGACGTCAAGGCGGAGCATGTCCTAGGCGTACAGCTCCGTCTCGTTGACATGAGTCTGTTCATCGAGGTGTGGGACCGCTCGCTCGCCGCACCCGAGATGCGGGAGCAGTCGGCGGAGGCGGAAAGCGGACGTGGCCTATTGCTAGTAGAGGCCCTCGCTAAGAATTGGGGCACCTTCCGTCCGCCGGCCGGAGGCAAGATCATGTGGGCTGAATTGGCACTCACCGAGCCGCCCACCTTCGCAACCAAGATGCTGCCGCTTCAACGACGATCGCCACGCACTGGCCGTACTCCCCAAGGCAGAGTCAAAGAACAGATTGAGACTGCACTGATGCAGCGGGTACTTGACGGACTACACAAGCTGTAGGTACACACCATCTCTACGAGCGACGATGCCCCGCACAGCAAACCGCGCGGGGCATCGTCGTTGGGTTGCTAATGCCGCCGATATTCGTCCAGGGCGGTCGGCCGGACCGGAAGCGTGTAGAGGCAATCGGGGCAGACGTACTGCACAAAGCCTGGCCCGCTCATTCGCTCCACGTAGCCGACCTCGATCGGAGCCCCGGTCAGGCGACCACAGCTACAGCACACGACCTCTGCTGAGTCGGGAGCGGAAGATCCGAATCCATCGACGGTCATGCCGAGGCCTCCCACACAGCAAAGTGATCCCCGGTGTAGCGGTAGGGGTACTCGATACCGCGTGCCGCGAACTCAACCGCGAAGCGGCGCTCTCGTTGCACGGGCGTCAGCTGTAGCGTCTCCTCTGCCCGGAAAATGGCTCGGGCTTCAACAGAACTCGGACCAGCCCACGGCTTCGACCATGGGTTCCCGGATGTAGGCGTGGGCGACTCAGACCTCCGCGCTGCATGCCTCCCATGAGAGGGCAGCACTCGGCTCAGCACCCACACAAGCGTGCGGGCGATACGATCGCGCATGTCGTTCAGCTCCTCGAAAGCTGTTCGGCGTTGCCCAGGCAGGCCGGTCCTACGCGGCCTGCCTGGGCGCTTGCGCTTTTACGGTAGGCCAGCTCCTCTACCCTCGTCTACCTACGTATAGGGACGGGCCCCTATTTGGGCCCTTGTATACCCTTCCTGGCATGGCTTCGCAGATTGATTACGACGCTCCAGTGCCGCCCTACCAGCAGATTGCGGCGGAGATCGTCCGCGATATTGAATCGGGTGTTCTTGCCGTGGACCGCCCAGTGCCATCGGAGTCGGCACTCATCCAGCGCTGGGGGGTCGCTCGCGACACTGCACGTCGAGCGATCCGGCACCTTCGGGACCTCGGGTACGTCTACACCGTGCCTCAACGCGGGACGTACGTACGGGACCGAGGCCCCTCCGCCGGCGGGGCCGAGACCGGTCCGCATTGAACGCCGAGCCAAGACCAAGACGTGATACGGCGCTTGCGATCTCCGTGTGAGCGCCCCTGACAACTGCCGTGGAATGAACAACATCCCCGAACATACGGTTGTCTCGTCGTCCCGAATGCTTCATAAATGGTGCTGACAGTTGACAGCACTCGGCATGACAGCGGGGCTGGTCATCCACTGTCTCGTCGGTGTCCTGCGGCCTCGCTAGATGAACCAATCGGGTTCGTCGGCCGCAATTCACCGAGGAGGTGGCTCGCTATGAGCGAGTCGTCTGAATCCGGTGCGGGAAGCCAGATTCGCACTCTGGCTGTCCGCATCACCGATGATCTACGCGCTCGACTCGACGTCGTCGCCCAGATCACCGGCCGCAGCACCACGGAAGAAATCAGGGTCGCCCTGGAGCACTGGGTCGAGAAGACCAAGTCTGACCCGGCCATCCTCCAGAAGGCTGCGGCGATCCGTGCCGAGATCGAGAGGGAGGCGCAGACGCGCCGCAACGCCATCTCGGCAATCTTTGGTGCCGAGGCGACCGCGGAGGAGAAGACTCAAGAGTCACCCGCCGCCGGCCGTCCAGCCGCTCGTCGAGGCAAGACCTCTGACGAGTAGCGCCACCTGCTTCTCCTTGGAGCGCAAGCTCAGGTGAGGCGACGGCGGGAGCCTGTCCGGACGCGACTTGTGTCGTTGTCTGGGCGGAGCTCCCGCCTCTTTTTCATTTTCATTGTGGGCTAGCTAGCTCCGGATGCATTACACAGGGGGTCCGCGCTGCTGGAGTACGACGATCGCCATTAGCGAAATATACCTCAACGAAGACACAACCACGAAGCGTCGTGAGCATACTACTTAATCCATACTCAATTGGAGTGATGCTTGCTTGCACCGGAGAATCGCGGCGAGTCTTTGTCTTAGGGCGCTGCGCCACGATATGGAGCGTCCACCCCTCCGGGATTCGATAAGTGGTGGCAAGGTCGTCATTCCAGAGAACGCGCGCCCAAATGACTGGACAGATTGCCGATGTGCGGAGCTCTATACTTCCTGCGTCTTTTCCGTCTGGTCCGATCACGGATGGGTGGGCAGATGAGACTGGCTGGCTCGTTGGGGGGTCTGCGCATTTACTGTTGCTCCCTTCCAGCCCACGAGGGTCCTTGCCGTCATAGCGACGTTCAAGGGCTTCTGCTGAGGATGCGCTTGAAGAGCTCGAAGGGTTTGAAGGGCTGCCTGAACGAAGTGAATCCTCATCGTCTGCACCTTCACTTCCATCACCAAATGCAAAAATCAGCCCAGCTACAACAGCCATGCATACTGCGACACCAATCGAAGTTAGCCATAGCGATTTACGCGATGGAAGTCTTGAGGGAACAGGCGTGGGGACAAGTTCCCTATCGGATGTGAGACTTTTGCTGTCACCCTCCTTTTCAAGAGATACGGCAGGTTCGAGATAATCAGCCGAGCTTGCCACCAGCTCGTCCCGGTGCGTCACGACATGGGATTTGATCGCCGACTCAAGCGCGCGGAGGGCCAAGGGTTGATGCCGTTCTCCGGTTTTAGCGCTTGCCGCACCAAGCCAAATTGACGCGCGTAAGCGTTTCGTCGCCATTACCCCTTGGTTGTCTGGATTATTTTGCAGAGCCGACCAAGTGGTACTGAGCTGGGCACAACGGAACTTCATCACTATAGGAAATAAGCGATCGTCGGTCAGTCCGAGCAATTCGCCAGCAGCGGCAATTTGGAATGACGTTACGGTAATCGTCACCTTCCTCTTCACCGCTTCATGTTGCTCAAATGCGGACAACCGATGCTCTTGGATGACATTGTCCAAAATTCGTTGCATGAGAAAATTCCGGCCATCGGGCCGAATGTTCTCGTAATCCCCAAGCCGACTAGCAATCACGCGCACGAGAGCGTTGCACTCTTCAAGGGTTACAGCGTTCACTCCGACCTTGACAAGCCGTGCCAGTTCCTCCTGAACCGTTTCAGCAGAGGCGGTGGGCGGCTGGCTGTTCACGAATGCCTCCGAGTACGCATCGACCAGTAAGAGGCCCAGCTTAGCGAGATCCAAGAGGGCGGGGAGTCGCTCCCGAAGATCACTCCATTCGCGATCTTGGGATCTGACTTGAAGCTCGGGCCGCCCGCTGGACTATGGCTCTTCCTGCGCGATCTTGCGCGGAGCCACCTCTATTTACTATTGCAATGATTGCAAGCTGATGTTTATATAATGTGGGGTCGGCCTTCATCTCCATGGAGGCCCACAAATGACGTACTTTCCCGCAGACGGACCGTGGTTTTCCTTCCAGGAATTCACCGCCCATTGGTCACCCGAACAGATTCGAGGTCCCCTCGCCCATGATCCCACCTGCCTGGCGGACTTCATCCAGGTGTGGGTGCAGCGGGACGATGGCATCCGTACCTGTCGCGGGAGCCGCGAAGTGTTCCTCTACGCCGTCCTCGTCATCACTGACTTCTGGGAGCGCGATAAGAGCGGAGCATTTCTCCATTACGTGACAGACGACGATCCGGCGACCGGTGATAGTGAAATCATCGAGCGCTACGTTGAGACCGTCTTCGGTGATAAAGGAACTGACCATCCCATCCTCGATCCTGACTGGTTCGAGACGTGGGCGTTCCGGAAACTGCACCCTGATCTCGTACACCCTCATTTCAGAGAGGACTAAGAGCACATCAGGCCCGGCCGACCCCTCCGCCCG
Organism: Streptomyces sp. V3I8; assembly: GCF_030817535.1. Taxonomy (NCBI): domain Bacteria; kingdom Bacillati; phylum Actinomycetota; class Actinomycetes; order Kitasatosporales; family Streptomycetaceae; genus Streptomyces; species Streptomyces sp. V3I8. Next base: position 7,199,697 of record NZ_JAUSZL010000002.1, on the reverse strand, counting down.
CTCCTCATGGAGCGGGCTTTCCCTATGAGGAGACGAAGTCCCCAGCCTGTCCCCAAGCTGTCCCTGACGTCCTGATCTGCGGCTTCTTCCGTCTCTGGGGACAGGCTGGGGACTTTTTTCGTGATTCCCGGATCTCGTGGTTTGGTTTTTTCGTGCCCACCTAGAACCGCCTCACTGGCGAAGCTGGTGCACGCCCCCTTGATAACTCAAAAGAGGAGACGTCTGTGTTGATCCTGATACTGATCGGCCTCATCGTATGCGCGTACTACGCGGGGCGAATGAGGCAGTTCGTCCGCGACGGGCGATCGGTCATGAACCTCGACAAGAACGATTAGAGCAACGGTGACCAGAGGACAAGGCAAGCGCTAGTAAGTCCTTGCCTTGTCCTCTGCTCTCCCTCTATCGCGTCTCCAACACCGGGTTCTCATTTCTCCGTCGTCAGCGTCGAGAGGAGTTTTGCCATGCCCCGAAATCGATACACCTCGCTAGTCCACGCCGCCGAGCAATCTGGCGTTGAACAGCAGATAGCAGCGATGACCCGGCTCGAAAAGAGCCTCACGCGTACGGCCATGGATGTCACTACAGGGCCGGCTGCAGCAGGAGGCAAGGAACAGCGTCGTCGCCGTCTGGAACAGAAGCGGCAACACAAGGCAGAGCGCTTTCAAAACGCTAAGTAGATCTAGTCACCATCCGGGCGCACGTCGTGCGCCCGGATGACCACCAACATCAAAGAGGAGTCCTCTATGCCCAAGATCGCAAGTAGCAAGATCCCCGCCGTCGTCCTCACACCAACATCGCGTCGCCATCGCCGGAGGCTTCTCATCGTCGGCCTCGCCCTCTCGGCGGCGACAGTCGTATCTGCCTGCTCCGTCAGCTCGCCCGCGCACGGGGAGCTGGGACGAGACAAACAGATCCTCACGTCATGCGACGCTTCCGCACCGCCCGCCTCGGACGTCCAGATCGACGGCACGGGGTCGAGTGCGTCGGCGGCGATCACGGAGGAACGGATGGCCGCGATCGAGGAGATCGTCCGTACCACCGCTATCTGTTCCGGTCGCCTGCGGGTGAGTGTGTTTGCCGCATCAAGCGCCGCGACCACGACGCTGTTTGATGACATGCTCCCGCTCCACGGCGCGACCGACAACGCCCGCCTCCGCCGCGTGCCCCGCGCCGTCGATGACGTCATGAGCAAGATCCGCAAGAAGTACGGCCCTGCGGTGGCCGAGTTGTCGAGCGGCGGGAGCGACATCACCGCGCAGTACCGGTTGGCGAGCGAATGGATCAACCAGGTTGGCGGCGATTTCCGTCTGCACCTCTCGGTACTCACCGACGGGTTTCAGAACGTCGGTATCAGGCTGGACAAGCGTGATCTGAGTAAGCAGGAGATCACCGACCTCGTAAACAAGACCACCGTGCCGGAGCTTCCTGGTGCCCTCGTCACGGTCGCGGGGCTGGGCCGGATAGCAGGCGAAGCGCCTCGCTCGGCCGTGGTCGAGGGCCTGGTCGCCTACTACGACGCGCTCTGTCACCGAGCCGGGGCCAAAACGTGCGTCTCGGTCACCGGCTACACGTCGGCGGGACGATGAAGGTCATGCGGCGAAAGATGTCTCGGCGGGGAGCACCGGCGGACGCTTGGACGGACGAAGCCGACGCAGTATCACTGCCCCGGCTCGACGAGGTCAGTGGACACCCTCGGCCGCAGGGCATCGGCGTGACGTACGCCGAGCAGGAGTACAGCGCGTTTGCTGATGAACAAGAGCTGATCTGGCCCGCTGAGGGGATGGCTGCAGCACGGTCATCCCAAGTCCGTGCGCGAGCACTCGACCGCGGGGCCGGCGGGCTGGAGTTCCTGATACGTCAGCAGGAGACCGAAGTGTCCCAAGCCCACGCCGACTACCAGCACGCGGCGTCGGTACTCACTCCCTATATCCGGCGCGAGCCCTGGGCCAAACTACGCTACTGGGTGTGCTGGCCGGTGTTGTGGTTCGGAGATACCGCAGGCGTCTGGTCGGCGGCCATCAGCAACGGCGACATCCCGGCCGTCGCCTTTGGCCAAGCATTCGCTTCCGGTTTGGCAGCAGCCTGCGCCGGACTCGTCGGTGGCGAGCTCAGACACATTCGTATGGCACAGGCCCGGCAGCGCGACGTCGATTCGTTGACCGACGACGAGCGGGGTTATCAGCGCTTGTTCGCAGCCACGGATCGCGGAACGCGACTGGTCATGCTCGTCGGCTTCCTCTCCCTCCTGGTGGTCGCCTTACTCTCGATCGGCGTCTTCACCCTGCGGGCGAGCGTCGAGGGCAGTGCGTCGGGGCTGACGTTCGGCTTGCTGGCGGCAGCGACGGCTATCGGGTCGGGGTTGCTCGGCTATTCGGCGGCCGACGAAGTCGCAGACCTGCTTGCCGCCATGGCCAAGCGCGCCCGCCTGGCAGAGAGGCGCTATCTCAAGCTCGTCACCTCATCCACCTTCTCGTCGCGGGCAAAGGCCGAGGAAACCGCCCGCTCCCTACACGAGGAGTACCGGCTGCGAGGCCTGACCGCCGCGAAACGGGTCGAGGCGCTCTCCTGGCGCGTGCAGCGGAACAATCCCCAAGTCCTCGGCCATGGCTTTCCGTCCGGAGATCAAGGCGGCGTCATCGGAAGGCGCGTTCGCCGGGGAGGTGGGGCATCGTGAGGTACCAACCCCTCATCATCCGTAGCGCCCTTCTGCCGAGCCACCCGCTCGGTTCCCCGACGCCCCGCAGGCCGGCCCGCCGCGGGCACCGTGACTACCAGCTCGGCCATCCCGGACGCCCGGCCAAAGCGCCGACACTCCTGATCACCGTCTTCGACAACTCAGGTTCGGTCGTAAGCCCTGCCGGGACGGATCCGCTGTCCAACCGCTTCGCCGAAGTCGCACACGCCTTCTCAGTGGTGGCTATCAAAGGTTCACGGCATGAGCTGGCCATGGTGCTGCACTTCGACACACCGTCGAGCGGCGAGGTCGGCCCGCTTCCGATCACTCGACGCAGCCTCGCGCGCCTGCGGCCTGGACTGCGGGTGCCCGCTGACGGAGCTGGCTCCAGCGAGCTCGGCCCAAGCCTGCGACGTGCCAACGATGTTGCCGAGTCGCACCCCGACCACGCAGTCACGCTGGTCGTCCTCTCTGACTTTGCGCTGCTGGATCCCGATCCGACTCAGGTCCTGTCGGACCTCTCTGCCTTCCCCGGCCAGGTGCACGCAGTTGTCCTCGGCGCCCGCTCGACTGCGGGCGGACTGGACAAACACATCACCACAACCTGCATCCAGTTGGATTCCCGGCCTGGGGCTGTGGCTCGGGCGCTGTTTGCCAGCTTGGTCGCACACCGCCCTGGCAGCCACGTCGCCACCGAGACCTAGCAACTCGTCCGTTGACAATTCCGCAACGTCGTCCGGCTGGCAACAAGACGAGATTGACGCCCGCTGGTATCAGAGGTTCACGCTGCTCGGATCGGTCGAATAGTCGGGCGATCCTTCGACCGATCCGACGGTTTCCGTACCTCCGCCCAGGCTTCATAACTAGAAACACATCCCGATGCAGGCCTCCCCGCCTTCCGGGGTCAGAAAGGAGAATCGACTATGACACACCATCAGAGCTCCGTCCTATCAGACGCCGTTCCGGCCAAGTTCCGCACCATCTTGGCTGACCCACCGTGGGATATCCTGCAAAAAGGGCGGCGCGGCGCGGAGATGCACTACCCGCTCATGAGCCTCGAAAAGATCAAGGCCATGCCTGTGGGAGAAATGGCAGAAGACAACGCCCATCTCTGGCTGTGGGTCACCAACGCCACGCTATGGGAAGGCTACAACGTGGCCGAATCGTGGGGCTTTACCGTCCGATCACCGCTCACCTGGATCAAGTTCAGACTGGGGCTTGGCGTCTACCTGCGGAACTCGACGGAGCACCTTCTCTTCGCCACGCGCGGCAAAGCGCCGGTGAACTTCCGGTCGCAGCCGACATGGATCGCCGGCCCGGTACAGGAACACTCCCGAAAACCCGAGGAACAGTATGCCCTCATCGAGCGCATCTCACCTGGGCCATATCTAGAGCTGTTCGCTCGGCGTCGTCCGCCGAGCAACCGCCCCTGGTACGTCTGGGGAAACGAAATCGACGCCGACATCATCGTGCCTGGCTACCCAGTGCCAAGTGACCGTCTCAACAGAAGGTGAGGAAATCCGCCATGGGCGAAGACAAGAGCAATCCACTGCGAAACTCGGCCGAATGGGCATTTCGCATCAGTCTGCTGATCCTTGGCACGGTCATCGCACTTAACCTCGCCGTCGTTTTCCTGCGGCCAATAGTGCCGTGGCTCCTTGGGGGCGCTGCGCTAGCAGCAACCGCATCGATCACGGTGACAGTGGTGCGATGGCTTCGGTCGCGATGGTAGCACTTCACAGCACCCCAGGCAGGTGTTGTGAAATGCACCAAAATTATTGACGCGCTGACAGAAATCAGCGATAAACGAATAAGGCGAGGTGCTGATTTGCGTCAGCACTCTGCGCAGTAACAGGAAGGAGGTGATTAATGGCTTCAAGGAAGAAAAGGAACAACAGGACGAGGCGCACCCGACAGGAGGAGCGTCGGCTGACCGTACGCGGCGTCCGCCGCGATCCACCGGATATCCAAAAAATCAGCAAGGCGCTTATCAGCCTTGCTATGGCAGAGGCCGAACGCGACGCCATGGCCGAGCAGGAACACCGCGAGGCAGGACCGGAGGCTACCACCACAGACGATAAGCGACGGAAGGGGTGAGCTGGATGGGTACCCGACACGAATTAGTTTTCTCCGAGCTGCATCTTCCCCGGCCGCTCGACATAGACGCGGTGGCCGCGTTCCTCGCCCGATTGGCTTCCGATCGCACCGCACCGCGCGTCGCCCTGGAAGTACGCGCGGACCACGATGGCACCCGCCACCTGCTTGGCTGCCTCGCCACGGACGTACAGGCAGTGCGTCGTGCGTTGCATGACTTCATCCCCGGCAGCTTCCTCTCCGCGCCGCACGCTCACCAACGAACGTCCCGTCCTCCCACCGACATTTCGGGACGGCTCCACGTACGGCCAACTGGGCTGCCTCTACGCACCGATGTTGCCGAGAGCACGAGCCGAGCACTGCTATCAGCGCTCGCTCAGCCGCTCAGAGACGACGAAGCCATGGTGATACAGCTGACTCTCGGCCCACGTCGCACACCGCAGTCTGTTCCGACCAGTGCACCGGATCCGCAGACGACGCTCATGCAACTCCTGACGCGAGGCGACCGTCCGGCCAACGCCGAGACCCGCTCGCGTCTCAAGGCTCGGGCCGGTCAACCGGGCTTCGCGGCCACTATCAGGCTCGGTGCTTCAAGCCCAGATCCGGGCCGGCGGCGACGGTTTATCACCAGTCTGCTCAGTGCTGTCGCCACGGCCCAGAGCCCCAGCCTTCGCATCGACCTGATCGGCGAGTCCGCGAAGCGCCTGGACGAGGTACGCACACCGTGGCGTTGGCCGCTGCACCTCAGCGTGACAGAACTGATCGGCCTTCTTGGCTGGCCACTTGGGGGCGACGACTTCCCCGGCCTACCGCCCGCTCACCCCAAACTACTTCGGGCCGCGTCCGGCGTACATAACGGCCCACGGGTGTTCGCTGAGAGCGCCGTTCCAGGTGACGCTCGTCGGCTCGGCATCGCCCCTAAGGATCAGACGTATCACTCGGTCGCGTGGGGGCCGTCTGGATCCGGCAAGACAAACGTGGCACTCCACCTGATCATGGCCGACATTCAGGCCGGACGCCCGGTGGCCGTCCTCGATCCGAAGCGCCAACTCATTGACGACGTCTTGGCCCGCATTCCGGACCACAGACGGTCTGACGTAGTCGAGCTCAACGCCAACGACCAGACGCCGGTGGGATTTAATCCCCTGGATGTCACCGGCCGCGACCCCGACGTCGTGGTCGACGGCATCCTGTCCGTTTTCGAGGCCGTGTTCAGCGACGGCTGGGGACCGCGCACGAGCGACATCTTCTCGGCCTCGCTCCGCACCCTGGCTCGCGCCAGCACTCCGAAGCACCCTGCCACGCTAGTTGACCTCCCGCGGCTGTGGACTGATCCGCGTTTCCGACGCTCGCGGGTCGGACGAGTCAGTGACGACATGGCCCTGGCCGGCTTCTGGGCATGGTACGAATCTCAGTCGCCCCAGGCGCAAGCCGCCGCGATCGCACCACCGCTCAACAAGTTGCGACAGTTCCTCCTCCGACCTGCCCTCATCCACATGTTGGATCAATCCGCAGGCCGCTTCCGACTGCGCGACATGTTCCGGGACAACAAGATCGTCTTGGTGCCGCTCAACGAAGGACTCATCGGGCCGGGCACGGCGTCGCTGCTAGGCAGCCTGATACTCGCCGATCTGTGGCAAGCCACTCAGGAACGAGCCGACGAGCCCGGTGCGGCCCAGCGCCCAGGAACGATCTACGTAGACGAAGCTCCCCGCTTCCTCCATCTGCCTGTCTCTCTGGCCGACGCGCTTGCTGTCTCGCGATCACTATCCGTCGGCTGGTTTTTGGCCGCCCAATTCCGCAGTCAGTTTCCGCCTGCGCTGCGCACCGCCGTTGACATGAACGCCCGCAGCAAAATCGCTTTCGCCACGGAGTACGAAGACGCTCGCGACCTGGCCAAGTTGGCCCCGTCACTCGATGCCGAGGATTTCCGTTCGCTCCCCCGCTTCCACGCCTACGCCAACCTGGTCGCGGACGGACTTCCCTCCGGCTGGGCGTTGGTGCGCACGCTGCCGCCGACGCCCGTTACCACCGACCCGGAAAGCGTCCGCGCGACGGCTCGGGCTAACTACGCCCCGCTACCTGCTGCTCGCAGCGGGGACTCGGAGCCAGCCGAACGTGATGACGAGCCGGTTACTGGCCCCATCGATCCCGCTACCCCTCCACCAACTCCCGAACGGATCGGACGGAAACGGAGGCAGCCATGAGACGACCTATGAAGCACACAGACCCACTGTTCGCCCCTGTCCTCACCAGTTGGTTCACGACGTCCTCATTGTGCTCTTTTCGCTGCTCGTCAGGGGTGCCACCGACACTCCGGGATGGGACTGACCCCCTACTCGGGGGTCACGGAGCCACGCTCGACGGCCGCAGCCTCGCGGTAGGAGATGCCATATGAGCCCGACCGATGTCGCCAGCCTCCTGCTACGGCTCTCCGACCGTGACATGGCCGTCCTGGAATCCGTCCGCGCCCATCGACTTCTCAGCACCGCCATGATTCGCCGTCTCCACTTCGCGCGTGCCCACGCCTCGATCGGAGCTGCCTCCGGTGCCACGATGCGTGTCCTTCGACGTCTGGAGTCCCACGGGCTCGTCGTCCGGCTGATGCGCCGTATCGGCGGAGTCCGCAGCGGGTCGTCGGGAATCGTCTGGCAGCTCGGGGCGACTGGTGAACGACTCCTGCGCACCGTGCGCGGCGAGAAGAAGCGTCGCCGCTACATAGAGCCCTCTCCGGCCTTCATCGCCCATACCTTGGCAACCGCCGAACTCGGCGTCCAGCTCACTGAACTTAGGCAATCGACCGGCGTCGAACTCGTCACCATCGAGACCGAGCCCACCTGCTGGCGTTCCTTCGTCAGCCCCCACGGCACGCTTGAGTGGCTCAAGCCCGACCTCTATGCCGTCACCGCCAGCGGCGACTACGAAGACCACTGGTTCCTCGAAGCCGATCGGGCTACGGAACACCCGGGGGTCATCGTCAACAAGGCCAAGACCTACCAGCGCTACGCAGCCACAGGGGCCCACCAGGCCCGCCACGGCCTCTTTCCCGCCGTGGCCTGGGTCGTCCCGGACGTGGCCCGCCGTGAGGCCCTACGGGCCGCCCTAGCCGCCGACAAAGCCGTACAGCCTGAGCTCTTCCGGGTAGTCACCGTCGAGAATTTCAGTCAACTCATCCGCGATGGCCGCCCCGAAACATCGGCTATTCCAGATGGATCTACGAAACTGAACTCACGAAGTGAGAGTGCATAAAAATGAGCCTTCACAAACCGCATCAACTTTTAACTCGGAGCATTCGAGACGGATGAAAGCCAAGGAACCCCAGGAACCACGGAGGGTAGTCGCTTAATTACGTTGCGGAATAGTCAACGCCCCCGGACTTTAAGCGGCACCCAAGGTAAAATGGGTAAATGAATAAAGGAGGAAGTAGCGGCATGAAACAGGATGCTATGCAGGAATTTGGAAAATACCTAAAACGGATGCGTGAGGTGCAAAATATAAGCATTCGAGAATTAGCGAGAAGGTCTGGCCTTGATGACGGCGGGCTTACTCGCCTCGAACGCGGCGAACGTACGCCGCAGCCAAATACGCTCAAAGCACTCGCTACCGCCCTGGCCGTGCCGCTGACAGATTTATTCGCCAAAGCGGGCTATGTTACCCCGACCGACCTCCCCAGCATGAGCACATACTTACAGATTTGCCACGGCGAACTATCAGACGAAGAAATCGCACAAGTTGATGCTTATCTGCGACGCCTTATCGATAAGCATGGGCTAGACGTAAATGGACCGGTCAACTCTACTGACGAGATGGGGGAAGCACCGAAGCAGTAGCCACCGAATACGGAAAGGAGGGACATTAATGAACGTCGCCACTCACAAAACATCATTCGCTTCTAGCAGAGGGAGCCTAACTGCCTTACGGGCGTTGGCGCATGACTCAGCCCACTCGATGGAAGACATGCTGCGCACCGCCCGCGCGCAAGCAATCCTGCTCAGAAGCTTACTTACCGCGTCGACCTACCGCATCCCAGATCAGCTCAACACTCTCATACCGAGCATCCGGGTTGAACACGTCACTGACATCCCCATAGCTGGGGTGAGCTTCTGGGCCAGAAACCACTGGCACATCCATATCCGTTCATCGGATCCGACAGAAATTCAGACAGCTACAGTGCTACATCAGTTGAAGCACATCATTGATCATCCACTGCGCCAAAAGGCGGCTAGAGATAGTCCGATTCACTGGGAACGATTGGCAGACTACTTCACCGAACTGGTACTCGCGCCCGATCCGCGTCGGATAACCCCGTAACAGGAGGGATAATGAGATGACTAGTGCCTACATAGACCCCAACGCAGAAAGCCTCGAAGAGCCGCTCATCCTAGGCGTCGACCCAAATACGCTAGACACAGCGCGTGGCCTCCGCGCAGTCATCTATCTGCGAGTATCTTCGGCCGGCCAAGTAAAGACTGATTACGACCCCGAGGGTATTTCAATCCCGGCTCAGCGTGTGGCGTGCCGTCGCAAGGCAGACCAACTCGGTTTGACGGTAGTCGATGAGTACATCGAGCCCGGTAAGTCTGCCACCGAGATGACCAAACGCGTCGCCTTCCAGGAAATGCTGACGCGCGTGCGCAACAGTCGTGACGTGGACTACATCATCGTTTACAAGCTCTCACGCATGGCACGTAATCGTTTGGACGACGCCATCGTAATGGCCGACCTCCGCAAACGCGGCATCACGCTGATCTCCGCCACCGAGTCCATTGATGACTCACCGGTCGGTCAGCTTATGCACGGCATCCTGGCAACCTTCAACGAGTACCAGTCACGCGAATCTGGTGCTGACATCGCCTACAAGATGGGCCAGAAAGCGAAAAACGGCGGCACTCTCGGTCGCGCGCCCCTGGGCTATCTCAACGTCTTCGACCGCTCAGAAGGTCGAGAGATCCGTACCGTCGCGGTTGACCCCGAACGCGCACCGTTCGTCCAGGTCGCGTTCGAGCTGTACGCCACCGGCGAGTACACCCTGGCCGACTTGGCAAGTGAACTGTATGACCGTGGCCTCCGTACCCGGGCCACCGTTCGGTACCCCGCCAAGGAGGTGTCGGTCAGCAAGCTGTCCGACATGCTCCGCGACCGCTACTACATCGGCTACATCACGTACAAGGGCGAGGAGATCAAGGGTCGTCACCAATCACTCATCGAAGAGAGCCTGTTCGAACGCGTCCAGGACGTCATCGAGGCTCGGGCCGTCGCCGGGGAGCGTCGCCGTGTCCACCACCACTACCTCAAGGGCTCCCTCTTCTGCGGACGTTGCAAGCAAAAGAGCGTCATGCAGCGGATGATCCTCCAACGGACAGTCAACCGGCGTGGCAGTGAGTACTTCTACTTCTTCTGCCGCAACCGTCAGGAGGATGCCTGCGACGCACCCCACATCAACATCGTGCACGTTGAGGACGCCATCGAACGGCACTACGCGACTATCCGCTTCAGTCCGGGCTTCATCTCGGACGTCCGCGCTCACATCGCCGAAACCATCGGCGACCAGGAAGCATCGGCTCGCCTGCTGCACCAGCAGCTGACCACTGAGCTCGAAGGTCTGGACGGGCGTGAAGCAAACCTCATCGATCTCGCCGCAGACGGCACCCTGCCGCAGACCAAGATCAAAGCCAAGTTGCGCGACATTGAACGCCAACGCCTGCATCTGACCGGACGGCTCAAAGAGACCAAGGCCGACCTCTCAGACGCAGCGCGTCTCATTGAGGCGTGTCTGGCGCTACTGGAGGATGCAGAGGCGCTCTACCGTCGCTGCGACCATGAGCAGCGTCGCCTACTCAATCAGGCGATCTTCCACGCGCTCTACATCGACGAGGACCAGGTCACCGACCACGACCTCAAGGAACCGTTCGGGCGGCTCCAGGCCGTACAGAGCGCCCAGGAAGCCCTACAGGCTCCCGAAGGTCGTCTTGACCGCATACAACCCGGTAACGCCAACAGGGCCCGCCTCCCGGAGGAGACGGACCCTGTTGCGTTGGACACCATCGAAGTCTTGCTAGGGGGCCTTGATTGGGCCCCGTGTTCTAGTAAGCCTTCTATGGTGGGCGATACTGGGTTCGAACCAGTGACCTCTTCGGTGTGAACGAAGCGCTCTCCCACTGAGCTAATCGCCCGGGAACGCACTGAACAATACAGGTCTCCGTGCGTTTCCTTCAAACCGCTTCGCTCTTCCCGCGGAGGTGGGCGGCCAGTCCCCGCCGCCCGGCCCGCATCATCAGCGCGTGGTTGGCGCGGAAGGCGGGCCGCCCCGGCACGGCGAGCCGCCGCAGCAGCGGCTTGGTCACCCGGACCTCCTGGTCGTAGCGGGCGCGGGTGCCGGCCCGGTCGGGGGCGAGGGTCCAGCGTGCCCAGCCGTCCACGTCACCGGTCATGGCGATCTCCAGGACTCCGGCGGCCGGGTCGCGGCGCACCTCCCGGGCGGTGAACACCAGGTCGTAGGGGAGCACCGAGCGGATGCGGACGACCCCGCCGGTGTCGTCCACGGGAGTCACCTCGCGCACCTGCGGCCACCAGAGCGGGTAGTGCTCGGCGTCGGCCAGCGCGCCGTAGACGTCGTCGGGCGGGGCGGCGAGGACCCACAGGCTGCGGAAGCGGTAGTGCGTCCAGTCCATGCGCTTCATGACCCGAGTCTGCCCGCCGGACGCCGGACCATGAGGGACCTCGTGCCTGGCCGTGGAGGACCGCGTGCCGGGGCGCGGCGGATCTGAGTACGTCCTGAGTACGTCGGCTCATGTCCTGCGCGGTGACCCGGACCACACTCCAGACATGACGAACATTCCGCCGCCCGCCGAGGAGTTGCGGATCCTCGACCGCGAGCTGTGGCACCTGGACGGCCGCAGGACCCAGTTGCTGGCCCGCCGGGCCTGGCTGCTCGACGCGCTCCGGTCGGCCGGACCCCAGGCGGCCCCGGTCCGGGTCCCCGCGGCCCGGCCGGCTCCCGCTCCCCCACCCCGACGCCCCGAGGCCTCGGCCCCCGGCGTGCAGAACGTGCTGCTCGTCCTCGGCGGCGTCCTGCTGACCGTCGCGGCGGTCGCGTTCACCCTGGTGAGCTGGGGGGACATGGGGATCGCCGGCCGGGCGACCGTCCTCGGCGCGGTCACCGCGGCCGCGCTCGCCGCACCCGTGCCACTGCTGAGGCGCGGACTGCGCTCGACGGCGGAGTCGGTGGCGGGCCTCGGCCTCGCACTGACGGTCCTCGACGCGTACGCCCTGCACGAGGTGGCCCTCTCCGGTGTGGACGGCACCGGCTACGCGGCGGCGGCCTCGGCGCTCCTGGCCGTGCTGTGGACCGCGTACGGCCTCGGCCTCGGCGCCCTGCGCCTGCCGCTGCCGGCGGCCGTGGCGGCGGCCCAGCTCCCGCTGCTGCTCACGGTCGGGGCGGCCGGGGCGGGCCACCACGCGATCACCGCGGCGGCGCTGGTGACCGCCGCGTCCGACGCGGCCGTCGCCCTCTCGGTGGCCGCGCCCGCCGTACGGGCCGTGGCCGCCACCGGCGCGTACGGGCTCGGCGCCTGGGGCACCCTGGCGGCCGGCGCGCTCACCTTCGAAGCCACCTCTCCGGGCGCCGCCACCCGTGCGGCGGCGCTCCTCGCCCTCGCCGCGGCGATCGCGCTGGGGGCGGCACTGCGCGCCCCCGCCGCGCGGGCCGCTGTTCCCCTGGCAGCGGCCGGCGGCCTGCTCGCCGTCGCCGCGGCGGGTGGCGTGCTGCGTCCGGTGCTGCCCGGTGTGTGGACGGTCCCTGCCTGTCTGGCCTGCGGCATCGCCCTGCCGGCGGTACGCGGCACCCGGCTGCCCCCGGCCGTGCGCCGCGGCCTGCGGTGGTCCTCCGCGGCGGTGCAGGCGGCGGCCCTGTCGTGGACCCTGTCCGTGGTCGCCCCGGTCCTGCTCGGCCCGGCCGGCTGGACGGCGCGGGTGTGGTCCGCCACACCTTCCGACGCCCGTGCCGCGGTGACGGTCCCGGCGCCCTGGCCGCCCGCCACGGAGACGGCCCCGCTGGTGCTCGCGGCGGTGGCCGCGGTCCTGGCCCTGGCGTTCCGGACCGGCCCGCACCGGCCCCTCGCCCGGAGCGGGGCACTGGTCCTGGTCTGGCTCACGGCCCTCATCCTGCCCGCCACTGCGCAACTCCCCTACGGGACGGCCCTGCTGTGGCACGGGGCGACCACCGTGGCGGCGCTGACGACAGCGGCGTACGCCCACGCGACCGACGGCCGGCCCCCGATCACCGATCGGCTCTCCGTCCTCCCCGCGACAGCGCTCGCCCTGGCCTTCCTCGGCTCGCTCCACCTCGCCGCGCTCTCCCTGGCCACCGAGGCGGCCACACTCGGCGTCCTCGCGGGCCTGACGGTCCTCTTCACGGCGGCGGCCGTCCGGTGGAGGCAGGAGCTGACCGGGGCGGTCTCGGCGGCCCCCGCCCTGGCGTACGCCACCGCGCTCGCGTGCGCCACGGGCGGGTCCCTCGGCTGGCCGCCGCACCGGACGGCGCTGCTCGTCCTGGTGGTGCCGGCCGCAGCCGCGCTGCTGGCGCCCAGGCTCGGCGACACGACCCTGAAGGTGTCCGTGGAGGTCACGGGAGCCGTGGCGGGACTGCTCGCGGTCGGCCTGGCGTTCGCCGAACCGCCCACGCTCGCCCTGGTGCTGGCCCTGTGCGGGGTGATCGCGGCGGGCACGGCGGTACGGGAGGACCGCGGGCGGGCCGGTCACGCGGCGGCCGCGCTGTTCGTGCTGGCCGCCTGGGTCCGGCTGGCGGCCTGGGAGGTCGGCTCCCCCGAGGCGGACACGCTCCCGGTGACCGTGTCCGCGCTGGTCGTCGGGTACGTCCGCAGGAGCCGTGACGCACAGGCCTCGTCCTGGCTCGCGTACGGCCCCGGCCTGTCGGTGACCTTCCTGCCGAGTCTCCTGGCGGTGTGGGGCGACGCGCACTGGCCGCGTCCGCTGCTGCTGGGCGCCGCGTCGCTCGCGGTCACCCTGGTGGGCGTCCGTCACCGTCTGAAGGCCCCGCTCCTGCTGGGCGGCGCCACGCTGGTGCTGACCGCCCTGCACGAACTGGCCCCGTACCTCGCCCAGGCCATGGGCGCCCTCCCCCGCTGGGCGCCCATGGCCCTGGCGGGCCTGCTCCTCCTCGTCCTGGGCGCCACCTACGAACAGCGCCTCCAGGACGCCCGCCGGGTCCGCGAGTCCCTGAACAGGATGAGCTGAGCCCTCTTCAGGGGCGCCCGGTCCGGGGGCGCCCCCCAGGGGCGCGGGGAACCGCGCGACCAGGCACGACGGACCCGCGGCCGTCCCCCGCATCTCATCGGGCCGGACGTCACGGCATCTTGTCGCCGATCAGCGCCAGGTTCTGGATCGCCGCCAACCCGTACAGCGCGGTCGTGTTGGTGGACACCCAGGACGCCTCGCTCCCGCCGACCAGTCCCACCGGCCCCTCGACCTTCTTCGTGGACCAGTTCGTCGTCTCCTTGTAGTCCCATGTGTCGGCACTGTTGTAGAACTGCCGCCAGGCGCGCGCGGCCAGCGTGTCGTCGTCCGACTCCACCGCCGCGTACGCGTCCTGCCGCGAGTGCCCCTGGAACAGCAGCAGCGATCCGAAGTCGGACCCGTAGCGGGCCTTCTGCTCGGCCTTGGTCGCGTTGAAGTACCGGCAGTAGTCGAGCCACGCCTCCTTGAACGCCGGCATGTCGACCTGGTCGATCAGCTCGGCGTTCAGCTCCACCAGCCCGAACATGGCCGACAGGTGCGAGACCCCCACCACGGCCGTGTCCGCGACGGCGAACCTCCCGGTGTCCAGGTCGTACAGCGCACTGCCCTGGACGAACCCGTTGGGCTGCGCGGCGATGGTCTCCATCGTCGACAGCACCCGCGCCTTCGCCTTCTCCCACTTGGGCCCGCGCCGCTCCCACTCGGTGAGCCACGCGGACGCCAGACCGCTCCAGTCGGTGCCGAAGCCGATCGAGAGCGCGTTGCGGTCGGGCTCGTACGGCTCGGTGCGGATCTTGCGGATCGGGTCGAGCACGAGGAACGTCTCGTCGGAGTCGACGTTGGCGTGCATGAGGTCGCCGACGCGTTCGTCGCCGGTGAGGAAGTAGTAGTAGCGGCGGTACGTGGTGTTGGCGATGCGCTGCTGCTTGGCGCTGTCGGCGTAGTGCTGGACACCGTGCCGGGTGCCGAGCCCCGCCCACTGGCCCAGGTGGTAGACGTCGACCTCGCCGGTGTGCCGGGTCATGGCCTCCGCGAACCGGAAGATGTCGGCCCGCCCGGACCGCATGTAGGCGAACCAGAGCCACAGGTCGGGCGAGAGCTCGGAGTTGTCCCAGGCGTAGCCGCCGACGTCGTAGCACCACTGGTGCCGGCTCGGGTCGTACGTGTGCATGATGTCGCCGTAGTCCCAGAAGCCGTACCAGCGGCGCATCTCCACCTGGTCCTTGTAGTAGGTGAAGAGGAAGTCGAGGTGGTCCTCGATCTTCGCCTTGGCGGCGGTGGAGCGGTCCGGCTCGGCGAACAGCCGGCCGAAGACGCCCGCCTTGACCAGCTGCCCGGGCGGCGCGGCGAGCTGCGCGGGGGTGCGCACGGCGGCCACCTGCCGTGCCATCGCCTCGGCGCTCGGGGTCGACTCGTGGGCCCAGAAGAGGAGTTCGCTGGTACGGGCGATGCCGTAGGGGGTGCCGAAGCCGGGCTCGTAGTCCTCGTAGGTGATGTTGAGGCCCTCGAGCTGTTCGGGGTAGGTGTCCTGACCCATGCCGTCGTGGTAGAAGCGCAGGTCCATGGGCTGCGACTCGGGCGACCAGAGCCACAGGGTGACCTCGGCCTCGTCGGTCCGGGCGTCCCGGATGTCGAGCTGCGCGGGGTACTTCTCCCAGAAGTCCCGCAGCCCGAAGGACAGCCCGCCGCTCGCGCCGCCGACGTAACCGAAGCCGCTGGCCCGCCGGCCGCCTCCCGCGCCGATCCAGCCGTGCCCCTTCTTCGTCCGCTTGCGGACCGTGAAGCCGTCGGCGGAGAGCTGCGAGAGGGTGTAGTCGCCCCATTCGGGGATGTACTGGAGCCGGGTGGTCACCCGCTGGTCCCAGGTCGACGGATCGGGTAGCTTCTCGCCCTCGAACTGGGCCGTCCGGACGGCCGCGCCCGGGTCCCGTCGCAGCCCGGTGACGCCCTTCACCGCCTCGCGCAGCAGACCGGTCCCCTCCCCGCCGATCCGGATGTGCCGGTCGTACGCGGCGTCGCGCATCGGCACCTTGAAGCGGACTCCGATGCCGCGGATGAAGTCACCACCGGCCTTGCCGGGCTCCTGCGTGCCGTCGAAGGTGATCGTGTGCACCATGCGGAAGGACTCGCCGCCCGCGTAGAAGTAGAGCCGGACCGAGAACGGGAGCCAACTCCTGCTTCCCTTACGGTGCTTGCCGTCGATGCGGACGACGGCGCGGACCGGCCCGTCCTGCTCGACCTCGGTCTGCGCGACGACGCTCTCGAACCGCTCGTACTTCTCGGCGCCCTGGTCGCCGTCCTCGATCTCCGGCTGGCGCAGCAGCACGAGACGGCCGTCCCTGGCGATCTCCGTCGAGCCGCGCAGCACGGACTTGACCAGGGCCGAGCCGCTCCTGCCGATCCTGGCGGTGATGACACCGGTCGACACCTCGATGGAGCTGCCGCGCCTGTCGACGGTCACCTTCTTCGCGGGCGCGGCGGGCGAGCCCGCGCCGAGCGTGAGCTTCCCGTTGCCCGCCCCGGGCCCGACCGCGTGCGCGGTCCACTTCAGTGAGCCGTCCGGCCAGTAGCCGATCGGCCAGGACTGGACGGGCACGGCCCTGCCGTCGGCGTCGGCCAGCGCGAACGTCTGGTCCTTCTCGTACGCGCCCTTCGGCCAGGGCACGCCCACGGTCGAGCCGGGGGCCTCACCGAGGCCGCCGTCCTCCAGCCAGTCCAGGGTCACCGGGTCCGCGTCGGCGGCCTCCGCTCTCGGGGCGGCCTGCGCGTCCTGCGCGCCCAGGGCCCAGCTGAACCGGGCGGCGGCTCCGGCGACGGCGGCCGCCTTGAGGAGGGACCTGCGGGGGATGGGGGACATGGCCTTTCCTTTCCGTACGGGGAAGTCAGGGGCATGACAGAAAGAGGCGCGACGCCGGGGCGCCGGCCCTGTTGCACGTGGCTGGTCAGCGGCGTCGGCCGCGCTCCTCCACGGCGAGGGCCGCCGCCGCGACGGCCCCCAGGACGGGGATCGCCAGCGGCGGCACGAACCAGGCGGAGACGGCCACGACGGCCAGTCCGCCGACGAGCAGGAAAGACCCCGCGGGGTCGAGGACCGTACGGCGTCCGGCGGCGCCGAGCAGCCCGCGCCAGGACGCCCCGGGCTCCCAGACCGCCGCGGCGCGCAGCCCGGCGACGGCCAGCCCGATCAGCGCGAACAGCCCGACGGCTCCGACGGCCGGGCCGCCGGGGATCCCGGCACGCACGGCCTGGACGTCCACCCACACCGCGAGGGCCGCGGCCCACCCGGCGAGTCCCGCGGCCCACCCGCCGCGCACGGCCAGGCGGAAGTCCGCGGCGAACTCCCGCCAGCCGCCCGCCGCATGGGACGTACGCCGCCGCAGGTGCCGCGACCCGGCGGCGAACGCGGCGGGGTAGGTGACCACGGGCAGCGAGGCCACCGCGATCCACACCCCGGTGAGCAGGCACTCCGCGAAGAGCGCGAACCGCTCGGCGAGGACGGACTCCCGCCCGGCGGCGGCCGTACGGGCCTTCGTGCGCGTCTGGGTCATGACCGGCTCAGCCCTTCAGACCGGAGGTCGCCATACCGTCGATCAGATAGCGCTGGAAGGCGAGGAAGAAGGCCAGCACGGGCAGCAGCGCCACCAGCGACATGGCGATCATGCCGCCGTAGTTGGCGACGCCCTCCTGGTCGCGGAACATCATCATGCCGAGCGAGACGGTGTACTTGGCGGGCTCGTTGAGGTAGATCAGCGGGCCCATGAAGTCGTTCCAGGCGTTGATGAAGGTGAAGATCGCGCTGGTGATGAGGGCCGGCCGGCACAGCGGCAGCACGATCGACCAGTAGATCCGCAGGTGCCCGCAGCCGTCGAGCCGGGCCGCCTCGTCCAGCTCCCTGGGCAGGTTGCGCATGAACTGCACCATGAGGAAGACGAAGAACGCCTCGGTGGCCAGGTACTTGCCGAGCAGCAGCGGCACGTATGTGTTGATCAGTTCGAGCTTCTGGAACATCACGTACTGCGGGATGAGCAGCACGTGGTACGGCAGCAGCAGCGTGCCGATCATGAGCGAGAACATCAGGTTGCGCCCGGCGAACCGGATGCGGGCGAAGGCGTACGCCGTCAGCGAGCAGGAGACGAGGATGCCGGCGACGGAGCCGAGCGCGTAGAGGAGGGAGTTCTGGAAGAACGTGGCGATCGAGATGTCCGCGATGCCGTCCGCGAGCCCCTTGAAGTTCTGCAGGATCGGGTCGGTCGGGAACAGCTCCAGGCTGCCGATGATCTCCCGGCTCGGCTTGAAGGAGGCGCCCAGGACCCAGATGACGGGATAGATGACGACCGCGAGGACGAGCAGCGCGCCGAGGTGCCAGGCGAGCGATCCGGTGCGCCCGCGCCCGGGTTCCCGGGGACTGCGCGAAGGACCCGCCCCGGTCGTGGTCACGGTCGCCGTGGTCGCGGTGCCGGTGCTCATCGGGAGGCCTCCTCGTAGTGCACCCACCGCTTCTGGGACCAGAAGAGGACCACCGTCACGAGCGCCACGGCGAGCAGCAGCATCCAGGCCATCGCGGAGGCGAAGCCCATCTGGGCCTCCTTGAAGCCCTTCTGGTAGAGGTAACAGGTGTAGACGAGCGTGGCGTCGGCCGGCCCGCAGGTGGCGTTGGAGACGACGTACGCGGATCCGAAGATCTGGAACGAGTGGATGGTCTCCAGCAGCACGTTGAAGAACAGCACCGGGGAGATCATCGGCAGGGTGATGCTCCAGAACCGCTTGAACGGTCCGGCGCCGTCCACCTCGGCCGCCTCGTACAGTTCCTTCGGCACCTGCTTCAGCCCGGCCAGGAAGATGACCATCGGGGCGCCGAACTGCCAGACCGTGAGCGCCACGAGGCTGTAGAGCACCCAGTCCGGGTTGCCGACCCAGCCGCCGACGTCGAGACCGAAGAACGACTGCGTACGGTCCACCGCGGCGTCGTCGGAGAACAGGGCCCGCCACACGAAGCCGACGGACACGCTCGCCCCGATCAGCGAGGGGGCGTAGAACGCGGCCCGGTAGAAGGCCTGCCCGCGCCGGCTCTGCGAGAGCAGCAGGGCGACACCCAGCGCGAGCATCAGCTTCAGCGGGGTGCCGATGACGACGTACTTCGCCGTCACCTCCACCGACTTCTGCCACCGCGGATCGTCGAACATCCGGGTGAAGTTGTCGAAGCCGATCCACTTCGGGGAGTCGAAGAGGTTGTAGTCGGTGAACGCGAAGTAGAGCGATGCCGCCATCGGCCCCGCGGTCAGCAGCAGGAAGCCCGCGATCCAGGGGGACATGAAGAGGTAACCGGCGAGGTTGTCCCGGCGGCCCCGCCGCCTCAGGGCGGCGGGGGGACCGGGACGCTCCTGCGGGACGTCCGGCGGAGAGTCCTTGATGAGCGTCGTCACGGCCGTTCCCATCAGGCGGCGAGGGCGGTCTTCGCCTCGGAGAAGAACTGCTTCACCGCGTCGGAGACCTTGGTCTTGCCCGTCGACATGTCGGCGGCGACGCGCAGGAACGCGGCTTCCACGGTGTCGGCGCCCGCCGGGTGCGGGGTGATGGTGCCGAGCAGCCCGGCCGCGGCGACGTCCTCCTCGTACTTCGCGATCGCCTGGTTGGGGGCGTCGGTGGGCTTGTACGCCTCGAACTGCTCGGTGGTGGCGAGGATGCCCCGGTCGTAGCCCATGATCTTGCCGACCTCGGGGTCGTGCACCATGAAGGAGATGAACTGGGCCACCTCCTCGGGGTGCTCGGTCCGTGCGAAACCGCTCAGCATGAGCGAGCCGAGGTACTGGCCGGTGTCCTTGCCGTCGGTCGTGGGGATCGGGGCCAGCCCGTAGGTGCTGTCGCCCTCCGTGGTGTAGCGCACGGTGAAGTTGTCCCAGGTGAACTCGGACGCCGCGTCGCCGGAGGCCAGCGCCGACTTGGGCTTGAGCTGCTCGACCTTCTTGGGGTCGGTGACGATGCCGGCCTTCACGCGGTTGTAGCCGTCCTGCCACCACTCCGTCAGATCGGCCTCCTCGAAACCGAGTCCGTCCTCGGTGAAGAACGCCTTGCCGTTCTGGCGGAGGTAGAGGTCGTAGAGGTACATGATCCCGAAGTAGCCGGTGTCGCCCGCCACCTTCTGGGTGTCGTGGATCTTCTTCAGCGCGCCGAAGTACTCGTCCCAGGTCCAGCCCTGCTCGGCCTTGACGCCGGCCGCCTCGAAGACCTTCTCGTCGATGACGAGCGACATGGTGTTGGAGCCGACGGGCACACCGAGCAGCTTTCCGTCGACCTCACCGACCTTCTCGACACCGGAGCGGAAGTTCTTCAGGTCCAGATTTCCCGCGTCCACTTGCGACTTGAGGTCGAGGAGGACACTTCTCTTGTCGTACTTCCGCAGGAATGCGACGGCGTTCTGGAATACGTCCGGTGGATTTCCGCCCGCGGCCTGCGTCTGGAACTTCTCCCAAAAGGCCACGTAATCCTGGAAGTCCGTCTTCACCTTGATCTTCGGGTACTTCTTCTCGAAGAGCTTGATGGACCGGTTGATGCGCTTGGCACGCTCCTCCGCGCCCCACCACGCGAAGCGGATCTCGACCGTGCCGTCGCCCGATCCGCCGCTGTCGCCCCCGCAGCCCGTGGTCGCGGCCAGCCCCGCCGCCGTGAGCGACGCCCCGGCCGCCTTGAGGACCGTCCGCCTCTCGACACTCCCGTTTATCCCCACAGTCGGGCCTCCTCGCGACGTCGTCGTCCGCTGCCATGAATCGTTTCAAGTAAGCGCTTGCTGCCACAAGGTACGGAGGGCGTTCGCGGGCGTCAATGATTCGGACAGGAATTGATGTGAACGGGGTCGCCGACGCGACGGCCTCAACTGGGGCGAATTGCTTGGGGGTTGAGCTGCTTCGCAGGTAGGGAGGGTGCGCGTACCGGTACGGGGTCGGGCCCGTGCCGAGTGCGGCGAAGGGGGGTTGCGCCGGGGGCGGTGGGAGGCGGCGGGGTGGCTGGGGGTGGTCAGGCGTCGGAGGTGGCCCGAGGGGTCGGTGTCAGCCGGGGTGGTTAGCGGGCGAGGGCGGTAGCGGGTGGCGGTTAGCGGGTGAGGGGGGTGGGGGTTAGTGGGCGGGGGTTAGTGGGCGGGGGTATGCGGACTGGGGGTATGCGTCTGCCTCCCGAGACATCGCCGAGATCGCGGTGACCGAGTTCCCGGCCGGGGATCGAGGGCTGGGGATCGAGGACCGGGGAGCGCGCTGCCGGGTTCGGGCAGGACGGGGCGCGCCGAGGGGCGTCAAGGGGTGTGGACGGCCGGGAAAGGGCCGAGGCCGGAGGTCGGCAGGGCAGGTGCAGGTACGAGTGCGGGTGCCGTACCGGGAGCGGGTCGAGGTCGAGGCCGGGCGTTCGTCCCGGACAGGGGCCCACTCGGGCGGGGTGGGGGGCAGAGCGGCCGTGCGAGCAGGCGCCGCGGCCGGGTGCGCGAGCCTCGCGGGACGTGCGCGGGCGGCTTGCCCGCGAGCGTCCGGTACCGACATCAGGGACCGGGCACACAGAGTGACCTGCGCCGACGCGGCGGCGAGCCCCTCGTGGTGTCGCGCGGACATACGAAAGGCGGCCGGGGTCCAGATGGATCATGGACCTGGCCGCCTGTCGGCAACGTGGGCGATACTGGGATCGAACCAGTGACCTCTTCGGTGTGAACGAAGCGCTCTCCCGCTGAGCTAATCGCCCGGGCGCAGAAGTAGGTTACCCCATGTCACGGGGTGCTTCCGACCGGCCCGCAACGGGTGCGGAGCCCCGTTACTCCTTGATCTTCCACGGCATCTCGAGGCCGAACTTCCAGACGTACACACCGGCCAGTACCGCGATGATCACCAGCCCGACGGACGTCAGGATGATGTTCCGGCGCCGGACCCTCGGGTCGAGCGCCTTCTGCGTGGCCTCGGTGACTTTCCTCTTCGTCCAGCGGAGCACCAGCTGCGCCCAGACGAACTCGGTCGCCCAGATCGCCATACCGCCGAAGATCACCAGCCAGCCCGGACCGGGCAGCGGCAGCATGATCACACCGGCCACGACGACCGCGAGCCCCACGATGAAAACGCCCACCTGCCAGCTGAGATGCAGCATGCGGCGCGCCTTGATGAATTGCGGCGCACGGGACCCGAGCGCCGGCTCGCCCTTCGTTTCGTCGGTCGCCACGGCGACCTCCCCCGTTCCGTCACTCCCCGTATTCATACGGCCAAACCCTACCGGACGGAATCCGGTCACCGGAATGGGCGTAAGACGCGAACCGGCACTCCGCCGGACGGGGTACCTAAAGACACGCAAAACACTCAGAGGGGTTTACAACGGCACCGTAGGTGGCATGTCGATTTCGCCGACGTGCGAATCCCCGAGCGCACACTGAGCGAAAGGCCCTGGCGCTTATGAACACCACGGTCAGCTGCGAGCTGCACCTGCGCCTCGTTGTGTCGAGCGAGTCCTCCCTGCCTGTCCCCGCAGGCCTGCGGTACGACACGGCCGACCCCTATGCCGTGCACGCCACCTTCCATACCGGAGCCGAGGAGACTGTCGAGTGGGTGTTCGCCCGCGACCTTCTCGCCGAGGGCCTGCACCGGCCCACCGGTACCGGCGACGTCCGAGTCTGGCCGTCCCGCAGTCATGGCCAGGGCGTCGTGTGCATCGCCCTGAGCTCTCCGGAGGGCGAGGCGCTGCTCGAGGCCCCGGCGCGGGCCCTGGAGTCGTTCCTCAAGCGAACCGACGCCGCCGTGCCACCCGGCACGGAACACCGGCACTTCGATCTCGATACGGAGCTCTCGCACATCCTGGCCGAAAGCTAGGACGAGAGTTCGCACCAAGCCGCCCGGCGCCGTCCACTCGGGGAGACGGCTCGGGCTCAGACAACTGCATAGGGAGCACATCGGTGCCGTCTCCGCGCTTGCGTGGGGGCGGCGCCTTTGCGTGTGCGTGCACCTCCGGCGGGGTGCCCCTCGCGCCGGCGTGCGGGCCGTTGTGGCCGGTCGCGCCGTTCCCCGCGCCCCTGGGTGAGTGGGGCTCGACGTCGTCCGAGCAGTGCAGGCCGCTCTCGGCTGAGCGCGCCGTTCCCCGCGCCCCTGGGTGAGTGGGGCTCGACGTCGTCCGGGCAGTGCGGGTCGTTCTCGGCTGAGCGCGCCGGTTTCCGCGTCCGCGGGTGGGTGAGGCTGGATATCGTCCGGGCTGTGCGGGTCGTTCTCGGCTGAGCGCGCCGTTCCCCGCGCCCCTGGGCGGGTGGGGCTCGACGTCGTCCGGACAGTGCGGGCCGTTCTCGGCTGAGCGCGCCGTTCCCCGCGCCCCTGGGTGAGTGGGGCTCGACGTCGTCCGGACAGTGCGGGCCGTTCTCGGCCGGGCGCGCCGGTTTCCGCGTCCGCGGGTGGGTGGGGCTGGGCGTCGTCCGGGCTGTGCGGGGTGGCTTCGGGGTTGTGGTGGGGGTCGTCCTGTGGTGGGGAGCCGCTAGCATCGGCCTGCATCGGCGGGCGTCCGCCCGACCCCCAGGCCAGGGAGCGAAACGTGCTGATCACCCACGACACCCGGTGCGCCCTCGACACCGTGGTCGATCTGGTGAACACCGCACCGGAGGACGACACCACGGACGGACTCGCGAACCTAGCGGCGCTGCTCGATTTCGTCCGCCGGCACGACATGAGCGATGTCGGGAACCTGTCCGAGCTGGACCTCTCGGCGGTGCGCCGGATCCGCGGGCGCTTCGCCGCGGTCTTCGCGGCCCCCGACGCCCGGACCGCCGCCGCGCTCATCAACGAACTGGTCGCCGCCGCGGGCACCACCCCGCGTCTCACGAACCACGACGGTTACGACTGGCACGTGCACTACTTCGCGCCCGGCGCGTCCGTCGCCGACCACCTCGCGGCGGACTGCGGCATGGCGCTGGCCTTCTTCGTGGTGGCCGGGGAGGAGGAGCGGCTCCGCCGCTGTGAGGCACCGGACTGCCGACGCGCCTTCGTCGACCTCTCCCGCAACCGCTCCCGTCGCTACTGCGACAGCCGCACCTGCGGAAACCGCCTGCATGTGGCCGCCTATCGGGCACGGCGCAAGGAAGCGGCGGGCTGACGGAGTCCTCGGCGGGTGGCGCCAGGGACTCCGCGTACGGCTCAGAGCAGCAGCAGATCGTGCAGCGAAGCCATGAGCAGCAGACAGCCGATCACCGCAAGGAAGATCATCAGCGGTGGCTGGGAAAGCGCGAAGAGACAACCTCGCCGCTCCTCGGGAGGAACTGCGGTGTCGCTCTGGGTTGTGTCCAGCATCTCGCCGCGATGATGACTCAGCCGAGACGCCCTACGCGATCAACACGCCCGGATTGCGGGGGAGTTAGCCGGAATCCGTGACACGGCATTCCACGATCTGGGATACGCCCGCCTGCGGGGACCCCTCGCGCGTCCATCCGGCTCGCCGGGTCCGCCTCGGAAAATCGTCTTGCGTGTTCATATCCCGTGCTTCTTCAGGATGGCTTCGATGTCGCTGAAGTCGTCCGCCGGCTCGGCCTTGCGGGGCGCGGCCGCTGGGCGGGCCGCCTGCCGGCCGGTGGCCGGGCCCAGCGAGGGCGCCGAGGCCGCCGGGGCCACCGCCTGGCGCTGCGCGGCCCGGGCCGCCCTGCGCTCCTTGCGGGTCCCGCCGCCCCGCCGTTCCACCCTGCGGATGACCATGAACAGCAGCCAGGACGCCCCGAGCACACCGAAGCCGGCCCAGGCCGTGGGGCTGAAGGCCGTCTCGGCGGCCCACTCGACCGCTCCGGTCAGCACCAGACCGAGGGGGACCAGCGCGTACGCGGCGAGACGGGCCGCCGCGAGGAAACGCTTGCGGTACGCGGTGACCGCGGCGATGCCCAGGCCTGCCGCGGCGACGGCGGAACAGACGGTCTCGGCAATCATCCGGTCCTCCAGGCGGGGCGGGCGACATCGGGCGGGGTCGGGCAGGGGCACTTCGTCCCTTCCATCCTGCACCGTCCCGTGCCGGATATGCCATGCTCCCGGGAGACCTCAGGGACATCTCCGGGTCGGGTCCTCCTGAGGTGCCGCTCGAACCGGACGACCCCGCGGCGCCGGCCCGGACGCCTCCCGGACGCCGGTCCGGCCGACTCCGGGTTCAGGCCGGCCCCGGTCCCGGTTGGGCCGCGCCCGTCCCGGCTGGGACACTGGCCCCATGAGCGACTCCTCCCCCGCCCGGCCCCGCCGTTCCCGTCCTGGACGTCTGGTGCGAACTCCAGTGCCCGGACTGCCGCAGCGCCCTCGACGACCTGCGCGCGCTGCGCGCCCGCTACGGCGACCGGCTGGAGCTGCGGCTGCGGCACTTCCCCCTGGAGAAGCACAAGCACGCCTTCGCCGCCGCGCAGGCCGCCGAGGAGGCCGCGGAACAGGGCGCGGCCTGGCCGTACGTCGAGGCGGTGCTCGACCGCGTGGCGGAGCTGGACCGCGAGGGAGAGGCGCTCCTCCTGGAGGTGGCCCGCGGACTCGGCCTCGACGAAGAGGAGTTCGACACGGCCCTCATCGACGGCCGGCACATCCTGATCGTCGACGCCGACCAGGCCGAGGGCAAGGCCATCGGCGTGACCGGCACCCCGACGTACGTCATCGACGGCGAACGCCTCGACGGCGGCAAGAGCCAGGAAGGGCTCCGCGAGCGCATCGAGGAGGTCGTGGACCGGCTGCTGGCCGGACAGCAGGCCTGACCGCCACCGGACCCGCCGCCCCGTAAGCCCGAAGGCCCCACAAGCCCGAAGGCCCCGCGAGCCTTCCGGCCCGGCAGCCCCGCAGCATGGCAGCCCTACAGCCCTACAGCAGGTCCTTGTAGCAGTGGTACATGATCGTCTCGTAGCCGAGCGACTCGTAGAGCCGCTCGGCCGGGGTGTTGTCGGCGAAGACGTTCAGGCGGACACCGGGGCGTCCCGCCACAGCCGCCTGCGCCTCCGCCAGCAGCATCAGCGAACGCCCGTGCCCCCGGCCCCGGTACGCCTCGTCCGTCTCGACGTCGTAGACGAACGCCCAGCCGTCACGGATCCCCAGCCACAGCGTGCCCACCGGGGTCCCCTCGTGCTCCAGGACACTGATGTCCACCCCCTCGCTGCCGAGCCCGTCCGGCAGCAGGGTGACGTTGTCCTGTTCGGCCTTGGCCCGGGCCTCCGCCTCGGGCACTCCCCGGGTGATCCAGTCCTGGACGTACTCCTCCTGGGCCCGCTCCGTCCAGGACGCGAACTCGGTCTCCGTCATGGGGCGCCCCCGGCTGCCGGCAGGCAGTTCGGGCGCGGCGTCGCCAGGTCGTTTCTCCATGAAGCGGCTGCGCACGACGTAGCCGAGGGCCGTCGCCAGTCGCAGGGCTTCCGTGGCGTCGGCCGGAATCGACGCCTCGATCCGCCGGCACCCCCAGCCGCGCGCCACCTCCTCCGCGGCGAGTGCGGCCACGGTGGCCCGGCCGCGCCCCCGGTCCGTCTCCTCGATGCGCAGGTCGCGGATCTCACCGACGGGTGCCCCGGGGGTGGGGCGGCTCACGAGGTGTACCGCGCCCACGGGACGGCTGTTCACGCACACGGTGTAGTGGCGTGACAACGCCCCGTCGGCGTCGTGCTGAAGCGGCTCGGTCGGCCGCAGGGTGGTGGTCATCAGGGGTGTTGTACCCGCCGGGACAGGTTCGCGCCATCGAAAAAACCCGGCGCCCGGCCGCGGACCCGACGGCGGGCCGGCGAACCCGACGAGCGGGCCGGCGGCTCACGGGTCGAGGTCGTCGCCCGCCCGCTCGTCGAAGACGCGCATGGCCTTCGCGGTCACCGGGCCGGGCGCGCCCGGCAGTTCACGGCCGTCGACGCGGTGCACCGCCTGCACGTCGCGCAGCGTCGAGGTCAGGAAGACCTCCTCGGCCCGCTCCAGGACGTCGAACGGCAGGTCGGTCTCCTTGGCGCCCGTCCACTCGACGGCCAGGGCCCGTGTGATGCCCGCGAGGCACCCGGAGGCGACGGGCGGGGTGTGGATCTCGCCGTCGAGCACGACGAAGACGTTGGAGCCGGTGCCCTCGCAGAGCTGCCCGACCGTGTTCGCGAACAGGGCCTCGGACGCGCCCCGTTCGCGCGCGCGGGCGAGGGCGACGACGTTCTCGGCGTACGAGGTCGTCTTGAGGCCCGTCAGCGCGCCGCGCTCGTTGCGGGTCCAGGGCACGGTGATCACCGCGGTGGAGTCGGGGCGGCGGGTGGACTCCCCCAGCGCCACGAGCAGGGTCGGCCCCTGCTCTCCCCGGTCCGAACCGAGCGGTCCGTGGCCGCCGGTGTACGTGATGCGCAGGCGGCCCAGGGGCACCGGGTTGGCGTCCAGGACGGCCGCGCAGGCCCGGCGCACCTCGTCGCGGTCGGGCTCGGGCAGCCCGAGGCCGGTCGCCGAGCGCGCCAGCCGGTCGAGGTGGCGGGTGAGTGCGAACGGACGTCCGTCGGCCGCCTTCACGGTCTCGAAGACGCCGTCGCCCACGGTCAGCCCGTGGTCGAAGACGGAGACACGGGCCGACTCGCTGTCCTGCAGCCCGCCGTCGAGCCAGATCTTCACTGAACCTCACCTCACGAGAACGTGCCGGGTTCCCGGCCGGACGTGCTGTTCCGGCCGGGGCCCTCGGGACCGTCGACGGGTGTCCCCCCACCCGTGCCGTACGCCCCTGGGTACTCTCCCGACGCTACAGCGAGCAGCCGGGCGGCCTTCAGCTCGGTCTCCTCCCACTCGCGCCCGGGGTCCGAGCCCCAGGTGATGCCCGCCCCGGAGCCGAAGCGCAGCGCGCCCTCGGCCCGGTCGATCCAGAAGGTGCGGATGCCGACGGCCAGCTCGCCGGCGCCGCGGTCGGCGTCGACCCAGCCGATGCCGCCGCAGTACGGCCCCCGGGGCGCCGTCTCCAGGGCCTCGATGATCCGCAGGGCGCTGGACTTGGGGGCGCCGGTGACGGACCCGGGCGGGAAGGCGGCGGCCAGCAGTCCGGGCCAGCCCACGTCCTCGCGCAGTACGCCGCGGACGGTGGAGACGAGGTGCACGAGTCCCGGGTGCTTCTCGACGACGCACAGGTCGGGCACGGTGACGGTGCCCGTGGCGCACACCCGGCCCAGGTCGTTGCGCACCAGGTCCACGATCATCACGTTCTCGGCGTGGTCCTTCTCCAGCAGGTCCGCCTCGGTCCGTCCCGTGCCCTTGATCGGACCCGACTCGACGGTACGGCCGCCGCGCCGCAGGAAGAGTTCCGGACTGGCGGTGGCGATCTCCACCCCGTGGCCGGGCAGGCGAATCGTTCCGGCGTACGGTGCCGGGTTGCCGCGGGCCAGCAGGGCGGTCAGCGCGTCCACGTCGGCGCCGGGCGCGACGGGCGCCGACAGGATCCGGCAGAGGTTCGCCTGGTACACCTCGCCGGTCGCGATGAGCTCACGTATGCGGCGTACACCCGCCGTGTACGCGGCGCGGTCGAGCGACGACGTCCAGTCGCCGGACGCGGGGCCCCGCCACCCGCCCGGCACCGGCGCGGGGACGGTTTCGGGGCGTACGTCCGCGAAACGGGCACATGTCACCCGTCCCTCGAAGTCTGCGCTCACGGCCCAGAAGCCGCTGGAGTCCAGGGCCGCGGGATCACTGGTGACGTCGAGGAGGCCGGTCGCGACGAGGCCGCCGAAGCGGGCGAGAGCTGGGAGGTCCTGCACGGCTGTGAGTCTAAGGTGGGTGACCTGCGGGTGCTCCGACCGTGTCCTGGAGCGGACGAGGCGCAGCACGCTGCGCAAACGCGTTTTTGTGCTGGCCCCGGTATCCGCTAGAGTTCAACACGTCGCCGGGTCGCGAGAGCGGGACGGAAACGACAAGCGGACGTAGCTCAGTTGGTAGAGCGCAACCTTGCCAAGGTTGAGGTCGCCAGTTCGAACCTGGTCGTCCGCTCGCAGGAAGTGGGGATCTTCCCGACCCCCGCGCTCCTGGTGGAGTGGCCGAGAGGCGAGGCAACGGCCTGCAAAGCCGTCTACACGGGTTCAAATCCCGTCTCCACCTCCAAGGACGATTAGCTCAGCGGGAGAGCGCTTCCCTGACACGGAAGAGGTCACTGGTTCAATCCCAGTATCGTCCACTGATCCGGTTCGCCGGGTCCCCGCGCGATTAGCTCAGCGGGAGAGCGCTTCCCTGACACGGAAGAGGTCACTGGTTCAATCCCAGTATCGCGCACGCAGTACGCACCATCGGCGTCACCAGCAGGTCCCACCCGCGCGATTAGCTCAGCGGGAGAGCGCTTCCCTGACACGGAAGAGGTCACTGGTTCAATCCCAGTATCGCGCACCAGCCGAAGCCCCCGGCCGTCTCGTACGGCCGGGGGCTTCGTCGTGTCCCGGGTCAGGTCGAGAAGAGCATGTGGCCGAAGCCCTTCTGGCGGTTGTGGCCGTAGTGGCCGCCGTGCCCGCCATGACCGCCGCCGTGCTGCGGAGCCCCCCAGGCCGGCGCGGGAGCGGACGGGTAGGCCTGCGGGGCGCCGGGGGGCGGGCCGGGCTGCGACCACTGGCCCTCGAGGCGGGTCAGTGACTCCAGCTCGCCGTAGTCGAGGAAGATTCCGCGGCAACCACTGCACTGCTCGATCTGGACACCGTTGCGGTTGTACGTCTGCATCGGCGCATGGCACTTGGGACACTGCATGCTCGGCTCAACTCCTCGCCGTTCGGTACTGCTTCCGCCAGGACAGACTCTGCCAGGCCTCGGTCGGTTGCACCCTACGTCCCGCGGCTTCCCGCCAACTCGGGCGGGTGAGCGGCCATTCGGTCACATGCGTCGATCACGGACACCTCGACCTCGTCCAACGGGCGCCCCTGTGCGAGCGACTTGGTGATCGCCGTGGCCGCGGTCTGCGCGGCCAGGGCGCGGGCCGGCACGTCGAGGACCGGCCAGGGATCGCTGTCCGCCGGGACGGCCGGACCCGCGGCCTCGCGGTACGCGGTGAGGAAGCGGGTCCATTCGTCGGGCCGGAGCAGACCGCAGGCGAACCAGGCGGCGGGGCGGGCCAGGTCCCAGGCCGGGTCGCCGCCGCCGAGGTCGTCGATGTCGATGAGCAGCCACTCACCGCGCGCGCGTACGAGCTGTCCCAGGTGGAGGTCGCCGTGGCACAGCGTGCGCGTGTGCGGCGCGGGGGCCTCGTCCCGGGCCCAGGCGGGCAGGACGGACCAGGCGCGCAGGACCGGGGCGGCCGCCGGATGCGGGCCGGCCGCCCGGAGACGGGCGAGGGCGCGGGCCGCCTTCGCCGGGCCGCGCATGGGCGGCAGGCCGGGCGGGAGGGCGGAGTCCGGCGTGCGGTGGAGCCGCGCGAGGAGGACCGCGGCCGCCTCCCACGGGGCGGCGTCGGGGTCGTCGCGGTCCACGGGGGTGCCGTAGGGCCAGAAGGTGACCGGCCGGCCGGCCAGCTCGACCGCGTTCGGGGCGAGCGGCGGCAGGAGGATGCCGTCGAGGCCGGGGTGCGCGGCGACGGCCAGCCGCGCCGCGAGGCCAGCGGGGTCGGTGTCCGCGGCGTGGGCCTTCGCCACCGTGCCGCCGTGCCGGACGACGGTCCCGTCCGGCCGGTCGGCCAGCACGGAGGTGCCCGTCCCGCAGCCGCAGCCCTCGCCCGCCGGGTGGGCGGCGGTTCCACGGACGGCGGTCCGACGGACGGCGGTCCGATGGGCCGCGGCCCGCACCTCGGCACGGAGAGCGGGGCAGCACGTCGGCGGTCACTCGGGTCCCCCTCAGGTCGTACGTCCCGCCTGCCTTGCCATGCTCCGGCGGGTCCCTGGGAGCGTACGCACACAAAACAATGCGGGCGCAGCTCCCCAGCTGCGCCCGCATCTTTTGCCGTCCGCCGCACCCCCGTCCCCACGGGGTTTCATGGCCGGATGTCCCTGCCCGGACCGCTCTTCCGGGCCTGGGGCGCCGCTCAGCGCCCCAGCATCACGCCCACGGACGACGCCTGTGTGACCACTGCCTCCCAGCCGCCGAAGACGACCACGAGCAGGGTGGCCAGGGGGAGGACCATGGCCGTCGCCACCAAGGGGTGACGCCGGCCGGACCGGCTGGGACCGAACGCGGCGGTGTACGCCTTGCGTCCCTGCGTGCGGA
Source organism: Streptomyces sp. V3I8 (assembly GCF_030817535.1). NCBI lineage: Bacteria > Bacillati > Actinomycetota > Actinomycetes > Kitasatosporales > Streptomycetaceae > Streptomyces > Streptomyces sp. V3I8. The sequence goes on along the minus strand of NZ_JAUSZL010000002.1, from coordinate 7,168,569 downwards.
TCATGGTCCGCGATGCTGTGTCCGCCATGGTCCCTCTCCTGACCGTTCTGTTGAAAAGCTTCTGCTGTCTGGCAGCGGCGGGTGTCTGACCTCGGGGGACGAGTGCTGCCACCCGCCGCTTGACAACAAATCTAGACGGGAGGGGCCTGCCGGTCGTCATGCCCTCGTACCTATTGCCGGGCCTCCCGGAGGATGAGCGGTGACCTGCGGTGTACTCCCCTGGGTGGAGAAGACGCCCTAGGTCTCGGGGGTTTCCCTGAGGGGACGTCCGGTCTGTTCCGAGCTGTCCTCCCTCGGGACCGGTTGCTCGACGAGCGCGAGCACCCTGGTGGCCATGAACCGGGCCGTGCGGACAACTGATCCACTTCGGGTGACTTCGCTCACTTCGACCACCCCCCTGCGGACCGCCGTCTCCACCCTGCGGCCGGCCCGACTGGCCACCACCTCGTACGTACGGGTCGTGTCCCCGGCATCCACCACTATCTCCACGCGGTCACCCTTCACAGGTCCAATCCCCCTTCTGTGAGCGATGATTGGGAATCCGCGCAGCTCAACGCCGCCGCGGTCCCCCGTCCTCTGACCACCTCTCAAGTTTCCCACCCGGCACTGACAATCGGTCGGCCCGCGAGGGCGCGGCCTCTGCGCGCACCCGGCCGCGGAAACGTAAGCTGTGGCTCGTCAAACGGACCGGGCAGCGGGGATGGACATGGCGATGATGCGCCTGAGGCGCGAGGACCCGCGTGTCGTCGGCTCGTTCAGGCTTCACCGACGGCTCGGCGCGGGCGGGATGGGCGTTGTCTACCTGGGCTCCGACCGGCGCGGCCAGCGGGTCGCGCTGAAGGTGATCCGGCCCGACCTCGCGGAGGACCAGGAGTTCCGGTCGCGCTTCGCGCGCGAGGTGTCCGCGGCGCGGCGGATCCGGGGCGGGTGCACCGCGCGGCTCGTCGCCGCGGACCTGGAGGCCGAACGGCCCTGGTTCGCGACGCAGTACGTTCCCGGGCCCTCGCTGCACGACAAGGTCACCGAAGAGGGGCCGCTCTTCGCGTCCGAGGTCGCGTCCATCGGCGCCGCCCTCTCCGAAGGGCTGGTCGCCGTGCACGAGGCCGGGGTCGTCCACCGCGACCTGAAGCCCTCCAACATCCTGCTGTCCCCCAAGGGGCCGCGCATCATCGACTTCGGCATCGCCTGGGCGACGGGTGCCAGCACGCTCACGCACGTCGGCACCGCGGTGGGATCGCCCGGGTTCCTCGCGCCGGAGCAGGTGCGGGGCGCCGCCGTCACACCGGCCACGGACGTGTTCGCGCTGGGTGCCACGCTGGCGTACGCGGCGACGCAGGACTCGCCCTTCGGTCACGGCAGCTCGGAAGTGATGCTCTACCGGGTGGTCCACGAGGAGGCCCAGCTGCACGGGGTGCCGGACGCGCTGGCCCCTCTCGTACGGGCCTGTCTGGCGAAGGACCCCGAGGAGCGGCCGAGCACGCTGCAGCTGTCGTTGCGGCTCAAGGAGATCGCGGCGCGGGAGGCGCAGGGCATGGGCGACTCCCGGCCGCCCGCTCCCCGTGCGGGGGAGGCCGACCGGCCGACCGGCCGGATCACCGACGACTACCCGGAGCAGCGCACCCAGCGGCGTACGCAGGGCACTCCCCCGCCGCGCGGCAACGGCCCCTCGTCGCGGTCCGGGGCGCGCCCGGCCGCCCCCTCACGGGGCGGCCCGACGCGCTCGGGCACCGGCAGCCGGGCCGGACAGCCCACCGGCCGCTCCGGTCAGCCGGGCAGCCGTACCGGCCGGTCCGGCAGCCGTAGCGGCCCGCCGCGCAGCGGGACGGGGCGGCAGGGGCCGCGGACCACCGGAACCGGACGGCGGCCCGCCAATCCGCGGCTGCTCCGGCAGCGGCTCTTCGTGTTCGTCGTGGTGACGCTGCTGGTGGCGCTGGCCATCGCGGCCGCACAGGGGTGCCAGGGGCCCGCCCGGGGACTCGGTCACGGGGGCCCGGACGCGCAGGTGCGGCAGGAGCAGGCGTACGGGCAGAGCGGTGCCCGCCAGGGCGGGTAGGCGTCGTCCGGGACGGACGGGCGTCGTCCGCCGTCCGCCGTCCGCGGGTGGATCGCGCCCGGTCGCGCGGGGCCGCCCGTCAGCTCCGCGGGCGGCCCGTAGCCACCGCGTAGAACGCGACCGCGGCGGCCGCGCCGACGTTGAGCGAGTCGACGCCGTGGGCCATCGGGATGCGGACCCATTCGTCGGCCGCCACCAGTGCCTGGGTGGAGAGGCCGTCGCCCTCCGCGCCGAGCATCAGGGCCACCCGGTCCATCTTGTGCGGGGCCACCTCGTCGAGGGTCTTGGCCTTCTCGTCCGGGGTGAGCGCGAGAAGGCCGAAACCCGCCTCGCGGACCGACTCGAGACCCTTGGGCCAGGACTCCAGACGGGCGTACGGGACCGCGAAGACCGCCCCCATGGAGACCTTCACCGAACGCCGGTACAGGGGGTCCGCGCAGTCCGGGGAGAGCAGCACCGCGTCCATGCCGAGCGCCGCGGCGGAGCGGAAGATGGCGCCGATGTTGGTGTGGTCGTTGACCGACTCCATGACGACGACCCGGCGGGCCGTCCGGAGCAGGTCGTCCGGGGTCGGCAGCGGTTTGCGCTGCATGGAGGCGAGCGCGCCGCGGTGCACGTGGTACCCGGTGACCTGTTCGGCGAGGTCCGGGCTGACCGCGTACACCGGGGCCGGGAGTTCGTCGATGACGTCGCGCATGACGTCGACCCACTTGGCCGACAGCAGCATCGAACGCATCTCGTAGCCGGCGTCCTTGGCCCGTCTGATGACCTTCTCGCCCTCGGCGATGAACAGGCCCTCGGCGGGTTCGCGCCTGCGGCGCAGTTCCACGTCGGTCAGGCCCGTGTAGTCGCGCAGACGCGGGTCGGCTGGGTCCTCGACGGTGATGAGATCGGCCACGGATCGATACTGCCTTGTCCTGGGTGTGGTGCCAACGGCTGGGGACGGGTTGGGTTACCCGGGGTTACTCGATGGTCGGGTCACGCGGCCGACGAGGTGCCCGGGCGCCGGATCACGCGGTCGTCTCGAACGAGCCGTCCGTACCGACGGTCACGACCTCACCGATGACGATGACCGCCGGGGGCCGCACCTCCTCGGTGCGGACGGTCTCGGCGACCGTCGCCAGGGTCGCGTCGACGCGGCGCTGGGCGGCGGTCGTGCCCTCCTGGACGAGGGCCACGGGGGTGCCGGGCGCCTTGCCGTTGTCCATGAGGGTACGGGCGATGGCGCCGATCTTGTCCACGCCCATCAGGACGACCAGGGTGCCGCGCAGCTTGGCGAGCGCAGCCCAGTCGACCAGGGAGCGCTCGTCGTCGGGGGCGACGTGACCGCTGACGACGGTGAACTCGTGGGCGACCCCGCGGTGGGTGACCGGGATGCCGGCCGCGCCCGGGACCGAGATCGAGCTGGAGATGCCGGGGACGACCGTGCAGGAGATGCCCGCCTCGGCCAGCGCCTGGGCCTCCTCCATGCCGCGTCCGAAGACGAAGGGGTCGCCGCCCTTCAGGCGGACCACCGACTTGCCCTGCCGGGCGTGCTCGACGAGCGCGTTGTTGATGGCCTCCTGGGCCATGAAGCGGCCGTACGGGATCTTCGCCGCGTCGATCACCTCGACGTGCGGCGGGAGTTCGGCGAGCAGGTCGCGGGGGCCCAGGCGGTCGGCGATGACCACGTCCGCCTCGGCCAGGAGACGGCGGCCGCGGACCGTGATCAGGTCCGGATCGCCGGGACCGCCGCCGACCAGGGCGACGCCGGGTGTCCGGGTGCGGAAGTGGGGCGCGACGAGGGTCCCGTCGCGGAGCCCCTCGACCACCGCGTCGCGGACGGCGGCGGTGTGGCGCGGGTCGCGGCCCTGGGGGTTCGAGGTCAGGACGGCCACCGTGACGCCCTCGCTGTGGCCCGTCGCCGGGGTCCAGGCCGTGGCCTTGTCCGCGTCGTCCGCGCGCACGCACCACACCCGGTGCGCCTCCGCCTCGGCGGAGGCCGCGGTGTTCGCCTCCGGGTCGGAGGTGGCGATCAGGACGTACCAGGCGTCCGCGAGGTCGCCGGGCGCGTACGGGCGCCTCGTCCAGGTCAGTTCGCCCGTGTCCGCCATGGCCTCGACCGAGGGGGTGGCGGCCGGGGACACGAGGTGGATGTCCGCGCCCGCCGCGATGAGGGCCGGGAGGCGGCGCTGGGCGACCTGGCCGCCGCCGAGGACCACGACGCGGCGGCCGGTGAGGCGGAGGCCTACGGGGTAGGCGGGGTTTTCGGCCATGGAGGTGCGGCTCCTCATGCGGGTGGTGCGGTGAGCGCGCTGCTGCGTCGGAGCGGCCCTGACGTGCGAATTTTAGAGTGCGGGACGGTGGTGGCGGGTGGGGCGGGTGGGGATTCCCTCCCCGTGCCCGCCCCTTCCCGAAACCGGGACCGCGCCCTGGGGCCCGGGCCCCAGGGACGACGACGCGCGTCTACTTCTCCGTCACGCCTGCCGAGTCGAACGTCGCCACCTCGTGCATCGCCCTTGCCGCGCTCTGGACGACCGGAAGGGCCAGCAGTGCGCCGGTGCCCTCGCCCAGCCGGAGGTCCAGGTCGACCAGGGGGCGCAGGCCCAGCTTGTTCAGGGCCGCCACGTGGCCGGGCTCGGCGCTGCGGTGGCCGGCGATGCAGGCCGCGAGGACCTCGGGGGCGATCGCGCGGGCCACCAGGGCGGCGGCGCCGGCGCTGACGCCGTCCAGGATCACCGGCGTACGCAGGGAGGCGCCACCGAGGAGGAGGCCCACCAGCGCGGCGTGCTCCAGGCCGCCGATGGCCGCGAGGACGCCGATCGGGTCGGCCGGGTCGGGCCGGTGGAGTTCCAGGGCGCGGCGCACCACGTCGGTCTTGCGGGCCAGCGTCTCGTCGTTGATGCCGGTGCCGCGGCCCGTCACCTCCGCGGGGTCGGCGCCGGTGAAGACGGAGATCAGGGCGGCCGACGCGGTGGTGTTGGCGATGCCCATCTCCCCCGTGATCAGGGCCTTGTTCCCGGCCGCCACCAGGTCGCGGGCGGTCTCGATGCCCACGTCGATGGCCGCCCCTGACCTCCTCGCGGGTCAGCGCGGGACCGGTCGTCATGTCGGCCGTGCCCGCCCGGACCTTGCGGGGCAGCAGGCCCGGGGTGGCCGGCAGGTCGGAGGCCACTCCCACGTCGACGACGCAGACCTCGGCGCCGACCTGGGCGGCGAAGGCGTTGCAGACCGCGCCCCCGCCGAGGATGTTGGCCACCATCTGGCCCGTGACCTCCTGCGGCCACGGGGTGACGCCCTGGGCGTGCACGCCGTGGTCGCCGGCGAAGATCGCGACGGCGGCCGGCTCCGGGATGGGCGGCGGGCACATCCGGGAGAGGCCGGAGAGCTGGGCGGAGATGATCTCCAGCATGCCGAGGGCCCCGGCGGGCTTGGTCATGCGCTTCTGGCGCTCCCACGCCTCACCGAGCGCCTTGGCGTCCAGCGGCCGGATGTTGGTGATGGTTTCGGCGAGCAGGTCGTGCGGCTCCTCGCCGGGCAGCGCGCGGCGGCCGTACGTCTCCTCGTGGACGACCCAGGACAGCGGGCGGCGCTTGGACCAGCCCGCCTGCATCAGCTCGGGCTCCTCCGGGAACTCGTCGACGTATCCGACGCAGAGGTAGGCGACGACCTCGAGGTGCTCGGGCAGGCCCAGGCCGCGGACCATCTCGCGCTCGTCGAAGAAGCTGACCCAGCCCACGCCCAGGCCCTCGGCGCGGGCCGCGAGCCACAGGTTCTCGACGGCGAGCGCGGAGGAGTAGGGGGCCATCTGCGGCTGGGTGTGGCGGCCCAGGGTGTGCCGGCCGCCCCGGGTCGGGTCGGCGGTGACGACGATGTTGACCGGGGTGTCGAGGATGGCCTCGATCTTCAGTTCCTTGAACTGCTTGGCGCGGCCCTTGGGGAGCGACTTGGCGTACGCCTCGCGCTGGCGCGCGGCCAGTTCGTGCATCGAGCGCCGGGTCTCGGCCGAGCGGATGACGACGAAGTCCCAGGGCTGGGAGTGGCCGACGGACGGCGCGGTGTGGGCCGCCTCCAGGACGCGGAGCAGCACGTCGTGCGGGATGGGGTCGCTGCGGAAGCCGTTGCGGATGTCGCGGCGCTCGCGCATCACGCGCAGGACGGCCTCGCGCTCGGCGTCGTCGTAGCCGGGCGCGGCCGGACCGGTGGACTCTCGGGTCTCCGCCACGGCGGCCGTGCTCTCTTCCTGGTCGGCGGCCCGGGTGTCCAGGTCTTCCGCCTGCTGTGCGGCCACGGGCTCCGGGCCGTCGTCCTCGACGGAACCGTCCGGTACGGGGTCCGCCCCGGCCTCGGGGACCGGCTCGGGCTCCCGGGGGGCGGGCAGCACGAAGAGGGGCTCCTCCTCCTCCGCCTCGGTGCCGGGCTCCGGCGCGAACGTGGGCGCGGTCTCGGGCGCGGGCCCGGTCTCGGGCGCGGTCCCGGACTGCTCGGCGGGCGCCGCGACCGGGTCCACCGCCTCGGCTACGGGGTGGGGCGCGGCGGGCTGCTCGGGCCGCTCCTCCCCGGGGGCCGGCACGGTCAGGCCGTGCGGCGGGGTGGGAGCGAGGTGGGGGGCGGTCGGGACCACGCCCTCGACCGGCGCGAACTGAGCGACGGGCTGCTCGGGCTGTCCTGCCGGGTCGCTCTGTCCTGCCTGCACGGGCTGCTGGGCCTGCTCGGGCTGCGGGAGTTCGTTCCCGGGGGCCACGTCCTGGAGGGGAGCCGGATCGCCGTGCGGCCCGTCCCCTTCCTCGACGGAGCCGACGGAACCGGCGGGGCCGACGGGGGCCTCGGGCGTCGCGTCGGCGGTCCCGGTCGGTGCCACCTGCTCGGCGGCCGGGTCCCCGGCGTCGTGGACGGACAGGTCCACGGACTCGGCCGAAGCGATGGGCGCGGTGGGCTCGGCCGGCAGCGGGGGCTCCGCCGCGTCCTGGACCTGGGCGGCCTGCGCGACGACCGGCTCGGCCTCCAGCGGCTGCGGCTGCGGCACCTGGTGTGCCTCCGGGGCGGGCTGCCCGGCTTCCTCCGGCGACGGGTGGGCGAAGTGCACGGCGGCGGGCCGGGCCAGGAAGGGCGCCGGCTCCGGAGCGTGCGCGAACTCCGGGGCGGCCTGGGCGAACTCGGAGCCCTGGCCCTCCTCGGGGGCCTGCGGGAACAGCGAACCGTCGGCGAGCTGCGGGGCCTGCCCCCAGTCCGGCACCGGCACGGCCGCCGGGACCGGCACGGCCTCGGGAACCTGGACGGCCTCGACCGGCTGCTCAGGGGCCACCTGGACGGCGGCCGCCTGCTCGGAGACCGCCTGCTCAGGAACCGCGGGCCCAGGAACCGCCTGCTCAGAAGCGGGCTGCTCGGCGGCGGGCTGCTCGGCAGCCGCCTGAGCCACCTCCGGCTGCGGGGGCGCGTACACGAACTCGGGACCCTGCGCGGGCTCCGGCGCGTGTCCGGCGGCCTCGGCCGGGTCGACGACGGCCTGCCCGTGCGCGGCGTCGGCGGCCTGGGCGTGCGCGCCCTCGGCGAACTGCCCCGGTGCGGTCTCGGGAACCTGCGCCTGCGCGGCAGCCGGGAACCGGTCGGCGCCCGGCACGTCCTGCGGCTGCGGGGCCCCGTCCGGCTGCTCCGCCACCGGTACGGGAACCTCGGCCGACGCCTCGGCCGGAACCGCATCCGTATCTGCACCCGGAGCTGACACCGGACCCGGCTCCTGCGGAGCGGGACCGTCCTGGCCCGCGTCGGGCACCTGTGCGGCCGGGACCGCCACGGACCCGGTGCCGGTGTCGGCCGGGCCGCCCGCGTGCGCACCCGCGCCCTGCGGAAAGACCGTTTCTGCCGCCACACCCTCGGGACCGGCCTGTGCCATCGGTGGCGCGACCCGCACCTGGGTCTGCACCTGGGCCTGGGCCCCCCAGGGCGCCGCCGCCTGCGGCGCGATCTCGTCACGCGGCGCGTCGAGGTACTCGGGCCCGGCCGGGGCCGGGGCGGCCTGCCGTACGGGGAACGCCGACGGCGCCCCCGCCGGGCCGCGGTCGGCGAGCGACCGCACCGGGCTGCCGGCGCCGTCCGGGGTCGGCGGGCCGAGGTGCAGCGGACGGCGGGCGACGGGCGGCTGCGGGGCGGACGAGGACATCCGGACGGCGCTGAGGTCGACCGAACCGCTGTCGCGGCCCGCCGTCTCGTGCGGACCGGGCTCGTGGACGGCCTCGACGACCGGCGCCGGGGCCGGCGGGGCCACTTCGTTGCCCCACGCGCCCTGGGCGCCCGGCAGCAGCAACAGGTCTTCGTCTTCGGCGGTGGGCTCGGAGAGGTAGGTGTACGCACCGGGGGCGGGGACGCCCGGCTGCTCCACCATGCCTGCGTTCTCCGGCAGTCCCTCGCCCGGGACCTGGCCGGTGTCGGTCATGCGTACCCCTCGCCCATCGGTTTAGTGCTCCTACGACCTGCTTGTCCGGGGCGGCGCACCGACCGCCCGTCATGAGAACGAGCACGCGGGCCGGGCGGCACGAACGACCGGTCGACAAAGCCATTAACTGGCATTGTCGCGGTCGGCACGCCACCGCGACAGGGTGATCCGTCACGGCCCGCTGTGGACTGCGCCACTTTGCGCATCCTCCGGTTCCGCCGTACCACACGCACCTCAAAATGGGTGAGTTTCGCGGACATTGACCGGCGACTTACCGGACAACCCGATTGCGGTACAACGATCGGTCAGCCTACCGCGCGCGGTACGACAACCGGATCACAGGGCGCTGCCGGACCGTGACCCGGCCGAGGCCGGGCGGCACGCCCAGGGCGCGTTCGGGCGCGCGTCCGGCGCGCGTCTCAGCGGGGCGGTTCGCGCCGTTCGAGCTCTCCCGAGAGCAGGAAGGCGACGCTGCGCTCCTTCTCCGCCCAGGTGCGGGTGTCCAGTTCGACGGACTGCAGGAGGGCGCACTCGACCCGGTAGCCGTGCTCCGTCAGGTCCCTGCCGATGAGCTCGGCGGCGTCGCGGGTCGCGGCATGCGTGACGATCCGCTCGGGGCGCCGGTCGGCGACGGCGGAGACCACCGCGGCGCCGCCGCCCCCGACCCGTACGACGTCCGGTTCGGGGAGGTCCTCGAGGACGTGCGGCGCGGTGCCGTGGGTGATCTGGAGCTGGACCCCGAAGCGGCGGGCGGCGGCCATGGTGCGGGCGCAGGCGTCCGGGTCGCGGTCGACGGCGATGACGGCGGCGCCGCAGCGCGCGGCGTCCGTGGCGAAGGCGCCGCTGCCGGAGCCGATGTCCCAGACGAGGTCGCCGGTCCGCGGTCCGAGGCGGGCGAGCTGGGCGGCGCGCAGCACCTCGGTCTCGCCCTCGCCCGGTTCGCCGCCGTACGTGTCGTCGGGGAGCGCCCAGCCGCGCGGGCCGGCGGCGGGGTCGCGGCCGGCGATCCAGCCGCCGTCCTCGGAGGAGGTGACGGGACCGCCCATGACGATGACGACGTTCGGGTCGCGCCAGGTGTGGTCGGCGACCTTGTCGGAGGTGAGGACGGACACCCGTTCGCGCTCGGTGCCGAGTTCCTCGCAGATGACGAAGGTGCGGTGGACCCCTTCGAGGAGCAGGCCCAGTTCGGCGGGGCCGGCGCCGGGCGAGGTGAGGACGGCGACCTTGGGGTGGGCCCGGCACACGTTCACCGCGCGCCGCAGGGTGCGCCGGTGCGCGACGACCACCTGGGCGTCGTCCCAGGGCATCCCGGCGCGGGAGAAGGCGGCGGCCACCGACGAGACCGCGGGGACGACCTCGACCTCAAGGCCGTACTCGGGGGCGCGCAGGGTGCGTACGACGCCGAAGAAGGCCGGGTCGCCGTCGGCGACGACGACGGCCGTGCCACGGTGGGCGGCGACGCGCCGGGCGGCGAGGGCGACGCTGCCGAGCCGGATGCGCTCGGCGGACGGAGGCACCTCGGGAAGGTCCAGATGGTGTCCCGCGCCTGCCACCAGGGTGGCGGCGCCGAGAGCCGAGCGTGCCGCGTCGGTCAGGGGCGAGCCGTCCCAGCCGATCACCGTGACCCGGTCGGCCATCGTTGTCAGTCTCCTGGAGTCATCGCAGGTCGTCGGATGGGGTGTGGCCGCCAGGCAGGCGTGCGGAGCCCCGTGAGCGTACCTCGTGACGTCCGGGGACGTCGGCGGGGGTGCGGGCGGGAGCCGGGCCCCCGCCTGTTCAGTTCCAGTCGGAGTAGGAGGTGAAACCGCCGGTGTCGGCGAGCTGCTCGGCGATGCCCTCGATGTCCTCGGGGAGCAGGCCCCACACGATGAAGTCGGTCCGCAGGTCCTCCCAGCGGCCGTCCTCGGTGCGGGTGCGCGCTATGCAGGCACCGCGCAGCACGCCCTCACTGATGCAGCCGATCTTCTGCGCGACCTGCTGGGAGGCGGTGTTGTCCGCCGCGGTGCGCAGTTCGAGGCGCTCGAACTTCTGGTCGTTGAACAGCCATTGGGCGGTGGCGAGCGACGCCTCCGAGGCATAGCCCTCGCCGCGTGCCCAGGGGGCGATGATGTACGAGAGCTCTGTGGAGCGGACATGCCAATCGGTGTTGCCCAGCTGGATGACGCCGACCAGGCGGTGGGTGAGGAACTCCGTGACGGCGAGATCGAGTCCGCGGCCGGACGTGCGTTCGGCGGGAGCGGACTGGTCGATCCAGGTGCGGGCGGCGGCCTCGGTGAAGGGCTGCGGAACGGACGTCCAGGCCGCGACCTGCTCGTCGTTCATCATCTCCGTGAAGGCAGGAATGTCCTCGTCCTCGAGAGGGCGCAGCACCAACCGCTCCGTGTTCAGGGAGATGTCGGGGAAGGTGTTCGTCATGCGCCGCTCCGTAACCATCAGGGACCGTCGGGCCAGCTGAACTGCCCAGCATGCAGCATGAGGACCCCGAACTGCACCACGGGGCCGGGTCCTTGTCGACGAGTCGACACCGTGATGCGGTACGGGCGGCGCGGGACGGTGTCAGCCCGGGGTGACGGGGAGCACCGATCCCTCGTACGTGTCCTCGATGAACTTCCGCACCTCGTCGGAGGTCAGGAGCTTCGCGAGCTTCCTCACCCGTGGATCGTCCTCGTTGCCCCTCTTCACGGCGAGGAGGTTCGCGTACGGGTTGTTCTCGGCGGACTCCAGCAGGACGGCGTCGGCGGCCGGGCTCAGGCCCGCGTCCTGGGCGTAGTTGTTGTTGACGACCGCCGCGGCCACGTCGTCCAGGGAACGCGGCAGCTGCGCCGGTTCGAGCTCTTTGAACCTGAGGTTCTTGGGGTTCTTCGCGATGTCCGCCGGGGACGCGGTCGGGCCGGCGTCCTCCTTGAGCGTGATGACGTCCGCGGAGGCGAGGAGCTGCAGGGCGCGGCCTTCGTTGGTGGTGTCGTTGGGCACCGCGACGGTGGCTCCGTCGGGGAGTTCGCCGACGTCCTGGACCTTCTTGGAGTACACGCCCATGGGCGGCAGGTACGCGTCCACGACCGGGACCAGGTCGGTGCCCCTGGACGTGTTGAAGTCGTCCAGGTAGGGCTCGTTCTGGTACAGGTTCGCGTCGAGCGAGCCCTCCTGGAGCGCGGTGTTCGGCAGGACGTAGTCCGTGAACTCCTTGATCTCCAGATCGAGTCCGTTCCTGGCGGCGAGGTCCTTCTTTATGTACGCGAGGACCTCGCCGGCCGGCACCGCCGTGGCGCCGACGACCAGCGTGCCGCCGTCACCTCCGCCGCCGGAGCCCTCGTCCTGCGCGCCGCACGCGGTCAGGGCGAGGCCGAAGGCCAGTGCGGCCGCGGCCGCGGAGATGACAGGCTTGCGCATCGTCGGTCTTCCTCAGGTGTTCGGAGCGGGGAACGGCGCGGGACCACGCCGTCAGAACGACGCGACGACCGAGCCCGCGTACTTGTCCTCGATGAACTTCTTGACCTCGGGGGAGGTCAGGAGCTTGGCGAGCTTCTTGACGCGCGGGTCGTCCTCGTTGCCCTTTTTGACGGCGAGGAAGTTGCCGTACGGGTTGTCGTCGGCGGACTCCAGGACGAGGGCGTCGTCGGCGGGCTTGAGGTCCGACTCGATGGCGTAGTTGCCGTTGATCACCGCGGCGTCGACGTCCTCGAGGGAGCGCGGGGTCTGGGCCGCCTCCAGCTCCTTGAACGTGAGGTTCTTCGGATTCTTCGCGATGTCCTTGGGCGTCGCGTCGTTGCCCGCGCCGTCCTTGAGCGTGATGATCCCGTTGGCGTCGAGGAGCTTGAGCGCGCGCGCCTCGTTGACCGTGTCGTTCGGGACGGCGACCGTTGCGCCGTTCTTCAGCTCGTCGGCCTTCTTGATCTTGCTGGAGTAGAGGCCGAGCGGCTCCAGGTGCACCGTGACGACGGGCACGATGTGGGTGCCGTTCTTCTTGTTGAAGTCGTCCAGGTACGGCTGGTTCTGGAAGTAGTTGGCCCCCACCGAGCCGTCCTCGGTCGCGGTGTTCGGCAGGACGTAGTCCGTGAACTCCTTGACCTGCAGGTCGAGTCCCGCGTCCTTGGCCAGGTTGTCCTTCACGTAGGTGAGGATCTCGGCGTGCGGGACGGGGCTGGCGGCGACGATCAGCGGGCCGTCCTTGCCGGAACCGGAGTCCGTCTCCTTGTCCGAGCCGCAGGCCGTGAGGCCCAGGGTGAGGGCTCCGGCGGCGAGGACGGCGGTGGTGATTTTGGCGGTGTTACGCACGAAAAGTGCCTTTCCATGTGGGCTGGGCGTCCCCGCGAAGGGTGTGCGGGGGACAACTGCGGGTGGGGTGGGGACGTACGGGAGGGGACGGGGACGTACGGGGGGACGTGACGTACGGAGGTCTCAGGCGACCTTGCCGACGTCGGCCGTGGGCGCTTCGGCGGAGGTGTCCGCGTCCGCGGGGCCGGCACCGGTTCCGGGACCGGCGCCGGCGGACGCCCGGGAACCGGAGTTCGCCGGGGCCCTGTTCCTCAGCAGCCTGAGCCGCGGCGCGGCGCCCGATCCGCCGCCGCGCCGGTGCAGCCCCCGCGCGGCGTAGTCGCCGACGAACTGGATGAGGGAGATGACCACGGCGAGGATGCCCACGGTGATCCACATGAGCTCGGTCTCGAAGCGCTGGTAGCCGTAGCGGATGGCGATGTCGCCGAGGCCGCCCGCGCCGACCGTGCCGGCCATCGCGGAGTAGCCGATCAGGGCGACGATCGTCGTGGTGGTGCTGGAGATCAGGGACGGGAGGGACTCGGGGACGAGCACCTTGCGCACGACGGTCCAGGTGTTGCCGCCCATCGACTGCGCGGCCTCGACGAGACCGCCGTCCACCTCGCGGACGGCCGTCTCGACCAGGCGCGCGAAGAACGGGATCGCGCCGATCGCGAGCGGCACGATGGCGGCCTCACGGCCGATGGTGGTGCCGGTGATCGACCGGGTGAAGCCCATCAGCGCGACCATCAGGATGATGAACGGCATCGAGCGGGCGATGTTCACGACCTGCCCGATGACCTTGTTCAGCACGGTGTTCTGCAGCAGGCCGCCCCGGTCGGTGAGGACCAGCAGGATGCCCAGCGGCAGACCGCCGACGACGGCTATGACCGTCGACCAGCCGACCATGTAGAGGGTGTCCCAACACGCCTGCTCCAGCAGCGGCTGCATCTCGGACCAGGTCACTTGGCACCTTCCTTCACCGGCACGGACGCCTGGGCCGCCGCTCCGACGAGTTCGAGCTGCAGTCCCTTCTCGCGCAGGAAGCCGATCGGCACGACGTTGTCCTCGTAGCGGCCGGGCAGTTCGATGCGCATCCGGCCGACCTGCAGGCCCCCGACGGTGTCCATCGCGGCGCCGAGGATCGAGATGTCGATGTTGTACGTGCGCGAGAGCTGCGAGATGACCGGCTGGGTCGCCGCGTCGCCCTGGAAGGTGACGTCGATGACGGTGCGGTCGTCGGAGGAGGCGTCGCCGCTCACCGGGAAGAGCGCGGCGGCCAGCTCGGAGCCGGGGGTGGCGAGCAGTTCGCCGACGGTGCCGGACTCGACGATCCGCCCGTTCTCCATGAGCGCGGCCGAGTCGCAGACGGTCTTGACGACGTCCATCTCGTGCGTGATGAGCAGGACCGTCAGGCCGAGCTGGCGGTTCAGGTCGCGCAGCAGGTGGAGGATGGAGCGGGTCGTCTCGGGGTCCAGGGCGCTGGTCGCCTCGTCCGACAGGAGCACCTTCGGGTCCCCCGCCAGGGCGCGGGCGATGCCGACGCGCTGCTTCTGGCCGCCGGAGAGCTGGGCCGGGTAGGCATGGGCCTTGTCGCTGAGGCCGACCAGGTCGAGCAGTTCCAGGGCCTTGCGCGAGCGCTCCCGGCCCGACCTGCCGAGGATCTCCAGGGGGAGTTCGACGTTGTCCTGGACCGTCCGCGAGGACAGCAGGTTGAAGTGCTGGAAGACCATGCCGATGCGGCTGCGCGCCTTCCGCAGCTCCCTGCCCGCGCGCGGACCGCGCCCGGCGAGGGCGGTCAGGTCCTGGCCGGCGACGGTCACGGTGCCGGCGGTGGGCCGCTCCAGGAGGTTCACGCAGCGGATGAGGGAGGACTTGCCGGCGCCGGACTGGCCGATGACGCCGTACACCTCTCCCTCGCGGACGTGCAGATCGACGCCGTCCAGGGCGGTGATCTCACGGCCGCTCGAGCGGTGGGCCCGATAGACCTTCGTGAGGCCTGTTGTCGTGATCACTGGGGTTTCCGTCACTGTCGAGTGCAGGGCGTGGGTGTGCGCCGGGCACGGGTGCATGCGGTCGAACGCGGCACGCTCGTTCACGCGGTGGCGTCGGGGCCGGGCTTTCGGCAGAACGGCGTGCGCGGGGCAGGCTCGGTCGCGTACGAACGGGGCGTACGGGCAGACGTGAGCGAACTCGCTTCGGGGCGCGAGGCTGCGGTGGTGCGGGGGCCCTCTAGAAGGCGCACATTCGACACATACAGCGAGCACCGGGCGTCATGGTCGCCTCGGTCGCAAGGATGCGGCTGCTCGTCGTGGTCATGGGGAAAGTAAAGCAGACGTATGGACGGAACCGGGAACCGCTGTCCGTATGGCGGACAGCGGTGGACACCGTTCGGCCCCTGTCCGGTCCCCGCTCATCCCTTGACGGAGATCTCCACGCCCGCGTCCGTGACCAGCACGGACACGGCCGAGAGGTCCTCGACCACGATGTCCGCGGCCGGCCCCGCCAGCTCGGCGGCCCGGTGGGTTGTGGTCAATGCCACGGTGGTCATGCCGGCCGCGCGGCCCGCCTGCAGTCCCGCGGGGGCGTCCTCGAAGACGACACAGCGGGCGGGGTCCGCGCCGAGCCGGCGGGCGGCGAGCAGGAACGGCTCGGGGTCGGGCTTGCCGCGCGTGATGTCGTCGGCGGCGATCAGGTTCCCGGGACGGATGCCGACCTCGCCCAGGCGGGCCTCCGCGAGGCGCCGCGTGGCGGAGGTGACGACGGCCCAGCGGTCGGCGGGCAGCGAGTCGAGGAGCGCGCCCGTCCCCGGCAGCAGGTGCACACCGCCGGCGACGTCCTCCACCTCGAGCTGCTCGATGCGGGCGACGGCTTCGGGGAGCCGGGCGGCGGGCAGCAGGTCGGCGGCTATCTCGGCGGCCGGGCGGCCGTGCAGTTCGACCCGGGCGAACTCCTCGGCGGTGATCCCGTACTCCGCGGCCCACCTGCTCCAGCACCGGTGCACCGACTCCAGGGAGGAGACGAGCGTTCCGTCGTTGTCGAACAGCAGGGCATCGGCTCGGATCTTCATGCACCCGACCCTACGGGGCACCCCGGGGGCGAGCGCATCAGGCCTTTTGGCCCGTAATAGGGTCGCGGCATGCTTGTTGCCCTGACGGTCGCGACCGCCGTCGCCGCGCTCGCGCTCGCCGCCTGGTGCGGCTGGGCCGCCCACCGGGACCAGCCGACGAAGGACTGGCACTTCATCGGCATGGCCGTGGTGACGCTGCTCGCGCTCGTCCAGCTCGTGGTGGGCGTCGTCCGGCTGGCGCGCGGCGAGAAGCCGGAGCAGGGCACGACGATCTTCGTGTCGTACCTCGTCGGTGCCTTCGCGTGCATCCCGGCGGCGGGTTTCATGTCGCTGGCGGAGCGCACCCGCTGGGGTTCGGTCACGGTCGCGGCGGGCGGCGTGGTCCTCGCCGTGCTGCAGGTACGGCTCCATGACATCTGGGGAGGCTGAGATGACGGTGCCCGCCGGGGAGAAGCCCCCGGAATCCGGACGGACGCGGCTCATCGGCGGTCCCGGCATGCTGCTGGTCTGGCTGTACGGCGTGATGGTCGTCGGTGCCGTGTCGCGCTCGGCCGTGCAGATCGCGACCGAGTTCGACAGGGCGCCGCTCGCCTACTCGCTGTCGGCCGTGGCCGGGCTCGTGTACGGGTTCATCACCTACTCGCTCGTACGGGGCGGCGAGCGGGCCCGCAGGGCGGCGCTGGTGTGCTGCGCCGCCGAGCTCGCGGGCGTCCTGATCGTGGGCACCTGGACCCTGGCCGACCCTTCCGCCTTCCCCGACGCGACGGTCTGGTCGGACTACGGCATGGGCTACCTGTTCATCCCGGTCCTGCTCCCGGTCACGGCCCTGTTCTGGCTGCGCAGGAGCAGGAGGACCGCCCCGTAGGGGCGCGGCGCTACGCGCTGGTCACGAAGGCGCCGGCGCCCACGCGCTTGGCGAGCGTCACCAGACTGAGCCGCTCGTCCACCCGCTCGGTCCCCACCGGTTCGTACCCGTGCTTGCGGTACAGCCGCAGGTTCCGCTCGCTGCGGTGCCCCGTGAACAGCCGGAAGCTCTTCGCCCCCGCGTCGGCCGTGAGCCGTGCCTCGATGGCGTCGAGGAGCCGCCCGCCCAGCCCGTGCCGCTGCATTCGCGGGTGCACGATCAGCTTGTCGATCCGGGCCGTGCCGTCCGCGTCCACGGCACCGCGCACCGAGGCCACCACCTCGTCGCCGAGCCGGGCCACCAGGACCGTGCCGCCCGCGAGCTCCGCCTTGAGGGAGTCCAGCGGCTGGGTGAGGGGCTCGATGCTGTAGTCGCCGTACAGCGCGGCCTCGCTCTGGTAGCAGAGGAACTGCAGTTTGAGGATCTGTTCGGCGTCTCGTTCGGTCGCCGCCGAGATGGTCACGCTCATGCCCATGTGTGCATGCCTCCCGCTCACCTGATTCCGCCGGTTGTCCCTCACTCCTATCCCCGCCGTTCACTCGTCGCAACCTCCGACGTGAGCATTCGGCGCAGACATCCCAGGCATCTGGAACGTTCCGGACCGAGACTGCCCTGTGAGATACCCAACTCCCCCGCGATCTCCCGGTAGGTGAGGTCCTCGGGGGACAGCAGGGCCGCCATGAGGCGCGGGCAGCGGCCCGGCAGCCGTCGTACGGCGGCGTGCAGGGCCCGGCGCCGGGCGGCGCCGAGTGCCAGTTGCTCGGGCCCGGGTCTGCCGTCGTCCGCGGGCTCGGACGCGTACGGCCGTTCGATGCGCGCGGTGCGTCCGGCGCGGCGCGCCTCGGAGCGGACGGCGCCGCGCAGCCAGGCGGCCGGGTCGGCGGGCGGGCCGTCCGTGCCGAGGCGTTCCAGGAGCCGCACCCAGACGGCCTGCTCGAGGTCGCCGGGCTCGGTCCCGGAGGCGTACGCCTCGGCCGAGGCCTCGGCGGCGAGCAGGGGGCGCAGCGTGGCAACCATGTCGTGGGTCATGTGCGGCACGACGCGGCCGCCCCGGCGCGAGGTTGCCGGGGCGGCCGTTCGTCACTCCAACCGGGGTCGGGGGTCCGGCTGTTGACGCGCGGTGCGCGGACGGGTTCAGCCCCTGAGGAACTCCTCGCGGGCCAGCACGCCGGTGTCCGGGTTGTCGGTGAAGACGCCGTCGATGCCGGTCGCGAAGTACGCCTTGAAGGCGCCGAAGGCGTCGCCGTAGGCGTCCGGGTCGGTGCCCTTGCGGAAGTTCGCGGGCAGGAAGGGGTTCTCGTTGCGCATCGTGTACGGGTGCAGGATCAGGCCCGCCGCGTGCGCGTCCCGGACGAGGGTGGTCGGGGTGGTGAGGTTGCCGCTCGCGTCCCTCGGGACGACCAGGTCGAGGGTCGGTCCGATGCCCTGCGCGTACGAGGCGATCTGCTTGAGGCCGGCCGGCTTCACCAGGTCGGCGACCGTACGGGGGTCGCCCGTCTCCACGAAGTCCCAGGGGCGGGTGTTCGCGGCGGACAGGAGCACCACGAGCGGGTTGTCCACCAGCTTGTTCAGGCGCTCCACGCTGGTCGGCTCGAAGGACTGGAGGATGACGGGCGAGTTCCTCTCGTCCAGGCCGTGCCTGCGCAGCACCTTGACGACCCGCTCCTCCAGGCCGAGGCCCAGCTTGCGGAAGTAGGTGGGGTGCTTGAGCTCGGGATAGATCCAGACCTGCTTGCCGCGCCTGCGGCTCTGCTCGTCCCGCCAGCGCAGCACCTCCTCGAAGGTGGGGATCTCGAAGTGGCCGTCGTAGAGCGTGTTGTGCGGGCGGTTGGCCGGGATGCGCTCCTTCGCGCGGAGGGTCTTCAGTTCGGCGAGCGTGAAGTCCTCCGTGAACCAGCCGGTCGTGGAGACGCCGTCGAGGAGCTTGGTGACCTTGCGGTCCGCGAACTCGGGGTGCGCGGCGACGTCGGTCGTGCCGCCGATCTCGGGCTCGTGGCGGCAGACGAGATGGCCGTCCCTGGTCGGTACGAGGTCGCCGGCCTCGACGATGTGCGCGCCCATGTCGAGGGCGAGCTGGTACGAGGCGAGCGTGTGCTCCGGGCGGTAGCCGCTGGCGCCGCGGTGGCCGACGATCGTGGGCTTCGGCAGGCTCTTGTAGCCGCCGCCGTGGTTCTCACCGGCTCTCGCGACGCCGGGCAGTCCGAGGACGGCTCCGCCGGCGCCGAGTACCGCGGCTCCGAGCAGCGCGCGTCGTCCCGGGGTGATCCCGTTCAGACCTTCGTTCGATCCCTGTGTCCCCTGCGTGCCCATGAACGCTCCTCCGCATACTGCCCTGCACCTGTCAAAGCGGGACCGATCGTAGGCGGGGGCGGGTGACGGGTGGGAGACCTTGGACGGAACACGTGGGTGAGGGTGGGTGTCGCGCGGGGTCGGGGAGTCGGCGAAGCAGCCGCCTCACGGAGGCGCGGGACCCGCGCGGCCCGTCCCACCGGGCCGCGGACGGCGTCGGACCAGGCCCGGCCGGGCCTGCGCGTGCGCCCTTCGTCACAACCGCTCCCCGTGCGTGACACCCGTGTGACACCACGGCATCACAGGTGGACGGGGGTCAACATTGGGTATCCGCTCGGTGAACCCGATGTGCGAGACCCCCGCGCCCGCGAGTATCGTCCTCACCTGCAGAGACTTATCATCCACCCCTTGACACCGGAGGGCCCGTTGTCCCGCTTCGCGCTCATCAAGGCAGTGCTCGGACCGATCATGCGCCTGATGTTCCGCCCACGGGTGGAGGGTGCGGAGCGCATCCCGGGCACGGGCCCGGTCATCCTGGCCGGCAACCATCTCACGTTCATCGACTCGATGATCATGCCGCTCTTCTGCGACCGGCAGGTCTTCTTCATCGGCAAGGACGAGTACGTCACCGGCAAGGGTCTCAAGGGACGGCTGATGGCCTGGTTCTTCACCGGCTGCGGCATGATCCCGGTCGACCGGGACGGCGGCCGCGGCGGTGTCGCGGCCCTGATGACGGGCCGTCGGGTGCTGGAGGAGGGCAAGGTCTTCAGCATCTACCCCGAGGGCACCCGCTCCCCCGACGGCCGGCTCTACCGCGGCCGCACCGGTATCGCCCGGCTGGCGATGATGACCGGCGCGCCCGTGGTCCCGTTCGCCATCATCGGCACGGACAAGATCCAGCCCGGCGGCTCCGGGTTCCCCCGCCCCGGGCGGGTCACCGTCCGCTTCGGCGAGGCCATGGAGTTCTCCCGGTACGAGGGCATGGACCGCGACCGGTACGTGCTGCGGGCCGTGACGGACTCGGTGATGGCCGAGGTCATGCGGCTGTCCGGGCAGGAGTACGTGGACATGTACGCCACGAAGGCCAAGGCCGCGTAACTCCGTGAACCCGCGAGCCCCGGGGACGTCCCCGGGGCTCGCGGGTTCACCGGTTCGCCGGCCGTGACGGCGGCCGGTCAGTCCTGCGTGACGGTCTTCCCGGGCCTCCCCCGCTGCGCCTTCTCCGCGGCCTTCTCCGCCTTTTCCGCGGCTTTCTCCGCTCTCTTCTCGGCCTTCTCCGCCTGCTTCACCTGACCCGGCGGCCCGGACGGATACGCGGTGGCCGCGCCCTCCTGGGTCGCCGCGGTGAGCGCGTCCGTGTCGCTCGGTGCGGGTTCCGCCGTCGCCGTCGCCCCGCCGACCGACCGGGGGCTCGCGCTGCGGGGACCGGGCCGCACGCCCTGTCCCGCGTCGCCGGAGAGGGTCCCGGCGGGGGCGCCGTGGTCCGCGGGTGACGCGGCGGAGGACGCCGCCTCCTCCTCCCCCGCGCCGCCGCCATCGGCGGAGTCCGTCTTCGCCGAGGGGGAATGAGTGGTCCGCGTCGCGTTCCGGTCACCGCCCTGTGGTGCGGAGTTGTCGGTGACGGCGAACGCGGTCGCCACGACGACGGCGAGTGCCGCGGTCGCGCCGGCCACGAGGGTGCGGCCCCGCGCGGGCACGGTGCGGCCGGCGGTCCGGTCCGTGGGGACCGACGGCTTCACATGCGTGCGGTCGGCCGTCTGCGACGGTCCGTGCGGGCCGCGCGGTCCATGCGGTTCCTGAGGAGCGACGAGGCTCGTGGCGGGCTCCGGGGGGACGGTCTCGAAGCGGACGGCACCGGCCAGCGCCGTCAGTGTCCGCGCGCACTCGTGGGCCGTCGGGCGGGTCCGCTCGTCCAGCGCCGTCATGTCCCTCAGCAGGACGGACAGGGGCTCCGGCAGGGAGGACGGGATCACGGGCCGGCGGTGCAGCCGGGCGATCGCGGCCTCCAGGGGGCCGCCGTCGTACTCGAGTCTGCCGGTGAGGCATTCCAGCAGCACCAGGCCGAGGGCGTAGACGTCGGCGGGCCGCCCCACGGGCCGGCCGAGAACCTGCTCGGGAGAGAGGTAGGCGGCGGTACCGACGAGCGTGCCGGTGACGGTGCGGGTGGTGGCGTCGAGCAGCCGGGAGATGCCGAAGTCGGTCAGGTAGGGGCGGCGGGAACCGTCCAGGAGGATGTTGGACGGCTTGACGTCCCGGTGGACGATCCCCCCGTCGTGCGCGTGAGCCAGCGCCCGGGAGAGATCGGCACCGACCGCGGCGGTCGCTCCGGGCGACAGCGGACCCTCGGCGACGAGGTTCCTCAGTGTGGTTCCCTCGACGAGCTGCATGACCAGGAAGGCACGCCCGTCGTGCTGGCCGGCGTCGTAGGCGGTGACGAGGCCGGGGTGGTCCAGCCGGGCCAGCATCATGGCTTCGCCGTGCAGGGTCTCCTCGCTGTCGAAGCCGGTGCCGGCCCGGAAGACCTTGACCGCCACCGGCCGTTTCAACCGCAGGTCGAAACCCCGGTGGACGTCCGCGGCACCGCCCGAGCCGAGGAGACCGTCCAGCCGGTAGCGCCCGCCCAGTATCTCGGCGGAGATCCGGGAAGCCCTGCCCTGGACCGACTCGCGAAACCTCATTCCCACTCCCACTGCATCAAGGGACGACTGCCCCTGGCGAGCCGGGACCGATACGCCGCGGAGGCGGGTACCCAGGAAGATCGGGAATACCCCACGCCGCGGAGCGGGACGGACCGGCCCGGAAGGGCCCGGCCGGGCCGGGAGCCACCCGGCCCGGCACCTTCCGCCGTGAGTTCCGGGGACTACAGCTTCCGGCCCCTCAGGAGCACCCACGCCGCCGCCGACGCGGCCAGCAGGACCACCGCGCCCAGGCCCGCCGCCAGGGCGACGCCGTCGACGAAGGCGGTGCGGGCCGCGTCCAGGAGGGGCTCGGGGGCGGACAGCGCCGAGGACGCCTCCACCGCTCCGCCGAGGGACTCGTGGGCCGCGTCGGCGATGTCGGACGGGGTGCCCGCGGGTGCCGTGAAGCCCGCGTAGACGCCCGTGACGACCGAGCCCAGCAGCGCGATGCCGAGGGCGGCCCCCAGCTCGTACGCCGTCTCGGAGACCGCGGACGCGGCGCCCGCCTGCTCCTTGGGCACGCTGGAGAGGATCACGTCGGCGGTCACGGTGAAGGAGAGGCCCGCGCCGACGCCCACGACCAGCAGGGCCGCGCCGAGCAGCGGGTAGCCGGTGGAGCGGTCCAGCACGGTCAGCGCGCCCAGGGCGAGCCCGATCGCGGCCAGACCGCCCGACACGACGGCACGCACCGAGTACCGGCGGGCGACCGTTCCGGCGACCAGGCCGGCCGCCACCGCGCCCACCGCCGCGGGCAGTTCGGCGAGCCCGGCCTCCAACGGTCCGCGCCCCTGCACGAGCTGCAGGTACTGGGAGAGGAAGAAGACCACGCCCGCCAGACCGAGGATGGTCAGCAGGTCGGCCAGCACCGCGCCGGAGAAGCCGCGGTCGCGGAACAGCCGCATGTTCAGCAGCGGCACGGGCAGCGTGAGCTGGCGGCGCACGAATCCGTACAGCGCGGCCGCGCCGAGCAGGGCCACCGCGCCCGCCGTCACGCCGGGCCCGTGCGAGGCGGTCTCCTTGACGCCGTACACGATGCCGACCATGCCGACCAGGGAGAGCGTCACGCTGACGAGGTCCCAGGGGCCGGGCTCGGGGTTGCGGGACTCGGGCAGCAGTTTCACGCCGACCACGACGAGGACCGCCATCACGGGCAGGTTGATCAGGAAGACCGAGCCCCACCAGAAGTGTTCGAGCAGGAAGCCGCCGACCACGGGACCGACCGCGGTGCCGGCCGAGGCGGTGGCGCCCCAGATACCGATGGCGAGGCTGCGTTCGCGCGGGTCGTGGAAGAGGTTGCGGATCAGCGCCAGGGTGGCGGGCATCAGCGTGGCACCGGCGACACCGAGCAGTGCCCGCGCCACGATCATCAGCTCGGGCGTGGTCGCGTAGGCGTTGAGCACGGATATCAGTCCGAACGCCACCGAGCCGATGAGCAGCAGCTTCTTACGGCCCACCCGGTCGCCGAGGCTGCCCATGGAGACGAGCAGGCCGGCGATGACGAACGAGTAGACGTCCCCGATCCACAGCAGCTGCGTACCGGAGGGCTTCAGGTCCTCGCTGATGTACGGGGTCGCCAGACCGAGGACGGTCGCGTCGACGGCCACCAGGAGCACGGCCAGCACGAGGACGGACAGCGCGAGCCAGCGGCCCGGCCGCCTCTCCGCCTCCGTCTTTCGCCCCGGTTCCGCCTCGAACGCCGGCCGCACCGTGCTGGTCATGATTCCTCTCTCCGTAGTGCGCCGCCGAGCAGCAGCTCGACGATCATGTACTGGAAGTCCTTGGCCGCCACCCGGCCCTCGCTCACGGCCCACGCCCCCGAGGCGAAGAGTCCGTAGAGGGCCTCGGTGAGCCAGGCCGGGGTCAGGTCGATACGGAACTCGCCGCCCTGCTGGCCGCGCCGGAACAGCGCGGCGACGCGGGCGTCGATCCGGGCCCAGCCCGCGTTCGGCTCCCCGTCCTCGAAGAGCTGGTTCTCGGTGTAGAGGAAGGCGAGCAGTCCGGCGGCGGCCTCGAACTCGCGCACGAGACGGCGTACGGCCTCGCGGGCGGTGCCGTCGTCCAGCCGGGCCGCGTCCAGCGCGGCCTCGCACTCCTGGATGCCGAGCTCTTCGAGCGCCCGCACGAGGACGTCACGGCCGGCGAACTGACGGTGCAGCGTCGCCCGGCTGATCCCGGCCGCCTTGGCGACCTCGTCCATGGTCGCGGTGGACCGGCGCGTCAGCAGGGCGGCCGCACTGCGCAGTACGTGTTCACGATCGACAGCCATGAGACGAGGGTAAGCCATATGAGACAGTAATGTCTCACTGGGGGCATGTGAAGCTCACCGGCGGCGGGTCGATGCAGCCTTCGCGACGTCGGGGCCGGGAGTCGGGAGTCGGGAGTCGGGAGTCGGGGGCGGAGCTTGCGGTCAGTGACTCATGGCTAGTGCCAGGGCAGCTGCCCGCGTCGTGCCCAGTACGCTCCCGGCTCCTCGGCCAGTGCGTCGAGTGCGGCCGTCCGGGCGTCGTCGAGGTCGACCACCGCCGCGTGCAGGTTGGACGCGAGCTGGGCGGCGGTGGCGGCGCCGGACAGGACGACGCCCGCCCAGGGCCGACGCAGGACGAAGGCTAGGGCGACCGCGTCGGCGCCGAGGCCCGCCTCCTCGGCGAGGGCGCGTACGGGGGCCGGGGCGTGCGCACCGGCGAGCCGGCCGTTCGCCATGCCCTCCTTGACGATCACGGTGAGTCCGGCGTCGTGCGCCTCGGCGAGCGCGGGCCCCGCGGAGGTTTCCAGGACGTTGTACGTGGCCTGGACGGTCCGGAAGAGGGGTTCGCCGCCCACCGTCACGGCGAGCGCGGCACGGATCGCGTCGGCCTGGGCGGGGCCGCTGGTGGAGAAGCCGACGGTCAGGCCCCGCGCGGCCGCCTCGGCCAGTTCGGCGTGCAGTTCCTTGTCGGTGAGAGCCGGGCTCTCGGGGGTCACCGAGTGGATCTGGTAGAGGTCGAGCCGGTCGCCGAGCAGTGCGGCGCTCTCGGCGCGCTGCCTCTCGTACGTGGCGAGGCTGTGGTCCTTGACCTCGTGGGTCTCGGCGTCGGTGCGCCAGTCGGCGGTGTAGGTGTAGCCCCACTTGCTGCCGACGACGATGTCGTCGACGCCGGGGCGGGCCTTCAGCCAGTCGGCCAGGAACTCCTCCGAACGGCCGTACGAGCGGGCGGCGTCGAAGTAGCGCACGCCCTGGGCGTAGGCGGCGTCGAGGAGTTCGTGGGTGCGGGTGCGCAGCGCTTCGACGCTGCGGTCCTCTCCGAGGTCGCGGTCCCGGCCGAGGTTGAGGTAGCCGGGGCGGCCGACCGCGGCGAGGCCGAGGCCCAGGTGGCAGGTGGGGGTCGTCGCTGTCGCCAGTCGGGCGAAGGGCATCGTGGGCTCCGTCGGTCGGCTGCGGTGTGGCTCCGCCCAACGTATCCCGACGGCCTGCGGTGCGGCGGGGGCCGGCCGGTTCGGCCGGTTCGGCCGGCTCGGGTCGTACGGTGCGTCGGCGGGTGCGGGTGCGGGTGCGTCGTGGCTTGTCGCGCAGTTCCCCGCGCCCCTGAAAGACGGGGCTGCGCCCCGGTCTTTCGCCCCTGAGGGGGCGCGGGGAACTGCGCGGTCAGCCGTGGCGGGAGCCGCCGCCTGCGATCGGCCGCGGCCCCGTCCCCCCGGCGGCGCGGCCCTACCGCTTGGTCTTCGCCGTCGACCACGCCCGCTGCGCCGCCACGTCCGACGTGACCTCGGCCAGCTGGACGGCGACCGCGCTGGGCGCCGTGCCGCCGCGGGCGTCGCGGGAGGCGAGCGCCCCGGGCACGTTCAGGACCGACCGCACCTCGGGCGTGAGGTGCACGGAGATCTTCGCGAACTGCTCGTCGGTGAGCCCGTCGAGCTCCACCCCGTCCGCCTCGGCGGCCTTCACGCACTCGCCCGCGACCTCGTGCGCGACCCGGAACGGCACCCCCTGCTTGACCAGCCACTCGGCGATGTCGGTGGCGAGCGAGAACCCGGCCGGGGCCAGCTCCTCCATGCGCTCGCGGTGGACGGTCAGCGTGGCCATCATCCCGGTGAAGGCCGGCAGCAGGACCTCCAGCTGGTCGCAGGAGTCGAAGACCGGCTCCTTGTCCTCCTGGAGGTCGCGGTTGTAGGCGAGGGGCAGCGCCTTGAGCGTCGCCATCAGACCGGTGAGGTTGCCGATCAGGCGCCCGCTCTTGCCGCGCGCCAGCTCCGCGATGTCCGGGTTCTTCTTCTGCGGCATGATCGACGAGCCGGTGGAGAAGGCATCGTGGAGGGTGACGAAGGAGAACTCCTTCGTGTTCCAGATGATGACCTCCTCGGCGATCCGGGAGAGGTTGACACCGATCATCGCGGTGATGAAGGCGAACTCGGCGGCGAAGTCGCGGGAGGCCGTGCCGTCGATGGAGTTGCCGACGCTGCCGTGCTCGAAGCCGAGGTCCTTGGCGACCGCCTCCGGGTCCAGACCGAGGCTGCTGCCCGCGAGCGCACCGGAGCCGTACGGCGACACCGCGGTCCGCTCGTCCCACTGCCGCAGGCGCTCGGCGTCCCGGGAGAGGGCCTGCGCGTGGGCCAGCACGTGGTGGGCGAACAGCACGGGCTGGGCGTGCTGGAGATGGGTGCGGCCGGGCATCGCGACGTCCGGGTGCGCCTCGGCGAGGCCGATGAGCGCGCCCTGGAGCTCGGCGATCAGGCCGCCGATGATCCGGGCGTGGTCGCGCAGGTACATCCGGAAGAGCGTCGCCACCTGGTCGTTGCGCGAGCGGCCGGCCCGCAGCTTGCCGCCGAGGTCCGGGCCGAGCTGC
The DNA here is from genome assembly GCF_030817535.1 of Streptomyces sp. V3I8. Lineage (NCBI taxonomy): Bacteria > Bacillati > Actinomycetota > Actinomycetes > Kitasatosporales > Streptomycetaceae > Streptomyces > Streptomyces sp. V3I8. Next base: position 7,142,089 of record NZ_JAUSZL010000002.1, on the reverse strand, counting down.
TCCAGCAGACCGCGCTCCAGGGCGGTGTGGACGTCCTCGTCGGCCACGGTGCCGACGAAGGAGCCGTCCGCGACGGCGGCCTCCAGCCGGTCGAGGCCCGCGAGCATACGGGTCAGCTCGTCGTCGTCGAGGAGGTGCGCCTTGTGCAGCACGCGCGCGTGGGCCCGTGAACCGGCGATGTCGTAGGGGGCCAGCCGCCAGTCGAAGTGGACGGACGCGGACAGCTTCGCCAGGGCCTCGGCGGGACCGTCGGCGAACCGGCCGCCCCAGAGCCGTACGTCACCGCTGTTGCTGCTCACTGGCTGCACTCCTCAGAACTGGTGGAAAGAGGGCGCCCCGACAGGGGCGCGGGGAACTGCGCGGTCAGCCCACGACGGCCCGCGCGGGGCCGTCTGCCGGACCTCGGCGCAGCACACTCACTGCTATGCATGATTATGCAAACCTTCGCATGATTCGTCAATCCAGCAGACCCCGGCGAGGAAATCCCGCCCCCCGTTGAACACGAGAAACCGCTTACCCGTATTCCACCGCGAACGCCGGCGCCGCGTCTGTACACCCACCCCTGACCCAAGTGAGGCATCCCCATGTCCAGGGCTCTTCCGAAGTACAACAAGCGCCGCGTGGCGATCATCGGCGGTGTCGCCGCGGTGGCGCTGTCCGGAGCGGTGATCGCAGGTTCCGCCCTCGCCGGGGAGACGTCCGACGACAACGACGGGACGACGGCCTCACCGGGCACGATCAACTGCCCCGCGGTACAGGGCAGCCTGCCGGCGGTCCCCGCCTCCGCGCAGGCCGAGGTCACCAGGAACCTCGCCCTGCTGGACACCCAGATCGCCGAGGCCGACAAACGACTCGTCGACACCGTCGGCCAGGGCGGACCCAACTTCGTACAGAACGCCATCCTCGGCCCCCTCGAAGACAAGCGCATCGCCGTACTCAACCGCATCGAGACCGCCATCGGCCGCACCGCCGACAAGCCCGAAGGCCTCGAAGAACTCGCGCCCTGCACGCTGAACGCCGACGGCGCGGCCGGGGCGGGCGAGGAGGCCGGGGCGGAACCGGCCGAGGGCGCCACGGAAGAGGCCGGCGCGGGCGACGCCGGTGACGGAGAAGACGCCGGCGGAGCCGAGGACGCGGGCGGCGACGCGGGCGCCGTCGGCACCGTCAGCTGCCCCGAGGTCGAGTCGAGCCTGCCGGCGATCCCCGCCTCCGCGCAGGCCGAGGTCACCAGGAACCTCGCCCTGCTGGACACCCAGATCGCCGAGGCCGACAAACGACTCGTCGACACCGTCGGCCAGGGCGGACCCAACTTCGTACAGAACGCCATCCTCGGCCCCCTCGAGGACAAGCGCATCGCCGTACTCAACCGCATCGAGACCGCCATCGGCCGCACCGCCGACAAGCCCGAAGGCCTCGAAGAACTCGCGCCCTGCACGCTGAACCAGTGACCGTGACGTTGTGACGCCGTGATCAGTACCCGGTGATCCCCCCCCCACGGGCGCTCCGCTCACGCCGGCCGGGGCGAACGGGACCCGCGGGCCACCCCAGGCCCGCGGGTCCCGGCGCCCACCGGGAACACCCGGCCAGAAATACTTAGACAGGCGAAAGACTTTCGGTGATAATCACCGGACATGGGAAAGACCTACGCACGCATAGACGGCCGCCTGCGCGAGTTCATCGAGGCGCAGCCCCTCTTCTTCACCGCCACCGCGCCCCTGTCGGGCGACGGCACGATCAATCTTTCGCCCAAGGGACTGACCGGTTCGTTCGCGGTCCTCGACGACCTCACCGTCGCCTACCTGGACTTCGCCGGCAGCAACGCCGAGACGATCGCGCACCTGCGGGAGAACGGCCGGATCACCCTGATGTGGTGCGCCTTCCAGGGTCCGCCGAACATCGTCCGCGTCCACGGCCGGGGCGAGGCCGTCTTCCGTGACGACCCCCGGTTCGGGGAACTCCTCGCGCACTTCCCGGACATCGACCCGTACCCGCACGGCCTGCGGGCGGTCGTCGTGGTGCGGGCCGACCTCGTCCGGGACACCTGCGGTTACGCCGTGCCCTTCATGTCGTACGACGAGGACCGCGACCTGCACGCCAAGCGCTTCGCGCGCGAGGACGACGTCTCGCTGAACGCGTACTTCGAGAAGAAGGACCACGTGGGGACCAGCCTGGACGGCCTGCCCGGGCTGCCGTTGCCGCTGCCGCCCCGTAGCGTCTGAGGCATGCGCCCCGGAGCCGCCGTCCTCGCGTCCGTGTCCCTCCTTCCGTCCCTCCTCCTGACGGCCGCCGCCCCGGCTCCGGGCGAACGGCCCCCGCTGCCGGAACGGATGGCCGACACGGGCGGTGGCAGCCTGCTCATCACCGCCGTGGCCCCCCGGACCTCCTCGACCACCGGCACGGTCACCTGGTGGAGCCGTCGTGACGGACGCTGGGCGCGGGCCGGTTCCGCGCCCGCGCGCTTCGGCGCCGGGGGACTCGTGGAGGGCGGCTCCCGCGAGCAGGGCACGAACACCACCCCCACGGGCCTGTACGGCCTGCCGTACGCCTTCGGCATCGAGCCGGCGCCCCGGGGGACGACCATGCCGTACCGCCGGGTGCGGCAGACCTCCTGGTGGTGCCAGGACAACGCCTCCCGCTCCTACAACCGGTGGACCGACCCGCGTCCGGCCGACTGCCGCGCCGCCGAGTCCGAGCACCTGATCGCGTACGGCACGCAGTACGCGTACGCGCTCGTCGTCGGCTTCAACTACGAGCGGCCGGTACGGGGCCGGGGCGCGGGCATCTTCCTGCACGTCGACGGGCCCGGGGCGACGGCCGGCTGCGTCTCCGTGCCCCGGGACGCCATGCGGCGCATCCTGGACTGGGCCGAGCCGGGCCGCGCTCCGCACATCGCCGTCGGGACGGACGGCGGGCCGACCGCGATCACCCGCTACTGACCCGCGCGCGGTCCCGCGAGGGGCTCGGGCCCACGTCGGGTTACCGCCGGTCGCAGCAGATCACGGCTCGTCCGGCGACCCGTTGAACACACGGCCGTCCCGGGACGTACCAGTGGGCCAAGGGGCCACTCCCTTCCCAGCGTCCCCCACGGAGGAACCGTGAGCACGATCGCCGGCGGTCGCGCCGCGCGGCGCCAGACGATGCGCCGCATCCGCCCCCGCCGCTCCCCCGCCATCCCGTTGCTGATCGCCGTGTGGGCGGGCGCGGCGGGAGTCGTCTGGCTCTGGTGGAGCAACACGCCGGCCATCGCGGACGACAAGGGCCGGATCCTGAACGCGGGCCGGATCACCGGTCTGCTGGCCGGATACCTGATGGCCCTGGTGGTCCTGCAGATGGCCCGGGTGCCCGCGCTGGAGCGCCGGGTCGGCTCGGACCGGGTCGCCCGGTGGCACGCCATGAGCGGCCGTTACACGCTCTGCCTGGTGCTGGCCCACATCGGACTGACGATGTACGGCTACGCCCTCCAGGCGAACACGGGGGTCGTCCAGCAGACCGTCGACTCGGTCACCACCCTGCCCGACATGGGCAAGGCGGCCGTCGGCGCGGGCCTGCTGCTGTTCATCGGCCTCATCTCGGTGGGCGCGCTGCGCAGGAGGATCCCGTACGACACCTGGTACCACATCCACCTGCTCACGTACGCGGCCGTGTACCTGTCGTTCTGGCACCAGCTGTCCACCGGCAACGACTTCGCCGTCGAGCCCGCCGCGACGACGGCCTGGTACGCGCTCTACGGGACCGTGACCGCGCTGGCGCTCTGGTACCGGGTGATCACGCCGGTCCGGCTGAACCTGCGCCACCGGATGCGGGTCGAGGAGGTCGTCGAGGAGGCGCCCGGCATCGTCTCCGTGCTGATCAGCGGAGAGCGGCTGCACCGGATCGGCGCCGAGCCGGGGCAGTTCTTCCGCTGGCGGTTCCTGGCACCGGGCATGCGGCTCAGCTCGCACCCGTACTCCCTGTCGGCCGCGCCCCGCCCCGGGCTGCTGCGCATCACCGTCAAGGCGCTGGGCGACCACAGCACCGCGCTGAAGGGGCTGAAGCGGGGCACGCGGGTGTGGGCCGAGGGCCCGTACGGGGCGATGACCGCCTCCCGGCGCAGCCGCGGCAAGGTGCTGCTGATGGCGGGGGGCGTGGGCATCACCCCGATGCGCGCGCTGTTCGAGACGCTGCCGGCGGAGCGGGGCGACCTGACACTGCTGTACCGGGCCAACAGCACCCAGGACCTGGCGCTGTGGGACGAGCTGTCGGCCATCGCCGACGAGCGCGGGGCCCGGCTGATGTACGCGGTGAACAGCCCCGACGGGGAACGCCCCGACATCAACCCGGACACGCTGCGCCAGAAGCTGCCCGACATCGACGAGCACGACGTGTTCCTGTGCGGGCCGCCCGGCTTCGCCGAGGGCGCGTACTCCGCACTGCGTGGCGCCGGCGTTCCCGCCCGCCGCATCCACCACGAGTCCTTCGAGCTGTGAGAAACGGGAGTCCGGACCGATGAAGAAGAGCCACCCTCTGCGCCGCGTCGTGCTGGCCGGTGCCGCCACGGTGTCCGGGATCGTCCTGCTGCTGGCGCTGAAGCCCGCGTCGGACCCGGCGGCGGCGTCCGCCGGCGGCGTGCCGCAGCAACAGCAGTCGGTCGCTCCGCAGGGCTCCGGAGGCGCGCAGGCCGCCGCGGGCGACCAGGCCCGGACCCTCACCGGTGACGTCGTCAAGACCGACTACGGCAACGTCCAGGTACGCATCACCGTGGCCGGCGGGAAGATCACCTCGGCCGCCGCCGTGCAGGCCCCCACCGGCGGGCGCTCCACCACGGTCAGTACCGACGCGGTGCCGAAGCTCAACAAGGCCGCGATCACGGCCGGCAGCGCCGACATCGACGCCGTCTCCGGCGCCACCTACACCAGCGGCGGCTACAAGAAGTCCCTCCAGTCGGCACTGGACCAGGCCGGCGCCCCCGGCGACGGCGCGGCCGACGCGAGCGGTACGGGCGGTACGGGCGGCGGCAGCGGGTCGGACAGCGGCAGCGGTGCGGGGGACGCGAGCGGGTCGGGGGCGGGCGCCGCGCAGGCGAAGACCGTCACCGGCAAGGCCGTCACGACCGACTACGGCCCCGTGCAGGTACGGGTCACCGTGACCGGCGGGAAGATCACCGAGGCGGAGGCCGTGCAGCAGCCCAAGGGCGGTCGCAGCGACCAGATCAGCGGTGACGCGGTGCCGAAGCTGAACGCGGCGGCGGTCGCGGCAGGCAGCGCCGACATCGACGCCGTCTCCGGCGCCACCTACACCAGCGGCGGCTACAAGGAGTCCCTGCAGTCGGCCCTGGACCAGGCCGGTGGCTGAACCCACCGGGCCGTCCGGACCCGCTGAACCCACCGACTCCGCCGGCCCCGCCGGATCCGGGCCGCCCGCGGTGCGTCACGCGGAGGAGGTGATGGGCACGGTCTTCTCCTTCGACGTCCGAGGAGGCGAACCGGGTCCCGTACAGGCCGCGTTGGCGGAGGCGGTCGCCGAACTCCACGTGGTGGACGCGGTGTTCAGCACCTACCGCGAGGACAGCCAGATCTCCCGGCTGGCCCGCGGCCTGCTCACCGTGGAGGAGTGCGACCCGGAGGTCGCCGAGGTGCTCGAACTGTGCGCCGAGGCCGAGCGGTTGAGCGACGGCTGGTTCAGTTCGCGGTATGCGGGCGGCGTCGACCCCACCGGCATCGTGAAGGGCTGGTCCGTCGAGCGCGCCGCCGAGCGGCTGGTCGGGGCCGGGGCGACCGGGGTGAGCGTGAACGGCGGCGGCGACGTGCAGATGTTCGGTGTGCCGGGGCCGCACCGGCCCTGGCGGGTCGGCGTGTCCGACCCGCTGCGCCCGGGCGCTCTGGCCGCCGTGGTCTCCGCGGCCGGCGCCGACCGGCTCGCCGTGGCCACGTCGGGCTCCGCCGAACGGGGTACGCACATCATGGATCCGCGCACGGGCCACACCGCGGTCACGGACCTGGTCGCGGTGACCGTCGTCGGCCCCCGGATCACCTGGGCGGACGCGTGGGCGACGGCGGCCTTCGCGATGGGCTCCCGGCAGGCCCTCGCCTGGCTGGAGTCCCTCCCGGACACGGAGGCCCTGCTCATCACGGCGGGCGACGAGGTCAGGTGGACGGGGGGTCTGGCCGACCGGCTGGGCTGAGCCGGGTCTCGTCCTCGGGTGCGGGTACGTCGTGGCCGGTCGCGCAGTTCCCCGCGCCCCTGAAAGACGGGGCTGCGCCCCGGTCTTTCGCCCTTGAGGGGCGCGGGGAACTGCGCGAGCAACCCCCACGTACCCGCACCCGGAAAAGGGACCCGCACCCCACCTCAGTGGTGGTGGTTCTGGGCCAGCCGCAGCAAGTGGTCCGCCAGGGCCTGCCCACCCGTGGGATCCCGGCTGATCAGCAGCAGCGTGTCGTCGCCCGCGATCGTCCCCAGGATGTCCTGCAACTCCGCCTGGTCGATGGCCGAGGCGAGGAACTGGGCGGCCCCCGGCGGCGTCCGCAGGACCACCAGGTTCGCCGAAGCCTCCGCGGAGATCAGGAGCTCCGAGGACAGCCGCCGCATCCGCTCCTCCTTGGCCGACTCCCCCAGCGGGACCCGGGGCGTCCGGAAACCCCCTTCGCTGGGCACCGCGTAGATGAGGTCGCCGTCGTTGTTGCGGATCTTCACCGCGTTCAGCTCGTCCAGGTCCCTGGAGAGCGTCGCCTGCGTGACGTTCAGCCCGTCGTCGCCGAGGAGCTTCGCCAGCTGGCTCTGCGAACGCACCGGCTGCCGGTTGAGGATGTCCACGATCCGGCGGTGGCGTGCGGTGCGGGTCTGCGGGACGGCGGGTCCCGCGTGGTCGTGGTCGTGCTCCTGCGCCTGGCTCATCGTCGTCTCATTCCCCGGTCACTCCCCGGTCCGTCCGTGCCCGTCGGTCGCCCCGCCGGTCACCGCGTCGAGGACACCGGGCAGGGCCCGGAGGAACGTGTCCACCTCGTCCGCGCCGATGTTGAGGGGCGGCATCAGCCGTACGACATCGGGGGCGGGCGCGTTCACCAGGAGACCGGCGTCCTGAGCCGCCTGTTGCACGCGGGGCGCGAGCGGCTCGGTGAGCACGATACCCAGGAGGAGGCCCGCGCCCCGGACATGGTCGACCAGCGGGTGGCCGAGCGATTCGACGCCCTCCCGGAGCCTCTCGCCGGACCGCTTCACGTTCTCCAGCAGGCCCTCGCCCTCGATGGTGTCGAGGACCGCGAGTCCGGCGGCGCAGGCGACGGGGTTGCCGCCGAACGTCGTGCCGTGGTGCCCGGGCCCGAGCAACCGGGCCGCGCGCCCGAAGGCGACGGTCGCGCCGAGCGGCAGGCCGCCGCCGAGGCCCTTGGCCAGCGTGACGACGTCCGGCAGGACGCCCTCGTGCGCCTGGTACTCGAACCAGTGACCGGTCCGGCCGACCCCGGTCTGCACCTCGTCCAGGACGAGGAGGCTGCCGGTGGCGGCGGTGATGGCACGGGCCGCCTTGAGGTAGCCGGGGGGCGGCACGACCACGCCGTTCTCGCCCTGGACCGGCTCGATGACGACCAGCGCGGTGTCCTCGGTGACGGCGGCGGCCAGCGCCTGCGGGTCCCCGTACGGCACGTGCGTGACGTCGCCGGGCAGCGGCAGGAACGGGTCCCGCTTGCCCGGCTGGCCGGTGAGCGCGAGGGCGCCCATGGTGCGGCCGTGGAAGCCGCCGTCGGTCGCCACCATGTGGGCGCGGCCGGTCAGCCGGCCGATCTTGAAGGCGCCCTCGTTGGCCTCGGCGCCCGAGTTGCAGAAGTAGACGCGGCCCTCCCGCCCGAAGAGCTGGAGCAGCCGCTCGGCGAGCGCGACGGGCGGTTCGGCGACGAAGAGGTTGGAGACGTGGCCGAGGGAGGCGATCTGGCGGCTGACGGCCTCGACGATCGCCGGGTGGGCGTGGCCGAGCGCGTTGACCGCGATCCCGCCGACGAAGTCCAGGTACTCGGTGCCGTCGGCGTCCCACAGTCTGGTGCCGGCGCCGCGGACGAGCGGCAGCCGCGGGGTGCCGTAGTTGTCCATGAGCGCGCCCTGCCAGCGCCGGGTGAGTTCCTCGTTGGCGGTCATGCGTCAGCGTCCCCCTCCGCATCGGGCACGACCATCGTGCCGATGCCCTCGTCGGTGAAGATCTCCAGCAGGATCGAGTGCTGGACCCGGCCGTCGATCACGCGGGCGGTGTTCACCCCGTTGCGCACGGCGTGCAGACAGCCCTCCATCTTGGGCACCATGCCGCTGGCCAGCTCGGGCAGCAGCTTCTCCAGCTCCTTCGCGGTGAGCCGGCTGATGACCTCGTCGGAGTTGGGCCAGTCCTCGTAGAGGCCCTCGACGTCGGTGAGGACCATCAGGGTCTCGGCGCCCAGCGCCGCAGCGAGTGCCGCAGCCGCCGTATCAGCATTGACGTTGTAGACATGTCCGTCGTCCTGGCTACGGGCGATCGAGGAGACGACCGGGATGCGGCCGTCGGCGAGCAGTGCCTCGATCGCGCCCGTGTCGATCGCGGTGATCTCGCCCACCCGTCCGATGTCGACGAACTCGCCGTCGATCCGCGGCTGGTGCTTGGTGGCGGTGATGGTGTGCGCGTCCTCGCCGGTGAGTCCCACGGCGAGCGGACCGTGCTGGTTGAGCAGCCCGACGAGTTCACGCTGGACCTGCCCGGCGAGCACCATGCGTACGACGTCCATGGCGTCCTCGGTGGTAACCCGCAGGCCCGCCTTGAACTCGCTGACGATGCCGTACCGGTCCAGGGCCGCGCTGATCTGCGGGCCGCCGCCGTGCACGACGACGGGCTTGAGGCCGGCCTGGCGCAGGAAGACGACGTCCTGTGCGAAGGCGGCCTTCAGGTCCTCGTCGATCATGGCGTTGCCGCCGAACTTGACGACGACCGTCTTCCCGTTGTGCCGGGTCAGCCAGGGCAGCGCCTCGATGAGGATCTGGGCCTTGGGCAGTGCGGTGTGCTTGCGCGTGGTGCTCATGAGGAGTACGCGCTGTTCTCGTGCACGTAGTCCGCGGTGAGGTCGTTGGTCCAGATGGTGGCGGTCTCGTCGCCGGCGGCGAGGTCGGCGACGATGTGGACCTCCCGGTAGCGCATGTCGACCGTGTCGCGGTCCTCGCCCACAGAACCGTTCTTGCAGACCCAGACGCCGTTGATGGCGACGTTCAGCAGGTCGGGCTCGAAGGCGGCGGACGTGGTGCCGATGGCGGAGAGCACGCGGCCCCAGTTGGGGTCCTCGCCGTGGATGGCGCACTTGAGGAGGTTGTTGCGGGCGATGGAGCGGCCGACCTCGACGGCGTCGTCCTCGCTGGCCGCGTTCACGACCTCGATCCTGATGTCCTTGCCGGCGCCCTCGGCGTCCCGGATCAGCTGCTGGCCGAGGTCGTCGCAGACGGACCGTACGGCCTCGGCGAACTCCGCGTACTCGGGGGTGACCTGCGAGGCGCCGGAGGCGAGCAGCAGCACGGTGTCGTTCGTCGACATGCAGCCGTCGGAGTCGACGCGGTCGAAGGTGACCCTGGTGGCCGCCCGCAGCGCCTTGTCGAGGGTGTCGCTGTCGACGTCGGCGTCCGTGGTGAGGACGACCAGCATGGTGGCGAGGCCGGGGGCGAGCATGCCCGCGCCCTTGGCCATGCCGCCGACGGTCCAGCCGTCGCCCTGGGCGACCGCGGTCTTGTGGACGGTGTCGGTGGTCTTGATGGCGATGGCGGCCTTCTCGCCGCCGTGCGGGCCGAGCTGGGCGACGGCCTTGTCGATGCCCGGCAGCAGCTTGTCCATCGGCAGGAGGATGCCGATGAGGCCCGTGGAGCAGACGGCGATCCCGCCCGGGGAGTGACCGCCCGTGTCGTCGAGGCCGGCGCTGTTGAGGGAGTCGGCGACCTTCTCCGCGGTGGCGTGGGTGTCCTGGAAGCCCTTCGGACCCGTACAGGCGTTGGCGCCACCGGAGTTGAGGACGACGGCGGTCAGCTCGCCGCCCTTCAGGACCTGCTCCGACCACAGCACCGGTGCGGCCTTCACCCGGTTGGAGGTGAAGACGCCCGCGGCGGCGAGGCGGGGCCCGTTGTTGACCACGAGGGCCAGGTCCGGGTTGCCGTTCTGTTTGATCCCGGCGGCGACGCCGGCCGCCGTGAACCCCTTGGCTGCCGTGACACTCACGGTGCGACTCCGATCGTGGAAAGCCCGGTGGCCTCGTCGAGCCCGAGGGCGATGTTCATGCTCTGGACGGCACCGCCCGCGGTGCCCTTGGTCAGGTTGTCGATGGCGCTGATCGCGATGATGCGCCCCGCGGCGGCGTCGTACGCGACCTGCACCTGAACGGCGTTGGAACCGTGGACGGACGCGGTCGCCGGCCACTGGCCCTCGGGCAGCAGGTGGACGAACGGTTCGTCGGCGTAGGCCTTCTCGTAGGCGGCCCGCACGGCCTGCGCGGTGGTGCCGGGCTTCGCCCTGGCGCTGCAGGTGGCGAGGATGCCGCGGGACATCGGGGCGAGGGTCGGGGTGAAGGACACGGTGACGGGTCCGTCCGCGACCGCGCCGAGGTTCTGGATCATCTCGGGGGTGTGCCGATGGCCGCCGCCGACGCCGTACGGGGACATGGAGCCCATGACCTCGCTGCCGAGCAGATGCGTCTTGGGGGACTTGCCGGCGCCGGACGTGCCGGACGCGGCGACGACGACGGCCTCGTTCTCGGCGAGGCCGGCCGTGTAGGCGGGGACCAGCGCCAGCGTGACGGCCGTCGGGTAGCAGCCGGGCACCGCGATGCGCCTGGACCCCTCCAGCGCGGTACGGGCACCCGGCAGTTCGGGGAGGCCGTAGGGCCAGGTCCCGGCGTGCGCCGAGCCGTAGAACCGCTCCCAGTCGGCCGGGTCCTTGAGCCGGAAGTCGGCGCCCATGTCGACGACGAGGACGTCCGGGCCGAGCTGCTCCGCGACGGCGGCGGACTGCCCGTGGGGCAGGGCGAGGAAGACGACGTCGTGTCCGGCGAGGACCTCCGCGGTGGTCTCCTCCAGCACGCGGCCGGCCAGCGGCAGCAGGTGCGGCTGCAGGGCGCCGAGCCGCTGTCCGGCGTTGGAGTTGCCGGTCAGGGCACCGATCTCGACCTCGGGGTGCACCAGGAGCAGGCGCAGCAGTTCCCCGCCCGCATACCCGCTCGCTCCGGCCACCGCCGCACGTACCACCATGGAACCCTCCTCCTAGAGAGCATGACTATACGTATCGTTGCACGTTTATGCAATCTTTCACCGGTCGAGCACCCGCCCGGGCCCGGCGCCCGACCCTGGCGCCCGGCCCCATGATCGTATGATTCATGGGCACTCACGGTACGGACAAGACCACACCCGGTGCACGTGTATGCACCCACGTCCAACTGGAGCCGGAGCCAAGGGCAGTGGGGTGCGAGCGCGGTATTCTTCGTTCTCGGGGCGGACCGAGGGAACCCACACCGGCACCGGAACCGTCATCCCGCCGCGGAGAGTCCTGGACACGAGACCCGTCACCACGGACGCCTGAGTCTCGACTGCCTGGAAGGCGCGTGAGGTGCACCCGTTGCAGAATTCCGACCCGACGAACATGGGTCGCTACCGACTGATCGGCCGGCTCGGTTCCGGCGGCATGGGGAGCGTCTACCTCGGCCGGACCCCCGGGGGCCGGCCCGCCGCGGTCAAGGTCATCAACGCCCATCTCCAGCACGACCCGGCGGCGCTGCAGCGCTTCCGCCGCGAGGTGGAGACGCTGGGCACCGTCCGCAACGCGTTCACGGCGGCGCTCATCGACGCCGAGGTGGACACCCCGCCGTTCTGGATGGCGACCGAGTACGTGCCCGGCCCGACCCTGGCCGACGCGGTCGGGGCCTCGGGGCCCTTCCCGGTCGACCTCGGCCGCGCCGTGCTGGCCGCGCTGGCCGAAGGGCTCGCCGACGTCCATGTGCACGGGGTGCTGCACCGCGACATCAAGCCGCAGAACGTCATCCTCTCGGCCACCGGCCCCCAGCTCATCGACTTCGGGATCGCCCGCAGCGACGAGATGGCGAACATCACGCAGGTGGGCACCGCCATCGGCACCCCCGGCTTCATGGCCCCGGAGACCCTCACCCGCGGCGAGGCCGGACCGCCGTCCGACGTGTTCGCACTCGGCGTGACCATGGCCTACTGCCTCACCGGCCGTGCCCCGTACGGCCAGGGCCCCCTGGCCACCGTCTCCTACCGCACCGTCCACGAGGAGATGGACCTCGACGGGGTTCCCGCCGAGATGGCCGAACTGATCGCCCTGTGCGGGCACAAGGACCCGGCGCGGCGTCCCGAACCGCAGCGCATCGTGGAACTCTGCGACAGCGAGACCGACATCGTGCGGCATCCGGCCTACCAGCGGATCATCGCCCTGGCCTCCGCCTCGGACACGGCGGCCGCCTCCCCCACCGTGCAGGCTCCGCCCGCGCCGGCCACACCCGTACCGGCCGCGCCCGTGTCACCGCACGCGCCCACCAGGGTCGGCGTCACCACGCCTGCCCCGTCCGGAGCACCCACCACCCCGGCGCCGGCCCCGGCGACCGCTGTGCAGACCCGGTACATGCCGTCCCCGCCGCAGGACGGCCCGCCCGCCGCGCCCGCGCACGGCACGGGACCGGTCTGGCGCCGCCGCAAGCCGCTCGTCGCCGCCGGCGCCGTGGCCGCCGTCGCCGTCGTGGCGGCCACGGTGCTCGCCCTGCAGGGTTCCGGATCGGACGCCGAGGCCAAGAGCCCGCAGTCGTCCGCGAGCCGCAACGCCTCCGACCGGGGCGCGGGCAAGAAGCCGGCGGCGGAGGGGCGCCTGCCGCAGTCGCTGACGGTCAAGGCCCCGCGGACCCTGGAGGCGGGCCAGTCCCTCGAGGCCGCGCACGTGAAACTGACCATGCTGGACAGCGGCGGTCTCGCCGCCTCCGACGAGAACGGCAGACAGGTCTGGGCGTCCGGCACCTCCGGCGAGAACTACAAGGCGGTGTTCCAGGAGGACGGCAACCTCGTCGTCCAGGACGCCGGCGGAAAGACGGTCTGGGCCACCAACACGCAGTCCCGGGAAGCAGGAGCGGTCCTCGAACTGCGCGCCGACGGCGTCGTCGCCGTGGCGAGGAACGGCACGGACCTCTTCCGGACCAGCCCGGACCCCGCGCTCCCCCAGACGCTGACGGTCCAGCCGCGGCGGACCCTGCAGGCCGGTGAGTTCCTGCAGGCCGCGCACGGGAAACTGCTCATGCAGGAGGACGGCAACCTCGTCTCCTACGACGAGGACAACCAGCCCGTCTGGGCGTCGCGCACCTCCGGCGAGAACTACAAGGCGGTGTTCCAGGAGGACGGCAACCTCGTCGTCTACACCGCCGACGACAAGCCGGTGTGGGCCACCAACACGGGATACCCCGAGGGAGGCGCCGTCCTGGAGATCCGTGCCGACGGCGCCTTCGCCGTCACGAAGGACGGCCGGGACCTCTTCCTGAGCAGCAAGGCGGGCTGACCGGTCCTGCCGCCGCGGCGGGCCGGCCGCGGACCGTCGGCACGAGTCCGTGCCGGCGGTGATGATCCAACTGGATACGCCGGCCTGCCGTGACCGGCTGAAGGGGCCACGATGAGCCAGTACTTCGACATGGGCGACGAGACCCTGTGGAACCCGTCCAACGGGGCTTCCCGCATGTTCCGGCGGCAAGTGGCGGTCTTTGAGGCGGAGCTGGAACTCTCATCGGGTATCGGCCCCATGGAGAACGACGAGTGCCAGATCGACTTGGCCACCTTCGCGCCCTTCGTCAACGCTCTGCTCGCGCACCATCGAAGAACGAGCCACGCCATCGTGCTGGCCCTCTCCGACGGCTTCACCGCCACAGTGCTGGCCCTCGCGGAGCGTGCCGGAGTCGAGGTGGACTGGGCCCAGCTCGGCGCCGCCCCGGACGGCCCGTTCGAAGACGCGCAGGTCTCGGCCGTTACGGGGATGTCCACCCCGGCGGAAGGCGGATCCTGGGCGACAGGACTGCGCGACAAGGCACGCGAGCTGGGTCGCCGCATGCCCCGCTGACCACGAACCCCAGCTCCAGCCGCAGCGGGACGACTTCCGCACGCCACCGTCCCGCCCACGCGTAGAGCAGGCCCTCGCGGACGGGCGCAGCCCCGGTGCGGCCGGGCTCGGGTGCACCGATCTCTCGGGCGTGTGGACTCCCGGCCATGGAATCGCTCCTTCGGTCCGTCGGTCAGGGACGCGTGGCGCGGACACCCCGGCCGACGCCGAGGAGGCCGCGGAGAGATCAGGATCCGTCACCGCAGTCACCGGCCGGTCCGTGCGTGGCGGCATGCAGTGCGCACTCGGCCCAGACCGTCTTGCCCGGGCCCACGCGGTCGCTCACGCCCCAACGGCTCGCGAGCGCGTCGACGAGGACCAGGCCGCGGCCGTGGTCCTCGTCGGCGGTGGGCATGGTGCGGACGGGCAGGGCGGGGTGGGTGTCGGACACCTCGACACGGAGGACGCCCCGGCCGTCGTCGCAGGCGAGGCGTACGACGAAGTCGCGTCCTGGCACCTGGCCGTGGAGAACGGCGTTCGCCGCGAGTTCGGCGACGACCAGGACGACCGCGTCATGGACCCCGGTGCCGTACGGGTGACCCCACGCGGTGAGCTGGTGCGCGGCGAGCAGCCGGGCGAGACGGGCACCGCGCCGGGTCGCGGAGAAACGCTGCGCGAACGTGCGTGCGGGGGCGGGGATCTGGGTGTGAGGGGCTGGCATGCGGCCAGCCTGCGGGGGGTCGAGGAGTCGTCGGCAGGTCCGGCGCCGATACAGATCGCGTTGTACTGGTTGACTCGCTGGACCGGGATGGTCGCTGTGCGTGACCATGGAGTGGCCGTGCGTGGCGCAGCGCGGACGGCACACGGCACGGCACGGGTTCGGGCGCCGGTCCAGGAACGGTTACGGCACTGGCGGGCCCGGCGGCACAGGGAGAAGCGGCTGCGATGGCGACGGACAACGGCGGCGGGGCGGGCGGGGGCGGCGCCGGGCAGGGCGGAGGATGCGAGCCGGAGCTGTCGGACAGCCTCAAGACCTTCGGCGCGGTCCTGAAGGCGCTGCGGGAGGAAGCCCGCCTGACGCAGGAGCAGCTCGCGCCACTGGTGCAGTACTCGGTCGCGTACATCGCCAAGATCGAACAGGGCAGACGGTTCCCGCCGAGGAACCTGCTCGACCGGTCGGAGGAGGCGCTGGGAGCGGTCGCCGGGCGGGTGCTGGCGGCTGCGGCGAGGAGCCTGACGCGGAAGGTGGGGCTGGCGTCGTGGTTCCGGCAGTGGGCGGCGATCGAGGAGGAGGCGGTCTCGCTGTATGCGTATGAGTGCCGGGCGATTCCGGGGTTGTTGCAGCCGGAAGCGTACATTCGGGCAATCTTCGAGCGACGGCTGCCGCCCCTGTCCGAAGATCAGATCGAGTACCAGGTCACCGCACGTCTGGAACGGCAGCAGCTCCTTGCCGAGAAGCCGAACACGGCCTTCAGCTTCATCATCGAACAGGCTCTGCTCGAACGGCACATGGGTGGACCGGAAGTCGCACGCCAGCTCTTGGACCATCTGCTGATGCGGGGAGTGCGAAGGAACGTCGAGATCCAGGTGATGCCGACGCGAATGTACGATCACGCAGGCATCGATGGTCTGATGTACCTGGCGGAGACACCCCGGCACGAGTGGGTGGGTTACTCCGAGGGCCAGCAGTCGAGCAATCTGATCACCGCACCGAAAGACGTCAGCGCGATGCTCCAACGCTATGGCAAGCTGCGCTCGCAGGCCCTCGACCGCGAAGCAACGGTAAGCCTGCTGGAGCAGATGCGAGGAGCACTATGACCACCACCGAACCGGCCTGGTTCAAGAGCAGTTACAGCGGCAGCTCTGGCGACAACTGCGTCGAGGTTGCCGTACGCCACAAGGCCGTCCTCGTCCGGGACTCGAAGGACATCCGACGGCAGGCGCTGACGGTCTCCCGTGACGCCTGGTCGGCGTTCACGGTTCTGGCGCACGACTCGCGCGCATGAACTCCCGGTGGGGCAGTGCCTGCCCGCTGCCCCACCGATCACCCCGCCGACTCAGCCCTTCCTGATCCGCAGGAACGTCACCGAGTTCGCCGGGAAGGTGTACGTGAACCTCTTCGCGACTCCGGAGAAGGTGGACGTGACCGGCGCGACCGCCGTGGCCGTCTCCGCGTTCACGGCGTCCGGGGCTGCGGCGAGGGTCGTCACCGCGGCCTTCGGGCAAACCTTCGCGCCGCCCAGGTCGATCTCCGTACGGGCGTCGGCCGCCTGGGCGTTGACCACCTTGACGATCAGGTCGCCGGTCCGCGCGTCCCTGGTGACGACCTGGCGGAACGGCTCGGCCGGCTTGTCGTCGGTGAAGCTGCCCCATTCCTGGCCGTCGAGGTAGAGGGTGACCTGACGGCCGCGCACCTTGATGTCGATGTCGTAGGCGCGGCCCGTCTCGACGGACCCGGCCTTCGAGATCAGCGTCGACTTGCCGCCGTCCACGGCCTGCTCGACCGCCGACCGGGTGTTGTTCCAGCCGCCCAGGTTCCACCAGTAGTAGGTGCCGGTGTCCTTGACCCCGAAGGCGACGAGGAAGCCCTCCTTGCCGGCCTTCTTGGTGGCCTTCACGTGCAGGTCGTAGTCGTGCCAGGCCAGGTCGCCCGCGGAGACCATGGTGTTCTCGGCGGCCTCGTCGCCCTGCACGTACTGCCCGTCCTGGACGCTCCAGCTGCCGCCGCCCGTGTGGGTCCACTGCGCGGCGTCGCCGGAGAAGTCGTCGGTGAGCAGCCGCGTGCCGTCCGCGCCGGTCACCGAGACGTCGTCGTACGCGGCGGTCGTCGCCCATGTCGACAGCCCCACGGCGCCCGCGATGGGGCCGCTCACCGACGGGGTGCCGGTCGCGCCCGACGGCACGACCCGGTCGCCGACGTTGCGCATGAAGAGCTTCTGGACCTCGTAGTTGGCGGAGTTCCAGGAGGCGTGGTTGTTGAACCAGATGAGGTCCGGACGCCACTGCACGTAGTCCTCGTTGGCGAGCAGCGGGGCGTACGAGGCGAGCTTGACGACGTCCGCGTTGCGTTCCAGGCCGGTCATGAACGCCGCTTCGGACAGGGCGTTCTTGAAGGTGTTGCCCTGGGAGGCGTACTCGCCGAGGAAGACCTTCGGCCCGTTCCTGTCGTAGGTGTCGTAGCGGTCGTTGTTCTGCAGGAACCACTGCGGGCTGTTGTAGTAGTGCTCGTCGACCAGGTCGACGTCCGCCTCCCGGTTGAGCTTCCAGGCCGTGTCGAACGTCGCCCCGCTGTCGTCCGGGCCGGAGTTGGAGATGACGGTGACGTCCGGGTACTTCGCCTCCACGGCCGCGCGGAACCGCTTGAAGCGGTCGATGTACTCGTCCGGCAGGTTCTCCTCGTTGCCGACGGCGAGGTGGGTGAGGCGGAAGGGCTTCGGGTGGCCCATCCCGGCCCGCTTCCCGCCCCACTCGCTGCTCACCGGGCCGTTGGCGAACTCGATGAGGTCCAGGGTGTCCTGGATGTGGCGCCGGAGAAGAGCGTCGTCGTCGACGGCCCGGTTCTGGCCGCAGCCGGTGACGAGGGCGGGCACCACGGGCAGCGGCATGGCGCCGATGTCCTCGGAGAACTGGAAGTACTCGTAGTAGCCGAGCCCGTAACTCTGGTTGTAGCCCCAGAAGTTGGCGTTCGTCGCGCGCTGCTCGACGGGACCGACGGTGTCCTTCCACTGGTACGCGCGCCTGCGCTCCCAGCCGGACGCCTCGTCGTACCCCTCCATGCTGCCGGTGTTGACCAGGCAGCCGCCCGGGAAGCGGACGAAGGCGGGATCCAGGGCTGCGATCTTCCGCGCCAGATCCTCGCGCAGGCCGTGGCCCTTGTACGTGTCGCGCGGGACGAGCGAGATCATGTCGAGCGCGGCCGGGCCGTCCGCGGCCACCGTGAGGCGGCCGTCGGCGCCGGTGCGGGTCGCTGTGAGACGTGCCGTGTACTTGGCCCAGCCGCCGCGGGCGGTGACGCGCCGGGCCCGGGCCAGTTCGCCGTCGGCGTCCCGCAGGGTCACCGTCAGGGCGGAGGCCGTGTCGGCGCGGGCCCACACCGAGAAGTCGTAGACCTTGCCCTCCTCCACCGCGATCCCGGTGTTGTAGCCCGAGTTGGTGACGGAGGAACCGCCGTCCAGGGCGAGGTAGGTGCGGTTGCGGGCGTTCAGCCGGCCTTCGTCGTCCAGGGTCTTCGCGGTGCCGGTGACGGCCCAGGAGGTGAGGGGCGTGTACGCGCGGTTGTCGGCCGTGGAGTACTCGAAGGACCGGTTCTGCACGAGCTCCGCGTACAGGCCACCGTCCGCCGCCCGGTTGATGTCCTCGAAGAAGACGCCGTACATCGTGTCGTCGATCTTCGCGCCCGCGGCCTTCGGGTCGACGGTGATCGCGTAGTCCGTCGTCGCGTGGTCGGTCGTCGCGTCCTCGGCCGCGGCGTCCACCGGCGCCGGAACGAGGAGGGAGGCGGCCAGCAGTGCGCCGGCCGTGAGGGAGAGTCTCCAGCGGGTGCGGGCAGGTGACATGGATCCTCCGCGGCTCTGAGAGGCGTGCATGATGCTCGGGACAAGGCTGTTCGACATGTCGGACACTGATCAATACTTCGAACGGCAAGATAGGGAGGGGGCACGAGCGCGTCAATGGGTTGGACGGGAGAGGCCGCGGTGACGGAGGGGATGGCCGGATTCCGGCCGGTGGACGATGTGCTGGCGTACCTCGTCGGCAGGTGGCGCGTGGAGCGCTCGGTGCGCGATCTCGCGAGCGGGGCGGCGGGCGTCTTCAGCGGGACGACGGTGTTCGGGCCGCTGGACGGCGACGGCAGCGGCCCCGGCGAGCGCGGCGTCCCCTCGGAGGGGCTGCTCCACCACGAGTCCGGCATGTTCGAGTGGCAGGGCGTGGCCCGGCCCGCCGAGCGCACCCTGAGGTTCCTGCCGGGCGGCGGGGCGAGCCGGGCCGACGTGCGGTTCGCCGACGGCCGCCCCTTCCACGACCTGGACCTCGCCACCGGCAGGTACGTCGCCGACCATCCGTGCGCGGCGGATTTCTACCGGGGCGAGTTCACCGTGTTCGACGCGGACCGCTGGCGGACGGTGTGGCGGGTGGGCGGCCCGGCCAAGGACCTGGTCCTGACGACGGACTACACGCGCGTCTGACCGGCCGACCGGCCGCACGCCACCCGGCCGCCCGCATGCCTACACGCGTTCGTGCCAGGCGTCGAACCGCAGGTTCCAGCGGCCGGCCCGACCGATGAGCGAAGCCGTCGACAGCGGACGGACGTCCAGGTTCCAGTACGTCGAGGGATGCGCCCTCAGCGCGTGGACGAGCGCGGCGCGTACGACCGCGGGTTCGGCCACGGCGACGATCCGGCCACCGTCGTCGGCGGGGCGGGTGTCGAGCCAGCCGCCCACCCGCCGGACGAACTCCACCAGCGGCTCGCCGCCGTGGGCCGCGGAGTACGGGTCGGCGAGCCAGGCGTCCACGGCCTCGGGCTCCCGGGCCATCGCCTCGCCGAGGGTGAGCCCGCGCCAGCGGCCCATGTCGCAGTCCCGCAGGGCCGGCTGGGCCAGTGGGGCGAGCCCGAGTGCGCTCCCGGTGGCCCGGCTGCGCGGCGTCGGTGAGCAGTAGCGCAACTCGGCCGCCGCCAGCGGCACCAGGGCGTGGGCGACGCGCTGCACCTCGCCCCAGCCCGCCTGGTCCAGCGGCCGGTCGTCGTCGAAGCGCTCGGCGAGCAGCGAGGACCCGCGGGCGGCGGCGATCAGCGTGACCCGAACATGCATGCGGCGATCGTGGGCGCCGGGACTGCGCAGGTCAAGAGCCGATCGCCGGCGCTCACCGAATGCTCACCGGACGGCCCGCCCCGCGCGGTCAGGACGCCGCGGCCACACCGGTCTCGACGCACGCCGTACGCAGTCTGCGCACCCCCTCGGCAATCTCCGCGGCGCCCGCGACCGCCGCGAAGCTGAGCCGCAGGTGGGCCGCCGGGGGCTCGGCGCTGAAATAGGGGCGGCCGGGGGCGACGGCCACGCCCGCGCGCAGGGCGGCGGCGAGGAGCGCCTGCTCGTCCGTGCCGTCGGGCAGGCGCACCCACAGCTGGTAGCCGCCGGCCGGGACGTGGGGCAGCGGCAGTCCGGGCAGCCGCAGCCGCAGCGCGGCGGTCATCGCGTCGCGCCGGGCGCGCAGTTCGGCCGAGACGGCCCGCAGATGGCGGGGCCAGGCGGGCGAGCCGACGAGTTCCAGGGCCGCCTCCTGCAGAGGCCGCGGCACGAAGAAGGTGTCGACGACCTGGATCGCCCGCAGCCGTTCCAGGACGGGCCCGCGGGCGGCCAGCGCGCCCACCCGGAAACTCGGCGAGGTGGCCTTGGTGAGGGAGCAGACGTGCACGACGACTCCGTCGGGGTCGTCCGAGGCGAGCGGCCCGGGCAGGGGTCCCGCGTCCTCGTGCACGAGCCGCCGTACGAAGTCGTCCTCGACGACGAACGCGCCCGCCTCCCGGGCGATCCGCAGCACCTCGCCCCGCCGCTTGGGGGCGAGCACCGCGCCGGTCGGGTTCTGGAACAGCGGCTGGCAGACGAAGACACGGGCGCCGGTGGCCCTGAACGCGTCGGCGAGCAGCGCGGGCTTCACACCGTCCCGGTCCACCGGCACCGGTACGGGCCGCAGTCCGGCGGCGCGGGCGATCGCGAGCATGCCGGGATAGGTGGGCGACTCGACCAGCACCGGGGCGCCGGGGGGCGCGAGGGCGCGCAGCGCGGTGGTCAGCGCGGACTGGCCGCCGGCGGTGATCAGCACCTCGGCGGCGGTGACGGCGCCGCCGATGCCCCGCGCGAACCACTCGCGCAGCTCGGGCAGGCCCTCCGTCGGCGGCCGCCCCCAGGCGCCGGGGCGCCGGCCCGCCCGGGACAGCGCGGCGGCCATCGCCCGTTCCGGCTGGAGCGAGGGGTGCAGATAGCCGCCGTTGAACTCGATGACTCCCGGCGGCGGTGCGGCGAGCGAGACGAGCACCCCCGAGGCGTCCACCGTGCGCGGTACGAGTTCGGTCGTGGCGTCCGCGCTGAGCGCGACCTCCTGCCAGGAGGTGTCCCCGACGGCGGGCCCGGTCTCGCGCGGCACGGCCCGGAAGGCCCCCGCTCCCGGCCGGGTGACCACCAGTCCCTCGGCGGAGAGCTGGGCCAGCGCCCGGGACACGGTCACGGGGCTCACCCGGAACCGTTCGACGAGCGCCCGGCTGGACGGCAGCTTTCCACCGGGAGAGTAGCGGTTGAGTTCGCCCCGCAGGCTGCTGACCAGATCACCGACACTGCTACGCTCATGCATGAGAGCAGACAATAGCGCTACCGTACAGAACTCGATAGCGGTGTCGGCCGGTCCGGAAGCGACGCGGACGGTCGGGCACGACGGGAGCTCCCCCCAGGGCGCCCCTCGGCCCGGCCCCCGGCCAGGCCCCCGGTCCGGCCTCCGGGCCGGCACCCTCTTCGCCGCGCTCGGCGTCGTCGCCTTCTCGCTCACCTTTCCCGCCACCGCGTGGGGTCTTGAGGGCTTCGGGCCGTGGTCGCTCGTGGCGGTGCGCAGTGTCCTCGCCGCGGTGATCGCGGGCGTCTGCCTGCTGTCCCTGCGCGTCCCGCTCCCCGACCGCAGTCACCTCGCGGGGCTGGCCGTCGTCGGCGCCGGGGTCGTACTCGGTTTCCCGCTGCTCACCACGCTCGCCCTGGAGACGTCGAGCACCGCGCACGCGGCGGTCGTCGTCGGTCTGCTGCCCCTGACGACCGCCCTGTTCTCGGCGCTGCGGATGGGCACCCGCCCCTCCCGCACCTTCTGGGCCGCCGCGTCCGCGGGCGCGGCCGTGGTGATCGCGTTCACCGTGCAGCAGAGCGGCGGCGCCCTCGGCGGTGCGGACACCTACCTCTTCGCCGCCCTCCTGGTCTGCGCGGCGGGCTACACGGAGGGCGGCCGGCTGGCCCGTGTGATGCCGGGCTGGCAGGTCATCGGCTGGGCGCTGGTCCTGTGCCTGCCGCTCACGGTGCCGGTGGCGGCGCTCGCGCTGTCGTACGAGCCCGTGGAGCTGACCGCGCACAGCGTGGCCGGACTGCTGTGGGTCGCGGCCGGCTCGCAGTTCCTCGGCCTGGTCGTCTGGTACCGCGGCATGGCCGCCGTCGGTATCTCCAAGGCCAGCCAGCTGCAGCTGGCGCAGCCGCTGCTCACCCTCGTGTGGTCGGTGCTGCTCCTGGGCGAGCACCTGGCCCCGGCCGCCCCGCTGACGGCCGCCGCCGTGCTCGTCTGCATCGCCGTCACCCAGCGGGCCCGGAGCTGAACTGACCGGTTTGTACGGGACGGCCCCGACTCGCCCCACGCCCCGTACACTTGCGGCCACGAAGCGCCACTCCCGTGCGGAACGAGGGGACCCCACCGATGCAGGCAATCGTAGGCGACCAACTGCTGGTGCACGGCAGGATCGTCGGACAGCACGACCGGGTCGCGGAGGTCATCGAGGTGCTCGGTCAGCGCGGCAACCCTCCCTACCGGGTCCGCTTCGAGGACGGCCACGAGAGTCTGATGTCGCCCGGGCCCGACTGCGTGGTCCGGCACCGCGAGGACGGCGGCCGATAGGTCAGCGGGCCGGTTTCGCCGGCTGCCGGTAGTGGTCGGCGACCACCCTGGCCATGGCCCCGATCCGGTCGGCGGCCACTTCCTTGGCCGAGAAGAACACGTGTCCGCGTACCTGCGGATGGTTCTCGGCGAGGGTCAGGTGCTTCGACAGCTCCGCCGGGTCCTGCCAGGCCGCGGGCTGCGCCGGGTCCCCGGCCTTGTAGAGCGCCTCGCCGACGTACAGCCCGGTGCCGGTGCCGTCCGCGACCGCGGCCCACCAGGGGACCAGCTTCGCGTAGTCGGCGGCGGCGAAGCCGATGTTCCAGTACAGCTGCGGGCAGATGTAGTCGATCCAGTTCTCCCGCACCCACTTCCTGGTGTCCGCGTACAGGTCGTCGTACGTCTGCACGCCGGCCCGGGTGTCGGAGCCCAGCGGGTCGGTCGCGGCGTTGCGCCACACCCCGAAGGGGCTGATCCCGAACTTCGTACCGGGCCGCACCTCCTTGATGCGCGCGGCCGTCTCCCGCACCAGCCGGTCGATGTTGTCGCGCCGCCACGCCGCCCGGTCGGGGTACTGCCCGCCGTGCGCGGCGTACGCGGCGTCGTCGTCGAAGGTCTGGCCCGCGACCGGGTACGGATAGAAGTAGTCGTCCCAGTGGACGGCGTCGACGGCGTACTTGCGCACCGCGTCCAGCATCGCGTCCTGGACGAAGGCGCGGACCTCGGGCAGACCGGGGTTGTAGTAGAGCTTCCCGCCGTACGGCACGACCCAGTCGGGATGGACGCGGGCCGGGTGCGAGGCGACGAGCCTCGCCGGATCGGTGTGGTTGGCGACGCGGTACGGGTTGAACCAGGCGTGCAGTTCCAGCCCGCGCGCGTGGGCCTCCTCGACGGCGGTGCCCAGCGGGTCCCAGCCGGGATCCTGGCCCTGGACACCGGTCAGGTACTGCGCCCAGGGTTCGTACGGCGAGGGCCACAGGGCGTCGGCCGTGGGCCGCACCTGGAAGACCACGGCGTTCAGCCGGCGCTCCACCGCGGTGTCGAGATGGCCGAGCAGTTCGGCGCGCTGCCGCTCCGCGGTCAGGCCCGGCGCGGAGGGCCAGTCACGGTTCGCCACGGTCGCCAGCCACATGCCGCGCAGCGCGCCCGCGGGTTCCCGGTGCCTCCGCCGGGAGGCACCGGACCCGCCGCCGCGGCCGCCACCACCACCCGCGTCCGCCACCGCCAGTCCCGCCGTGAGGAGTCCCGACAGCCCGACCGCCGCGGTCGCCGCGAACCCCCGCCGTGACATACGCCTCATGCCGCACACCCCAAACGCAGTGGGTCCGCCTCGTCACGGACCGTTCACCCGGCCAGCATGCCCGACCCGGGCGGCCGATCGGGGACAAGTCCGGAGTAACCTGCGTGGCGCCGACAGGGACCGGACAGCGAAGAGCCGCCGGCCCGGTGACAGTGAGAGCGAAAGGGACGATGTGACCGACATCGAACGCGTCGGAGTGGTGGGCTGCGGCCAGATGGGAGCGGGTATCGCCGAGGTGTGCGCCCGCGCCGGCCTGGACGTGAAGGCCGCCGAGACCACCGGTGAGGCGTTGGAGATTGGCCGGACCCGGCTCTACAACTCGCTCTCCAAGGCGGCCGAGCGCGGCAAGATCTCCGAGGAGGAGCGGGACGCCACGCTGGAGCGGCTCTCCTTCACCACCGACCTCGGCGAGTTCTCCGACCGCGACCTGGTGATCGAGGCGGTCGTCGAGAACGAGCAGGTGAAGACGGAGATCTTCCAGGTGCTCGACCAGGTGGTGCTGCGGCAGGACGCGATCCTCGCCTCGAACACCTCCTCCATCCCGCTGGTGAAGCTCGCCGTCGCCACCTCGCGCCCCGACCAGGTCATCGGCATCCACTTCTTCAACCCGGCCCCGGTGCAGAAGCTCGTCGAGCTGATCCCGGCCCTCACCACCTCCGAGGGCACCATCAGCCGGGCTCAGTCCCTGGTGGAGAAGATCCTCGGCAAGCACGCGATCCGCGCCCAGGACCGCTCGGGCTTCGTGGTCAACGCGCTGCTGATCCCGTACCTGCTCTCCGCGATCCGGATGTTCGAGTCCGGCATGGCGAGCCGCGAGGACATCGACAACGGCATGGAGCTGGGCTGCGCCCACCCGATGGGGCCGCTCAAGCTGTCCGACCTGATCGGGCTCGACACCGTCGCGTCGGTCGCGTACTCGATGTACGAGGAGTACAAGGAGCCGCTGTACGCCGCTCCGCCGCTGCTCCAGCGCATGGTCGACGCGGGACGGCTCGGCCGGAAGTCGGGATCGGGCTTCTACACCTACGCGTAGAAGCCGCCACCCATCGTGTATCGGCCACTCTGCGTACAAGCACTGCCCTGTGCGGGCCCGGCTCTCTTCCCGAGGGCCGGGCCCGCCGCATTCACACGGCGTGTGCGGCGCGGGCTCGCATATGCCTCTCGCACACGCTCCCCACGCCACCACCAGCGAGGTTGACTTTTCGTGCGCATCCGAGGGATGTGTCGACTACGGAAAGGAGCGGACACGTGATCCCCGACCCGGAGCATCCCGTGGTTCGAGGTGAACTCGCAGAGTTACGCCGGCGCCTCGACGTGGCACACGCCACCGTCGAGGGCGGAATGACCCTGCTCAGTCATCGCGCCGAACAGACCGCCAAGGAGCTCGACGACCTGAGCACTCGGGTCATCGCTCTGGAACACACCCGCTGGCCGCTGCGCGCGGTCGCGGTCGTCACGGCAGTGGGCGCACTGGCCGTGGCGGTCTGGCAGGCTCTGGGCCGTTAGACCCGTAGGACGCGGTGGGGGGATCAGGGCAAGGCGTCCTGCCCGAGCCTCAGATGGTGCAGGAGGAGCAGCGCGGCTGCCATGTTGGCGGCCGGAACCTCACCACGGGCGACCATGTCGGGAACGAGCTTCAGCGGAACCCATTCCCGGCGGTCCGACTCGAAGTCGTCCACAGGGTGTCCGATGTACGCACCCTCGTCGGCCCAGTAGACGTGGTGCCGCGCGTCGGTGAGCCCGTTCGAGGGCTCGACGCTCATCAGATGGCGCAGAGGTCCCGGTCGCCAGCCGGTCTCCTCCTCCAGTTCCCGGGCCGCCGCGACGGCGATGTCCTCACCGTCCTCGACGACCCCCGCGGGAAGCTCCCATCCCCAGCTGTCGGTGATGAAGCGGTGCCTCCACAGCAGGAGCACCTCGTTCGCGCCGTTCACGACCGTGGCCACGGCGACGGGCCGCAGCCGGATCAGGAAGTGGTCGAGGTGCTGCCCGTCCGGTAACTCGACGTCAGCGAGATTGACGCTGAACCAGCGATTTGCGTACACGATTTGTTCGTTCTGTTTCGTCCACTGCACTTTTCTGCCACCTTCCGTCAGGTAGATGGCAATATCGCAGCAGGATTGTCCGCACAGCAGGCTCGCGGTGAGGCACGCGCGGCGCGACGGCAGGCGCGGAGTCAGGTGTGGAGCCAGGTGTGGAGCGAGGTGTCGAGGCACGCGTTCCGGAGGACGCGGCGGCCCCGGAAAGGGGCGGGACGCCGTGGCGCGACGGGCTTCCTAGAGCGGTACGCGCAGCGCTCCGTCGATGAGTTCGGCGGCCTCGGAGGTGCCCGCGCACCCGCTGGCCACCAGGTGTTCGCGTACCGCCCGCAGTCTGTCGCGCAGCCGCTGGGACTCCATCCCCCGGGCCCGTTCCGCCATCTCGACCGCGGTGACCACCGCCCTGTCGGCGTTCCCCTGGCGCAGTTCGATCTGGCTGAGCATGGCGAGCCGGTGCACCCGGCCGCGGTCGTGCGCCGGGTTGTCCACGGCGGCCGCGGCGTGCTCCCGGGCGGCGGCCAGGTCACCGAGGCTCAGCAGGGCCTCCGCCACCTGCACGTTGACCAGGCCCGGCTGGACATAGCCGGTCTCGTCCGGTTCGTATCCGCGCCGGATGCGGTCGGCGGCCTGCTCGGCACGCCGGATGCAGGACAGCGCGCTGCTGCCGTCGCCGAGGTGCGCGTACGCCTTGGCCTGCATCGCGGAGAGGTCCGACGCGAGCGCCGGCGTGATGTGGCGCCCCGCGGCGCGCAGCGCGGCCTCGGCGAACGCCACGGCCTGCCGGTTCTCCCGCATGAACAGCGCCTGGTTGACGAGGAGCGCGATGACGTAGGCGCCGAGTCCCCGGTCCCCGCTGGCCTTCGCGAGCCGGAGCGCCTGGTGGAAGTAGCGCTGGGCGAGCCCGTGCGCGTCGGAGTCGTACGCGCAGATGCCGGCGATGGCCACCAGGCCGCCGGTGGCGCGGTGGAGCTGACGGCCGGTGGCGTCGGTGTAACTGCCTCTGAGGAGCGGCGCCGTCTCGGAGTTGAGGAAACCGACAATGCGGGTACGGGTCGCGATGCCCCCCGCCTTCCGGTACATCTGCTCGTAGTGGGCGCGGGCGGCGCGCAGCATCTCTATGTCGGACATGCGTACGCGCTGCCGGCCTCCGCGCGAGACGTCCACGTCCTCCGGCGGGTTCTCCCACTCCCACACGGGCATGACGGCGGGCGTACCGGTGACGGCGGGAGCGCCCAGGATGTGCGGGCGCTGCTGTTCGTCGGAGCGCCACAGGGCGGTGGCCCGCTCGACGAAGCCGGAGAGCGTCGTGCCGTGCGGGGCGGCCGGTTCGCCGGGCACTCCCATGCCGATGTCGTCGAGTGTGACGGGCCGTTGGAGCCGGCCGGCGAGGACTTCGCAGATCAGGTCGGGCACCTGGCCACGGGGCCGCTGCCCCTTCAACCACCGTGCCACGGCGGTGTGTTCGTACCTGAGGGCGAGGCCGCGTGCCCGCCCCGCCAGGTTCACATGGGCGGCGAGGCCCGCGTGGGAGATCCCGGCCTCGTCGAGGACCGCGTCGAGCAGAGTGTTGGGCTGCATGCCTGCCATCCGGGGGCTCGGGCTGACGGTGCTTTCAACCTAGCGCGTCCCCTTTCACACGGGGTGTGAACGGAGTGCCCGGATCCGGGCAGTACGCGCACTGTCGCGGAGAGTGGCGAGCCGATTGACTTAACTGCCTCGCAAGAGGCCGGCCGGGCCGCCGGCTCCCCCTCGTACAGTGCGGCGGCCCGGAACCACGCCGTCCGCCCAGCTGCCTGCCCGACACTCCGTGGCGGGCGGACGGCTCCGTTCCGTCGGGGTTCGGCCGAGTCGCCGATCGTCGTTCGTCACGTGCGGGTGCGTCGTGGCTGATCGCGCGGTCCCCCGCGCCTCTCAAGGGGCGCTGTGGTGGGCCATGCGGTTGTCCCGCGCCGGAAGGGACTCTTCCCGGTCGTTCCGTAGGACCAGCACCGCCACGTCGTCGCCGGGGAAGCCGTCCGCGTGCGCCAGCAGCCGGGTGAGGAGCGTGGCCAGGACCGCCTTCGGTGAGGCGGGGCGGGCGCGCACGGTGTCGGTGAGCACCGCGGTCAGGGGGAAGAACCGGCCGGCGCCGTCACGGGCGTCCTCGACACCGTCCGTGTGCAGGAACAGCGCCTCCCCCGGCAGCAGCCGCCCGCACGGGACGACGGGCAGTTCGGCGGGGAGCGGGAAGAGCCCGAGCGGCGGCAGGGGATCACCGGGACCGAGGTGCTCCACCGCCCCTCGTACGCCGGCCGGCACCTCGTCGGTACGCAGCAGGTACGGCCATGGGTGACCGCAGTTCAGGGCCCGGACCTCGCCGTCGGGGGCGATCTCCAGGAGCAGTACGGTGACGAACTCCTCGGCGACCGGGCTGTCGGGGTCGAGCCCGGACGAGGGGTGCTCGGCCTTCGCGCGCTCCCGCAGGTGCCGGCTCATGGCGCGCTCCAGTCTGCGCAGCACGCCCGGGAGTTCGGGCTCGTCGTGGACGGCCTCGCGGAAGCTGCCGAGTACGGCGGCGACGGTCCCGATGGCGGCCAGCCCGTGGCCGCGGACGTCGCCCATGACGACCCGGACACCGTGCTCGGTGCCGATCACCTCGTACAGGTCGCCTCCGACACCGGCCCCCCGGTCGGCGGAGAACTGGGCGGCCGCGACCGCCAGCCCGTCGACGCGCGGTGGCAGCGGACGCAGGAGGACGCCCTGGGCGGCGCCCGCGACCTTGCGGATCTGCCGCAGTTCGCGCAGCAGCCCCCGCCTGACGTGGAGCACCAGGCCCGTACCGACGGCGAAGAAGACGGCGCAGGTGGCGATCCGCGCGCCGAGCCCGTTCTGCTGGGCGAGCGGACAGACCAGTTTGTAGGTGACCGCCACCGCGCCCCAGGCGGTGGGCAGTCCGAGCGCGAGCAGACGGCGCAGCCGCTGTCCGACCCGGCCGAGCCGGCGGGCCCCGGTGCGGCCGAGCCGGCGCCGGGCGCGGGCCCTGGTCCTCCCGAGTGTCCGCCGGCTCCCGCGGAGCGCCCTCCGACGGATCGACCCCACCTTGGTACGGATCATGCCGACGGCCCCCCTAGGCCCTGTGCAGCGCAGCCACCGGCCGGTCCGGCCGCGTCGATTCTGCCGACCGCACACGCGTCCCGCCCCACCACACCCCCACTTCCCACCCAAAAGAGTGAGGTGCCCGCTTCTGGGGCAGGGGGAGCGCGGGGAACGGCGCGCGCTTGGGGGGCGCGGGGAACGGCGCGATCTTTCAGGGGCGCGGGGAACCGCGCGCTCGGCCAGGACGTACCCGCACCCGACCGACAACGCGCAGCCCCCGAACCGAGCCCCGGCCCGGGCGCGGGGACTAACCCCGCAGAACGGCCCCCGTCCGCTCCCCCGCGAGCACGACCGCCGCGTCCCGCGCGGCGGACGCCTCGTCCACGGTCAGCGTCCGGTCGACCGCCCGGAACCGCAACGCGTAGGCGAGCGACTTGCGCCCCGCACCGAGCTGCTCTCCCTCATACACGTCGAACAGCCGCACGGACTCCAGCAGTTCACCCGCGCCCTCACGCAGCGCGGCCTCCACATCGGCGGCCGGCACCTCCCGCGCGACGACGAGCGCGACGTCCTGCGTGGCGACGGGGAACGTGGAGATGCGCGGAGCGGCGAGCGCCCCGGCCCCCGCCCGCTCCAGCAGGTCGAGCTCGATCTCCATGGCACAGCTGCGCTCCGGCAGGTGCAGCGCCTTGATGACCCGCGGGTGCAGCTCACCGGCGTGGCCGACGAGTGTCTCCTCGCCGTCCACCGTGACGTACAGCGCGGCGCACCGCCCCGGGTGCCAGGGAGCGTGCCGGTCCCCGCGCACGGTCAGTTCGACCCCGGCCTCCCGGGCGACGGTGCGGGCGGCCTCGACGGCATCCGCCCAGTCCGCCGGACGCCCCTTGCCCCACCAGCCGGTCTGCTCGCGGGCGCCCGCGAGGACGACGGCGGCGCGCCGCGGCTGACGCGGCAGCGCGGCGTCGATGCTGGCGATCTCCTCGGCGGTGGGCCGCCGGTCGACGGACAGCCGCTCGGCCCTGGTCTCCCGGCCGGTCGGCCGGAAGACCAGGCCGGTCTCGAAGAGCGCCAGGTCGTGCGAGCCGCGGCCGTCGTTGCGCCGCAGCGCGCCGAGGAGCCCCGGCAGCAGCGTCGTACGCATCGCGGGCTCTTCGTCGGAGAGCGGGTTGACCAGCGTCACCAGGGTGCGGCGCGGGTCGTCGGCCTCCAGACCCAGCTGGTCGAGGACCTCGGCGCCGATGAACGGGTAGTTCAGCGCCTCCACGTACCCGGCGCCGGCCAGCGCGCGGCCGACCCGGCGGTGCAGCCGCTGCCGGTCGGTCAGGCCCAGGCCCGCGGGGGGCCGGGGCAGCGTCGAGGGCAGGTTCTCGTAGCCCTCCAGCCGGATGACCTCCTCGGCCAGGTCGTTCGGGTCCGTCAGGTCGGGCCGCCACGACGGCACGGTGACGATCAGCTCGTCCTGGCCGTAGACGTCGCAGCCGACCTCCTGGAGGCGGCGTACGACGGTCTCGCGGCCGTAGTCGACGCCCGCGACCCTGTCCGGGTGGTTCGCCGCGATGGTGATGGTGTGCGGCGCGGACGGCGAGCTGATCTGGGTGACGCCCGCGTCGGCGGTGCCGCCCGCGAGCAGGACCAGCAGGTCGACCGTGCGCTGGGCGGCGGCGGCCGCGGCCTCCGGGTCGACGCCCCGCTCGAAGCGCCTGGACGCCTCGGAGGCCAGCTTGTGCCGGCGGGCCGTGCGGGCGATGGAGACCGGGTCGAAGTGGGCGGCCTCGACGACGACCTCGGTGGTGGTGCCCTCGGTGTCGTCGATCTCCGTGCTGGCACCGCCCATGACGCCGGCCAGGCCGATGGGCCCGCGGTCGTCGGTGATCACCAGGTCCTCGGCGTCCAGCGTGCGCTTGGCGCCGTCGAGGGTGGTGAGCTTCTCGCCCTGCTCGGCCCGGCGCACGCCGATCGCACCCTGGATCCGGGAGCGGTCGTACGCGTGCAGGGGCTGGCCGAGCTCCAGCATCACGTAGTTGGTGATGTCGACGGCCAGCGAGATCGGGCGCATGCCGGCCTTCTGGAGGCGGCGCTGCAGCCAGATCGGGGACCGGGCCTCGGGCGACAGACCGGTGACGGTGCGCGCGGTGAAGCGGTCGCAGCCCAGCGGGTCGGAGACCTGCACGGGGTGCCCGAACGCGTTCGGGCCCGGTACGTCGAGCAGCGCCGGGTCGCGCAGCGGCAGCCCGTACGCGGTGGCGGTCTCGCGGGCCACGCCGCGCATCGACAGGGCGTAGCCGCGGTCGGGCGTGACGGCGATGTCGAGGACCTCGTCGACGAGTTCGAGCAGCTCGATCGCGTCCGTGCCGGCCTCGTGCTCGGGCGGCAGGACGATGATCCCGCCGGAGCCGTCGTCGCCCATGCCCAGCTCGTCGCCGGAGCAGATCATGCCGTGCGAGGTGTGGCCGTACGTCTTGCGCGCGGCGATCGCGAAGTCGCCGGGCAGCACGGCGCCGGGCAGGACCACGACGACCTTGTCGCCGACGGCGAAGTTGCGGGCGCCGCAGACGATCTCCTGCGGCTCACCCGTGCCGTTGGCGGTGCCGACGTCGACGGTGCAGAAGCGGATGGGTTTCTTGAAGCCCTCCAGCTCCTCGATGGTCAGCACCTTGCCGACGACGAGCGGCCCCTTGAGGTCGGCGCCGAGCTGCTCGACCCGCTCGACCTCCAGGCCGGCGGACACGAGCCTGGCCTGCACGTCGCGGCCGGTCTCGGTGGCGGGGAGGTCGACGTACTCCCGCAGCCAGGAAAGCGGGACCCGCATCAGATCTCCATCCCGAACGGCCGGGTGAACCGGACGTCACCCTCGACCATGTCTCGCATGTCTTCGACGTTGTGGCGGAACATCAGCATCCGCTCGATGCCGAACCCGAAGGCGAATCCGCTGTACTTCTGGGGGTCCACACCGCAGGCGGTGAGCACCCGCGGGTTGACCATGCCGCAGCCGCCGAGCTCGATCCAGCCCTCGCTGGAGCAGGTGCGGCAGGGGCGGTCGGGGTTGCCGACGGACTCGCCCCGGCAGACGTAGCAGAGCATGTCCATCTCGGCGGACGGCTCGGTGAACGGGAAGAAGTTCGGCCGCAGCCGGGTCTTCATGCCGGCGCCGAAGAGCGAGCGGACCATGTGGTCCAGGGTGCCCTTCAGGTCGGCCATGGTCAGGCCCTCGTCGATGGCCAGCAGCTCGATCTGGTGGAAGACCGGGGTGTGCGTGGCGTCCAGCTCGTCCGTGCGGTACACGCGGCCGGGGCACACGATGTAGACGGGCGGCTCGCGGTCCAGCATGGCGCGGGCCTGCACGGGCGAGGTGTGGGTGCGCAGCACGACACCGGACTCGCCCTCGGCCGCGCCCTGGACGAAGAAGGTGTCCTGCATCTGCCGGGCCGGGTGGTCCGGGCCGAAGTTCAGGGCGTCGAAGTTGAACCACTCCGCCTCGACCTCGGGGCCCTCGGCGATCTCGTACCCCATGGACACGAAGACGTCCGCGACCCGCTCCATCATGGTGGTCAGCGGGTGCCGGGCGCCGGCCGGTACGCGGTCGTAGGGCAGCGTGACGTCCACGGCCTCCTCGACCAGCACGCGGGCGTCCCGCTCGGCCTCGAGCTCGGCCTGGCGGCCGGCGAGTGCCTTGTTCACGGCGCCGCGGGCCTGGCCGACGAGCTTGCCGGCGGCGGCCTTGGCCTGCGGGGGCAGCGCGCCGATCTCGCGGTTGGCGAGGGCCAGCGGCGAGGCGCCGCCGGTGTGGGCGACCTTGGCCTCCTGGAGCGTGTCGAGGTCACCGGCGGCGGCGAAGGCGGCGAGCGCCTCGTCCCGCAGGCGCTCGATCTCTTCCGGTTTCAGTGCCTCGACCTCAACAGGGTCGTACGACTTGTTCGGTGCCGACATCTCTTCCCGTGCTTCCGATTGGTTGGCGAGCGGTCCCCGTGGCGACTCGCGGGACGCCCGGTCCGTAGAAAAGGGACGCCCTGTCCCTGCAAGGGGACGCAAAGGTGCCAAAGACCGAGTCTAACGAAGGTGGGGTGTGCGGATGCGCCCGTGGGGGCCGCTACGGCGTCACAGCAGATACGCCGGGGTGCCCACGGGCAGCGTAAACCGGAACCGCGCGCCGCCCTCGGGGGCGCGGCCGACGGTGATGGTGCCGCCGTGGGCCTCGACGATGCCTTTGACGATGTACAGCCCGAGGCCGGTGCCGCCGCGCTTGCTGCCCCGCCAGAAGCGGGTGAAGACGCGGTTCATGGACTCCTCCGGGATGCCGGGGCCCTCGTCGCTCACGGTGACCGACGTGCAGGCGTCCTCCCCCTCGCGGGGTGACGGCGCGGGCCCTACGTCGATGGTGACGGTTCCCTCGCCGTGCCGCACCGCATTTTCCAGCAGGTTGCTGAGCACCTGGTCGACCTTGTCGGGGTCGGCCCACAGGTCGGGCAGCGGCTGGCCGATGCGCAGCAGGAACCGGTCGGCGGCCTGGCCGGCGGCGACGTACGCCTGGATGTGGCGGCCGACGGCGGCGCCTATGTCGACCGGCTGGCGGCGTACCTCCAGGCGTCCGGAGTCGATGCGGGAGATGTCGAGGAGCTCGGCGATCAGCCGCGTGACGCGGTCGGCGTCGGCGTCGACCGTCTCCAGCATGAGTTTCTTCTGGTCGTCGGTGAACCGCTCCCACTTGGCGAGCAGCGTGGCCGTGAAGCCCTTGACGGAGGTGAGCGGCGAGCGCAGCTCATGGGCGACGATGGCGATCAGCTCGGCGTGGTTGCGCTCGGTGCGGCGGCGGGCCTCGGTGTCGCGGAGCGAGACGACGACCCGGCGGACCGGGCCGGTGGGCCGCACCCGCAGATACCGCGCGCGGACCAGGACCTCACGGCCGCCGGGCAGCAGCAGATTGCGCTCGGGCTGTCCGTTGCGAATCGCGAGACCGCCGTACGGGTCGGTCAGCTGCCACCAGCGGCGGC
Source organism: Streptomyces sp. V3I8 (assembly GCF_030817535.1). NCBI lineage: Bacteria > Bacillati > Actinomycetota > Actinomycetes > Kitasatosporales > Streptomycetaceae > Streptomyces > Streptomyces sp. V3I8. The sequence continues at coordinate 7,108,033 of NZ_JAUSZL010000002.1, read as the reverse complement.
CTTCGAGGTCCTCCAGCGGCAGGGCCCGGTCGAGGGGGTGGCCGAGGGCCTCGGCGGCGGGGGTGGCGGTGATCCGGACGGCCGCGGCGTTGAAGCAGATCACCCGGCCGCGTTCGTCGGCGATCACGAGTCCGTCGGGGAGGTCGTCCGGGTCGATGCCGAGTTCGGCGTGCCGGGGCGCGGGAGCGCTCCGCACGTCGTGTGCCCGCAGCGCGCTCTGCGTACCGCTCGTGCCGACACTCATCCCCGTACCCCACCTCTCGTCCGGCATCCGGGGGCAACCTCCCTGCTCGAGCGCAGCCGAGAGTCTGGGGGCGGATCCCCGAGCCCGTCACCCTACTAGCTGGGAGTGACGGAACGGACCCCCTCAGGAACGAGCGCGGCGGGCACGCTGCGCGCGAGCCGACGCGTAGAGACATACGGCGGCCGCCGTCGCGAGGTTCAGGCTCTCGGCCCTGCCGTGGATCGGTACGCGTACGACGGCGTCCGCCAGCGCGCGGGTCTCCTCCGGGAGCCCCCATGCCTCGTTGCCGAAGACCCAGGCGGTGGGCCCGCCCATGGTGCCCTTGTCGAGTTCGTCGTCCAGGTCGTCCTCGCCCGCCCCGTCGGCCGCGAGGATGCGTACGCCGGCGTCCCTGAGCCCTTGCACGGCCTGCTCGACGGGTACGCCGACCGCGACCGGCAGGTGGAACAGCGAACCGACCGAGGCGCGTACGGACTTGGGGTTGTAGAGGTCGACGGAGGCGTCGGTGAGGACGACGGCGTCGGCCCCGGCGGCGTCGGCGCAGCGCAGGACGGTGCCCGCGTTCCCGGGGTCGCGCACGTGCGCCAGCACGGCGACCAGCCGGGGCCGCGCCTCGACGATCCGCTCGAACGGGGTGTCCAGGAACCGGCAGACGCCGACGAGTCCCTGCGGGGTGACGGTGGTGGAGATGTCCGCGATCACGTCGTCGGCGGCGAGGTGCACCCGGGCGCCGGCGCCGCGGGCCTCCCCCACGATGTCGGCGTACCGCTCCGCGGCGTCGACCGTGGCGAACAGCTCGACGAGCCCGGGCCGGTCCCCGGTCCGGTGCGCGGCGGCCTCCCGCACGGCCTGCGGTCCCTCGGCGAGGAACAAACGCTCCTTGCCCCGGAAGCTCCGCCGGGCGAGCCGCCGGGCGGCGGAGACCCGCGGCGAGCGCGAGGAGATCAGCTCGGGGCCGCTGGACATGGATTCACCTTCGGTTCACGGCGGGGGGAAAACAAATGTGGGCCCGCAGCCCGAAGGCAAGCGAGCCCACACCCGGGGCGTTTCTTTTGGATCAGGCCGGATCAGGCCGCGGGGTCCGGTGCGGTGCATCGCAAGGCGGAGCATGATCCGCGTACTGGGCGTACCCGGGTCGTGCGACAACGCCGCGAGGCGCCGTGCCGGGCGCCGCGGACCCGGGCTGATCCGAAAGAAACGCCCCGGGTCCGGTCGAGACCGGCGCCGGTGTCACGCAGCCTTGGGCGCGTTGACGTCCGACGGCAGGGCCTTCTGAGCGACCTCGACGAGCGCGGCGAACGCGTTGGCGTCGTTGACGGCCAGCTCCGCGAGGATCTTGCGGTCCACCTCGATGTTGGCGGCGTTCAGACCCTGGATGAGGCGGTTGTACGTCATGCCGTTCTGGCGGGCCGCGGCGTTGATGCGCTGGATCCACAGGCGACGGAAGTCGCCCTTGCGCTTCTTGCGGTCGTTGTAGTTGTAGACCAGGGAGTGGGTGACCTGCTCCTTGGCCTTGCGGTACAGACGCGAGCGCTGACCGCGGTAGCCGGAGGCCGCCTCGAGGATCGCCCGGCGCTTCTTGTGGGCGTTGACTGCCCGCTTGACGCGTGCCACTTGTTAACTCCTTGCAGCGGGACCGTGGTGGTGGTCACACGGTCCGAAATCGATGGGGTCCCGGTCCTGACGTACGGCGCCGAGGCGCCGGAACGTCACTTGCCGAGAAGCTTCTTGATCTTCTTGGCGTCGCCCGGGGCCATCTCGGCGTTGCCGGTGAGGCGGCGCGTCACACGGGACGACTTGTGCTCGAGCAGGTGGCGCTTGCCGGCACGCTCGCGGAGCACCTTGCCGGAGCCGGTGATCTTGAAGCGCTTGCTGGCACCGCTGTGCGACTTGTTCTTCGGCATAGCGCCGTTCTCTCCTCGTCGGTGGCGCTCCTGTACCCGGTCGTGAGACCGGGCACAACGGAACGTCATGTCTATCGGTTGACGTCCCCGGACTCGCGTCCGGAAACCCCGGGAGCGGATCGCCCCGGGATCAGGCCTCGGCGGACGCCTCGGCCGGAGCCTCGGCGGTCTCGGCCTCGGCGACCTCGTTCTCGTCGATCTCGTTCTCGTCGATCTCCGCGTCGGGAAGGTCGTCGCCCGCGTGGTTCTGCGACTTGCCCGGGTTGGCCTTCGCCTCGGCCTTGCGCGCGGCCTGGGCCTCGCGGGCCTCGGCCATCGCCTCGGTCTTCTTCTTGTGCGGGCCGAGAACCATGATCATGTTTCGGCCGTCCTGCTTCGGGTTGGACTCGACGAACCCGAGGTCCTCGACGTCCGAAGCGAGACGCTGCAGCAGCCGGTAGCCGAGTTCCGGCCGGGACTGCTCGCGACCACGGAACATGATCGTGATCTTGACCTTGTCGCCCTGCTTGAGGAACCGGACGACGTGACCCTTCTTGGTGTCATAGTCGTGCGGGTCGATCTTCGGCCGGAGCTTCATCTCCTTGATGACCGTGTGCGCCTGGTTCTTGCGCGCCTCACGGGCCTTCATGGCCGACTCGTACTTGAACTTCCCGTAGTCCATGAGCTTGCAGACCGGCGGACGCGCGGTAGCGGCCACCTCGACCAGGTCGAGGTCGTACTCCTGCGCAAGCTCCAGGGCCTTGGCAAGCGGGACAATCCCGACCTGCTCGCCGCTGGGACCGACAAGTCGTACCTCGGGAACACGAATCCGGTCGTTGATGCGGGGCTCGGCGCTGATGGATCCTCCTCGGATAGCACCACACGGCTGCCTGGCAGGCAGCTCGCGTACGTCTTCTCACCGGACCAACCGCCGTAGGGCACAAAAAATGCCCCGGACGGGACGCAGGCGGTGGCTCCAAGGAATACCGGAGCACCGCCGCGGTCAACCGCGGGGCGCATATCCAGCGGCTCCATCGTCCGTACGGAACGATGGGGACCGCCTGACCGGGTGACCCGCCTTCCCGGAGGATGGTCGGGTGGGAGATCGGAGCCTCCACTTGCGGGCCGGGCACATGAGCGTCCGGCCGGTCGTTACACAAGGTTAGCAGCTCACCGGGGGGTGGTGCCAATCGATGTGCGCACACCGTCCCCGCTCCCCCTCCGGCGTCTCCCGCGGGCGGGCCCCGGCGGGCCGGGGCCTATCGTGTGGGGCATGAGTGACACCCCTCCTGAGTCCCCCGGTTTCGACGACATGACCCGCGACATCGCCGAGGTCCCCGCGGTCGAGGTCCTGGTCACGGTCGCCGTGAACCTGATGAGCGCCGCCGCCGTGAAGCTCGGCCTGACCGAGGAGGGCGACAAGTACAAGGACCTCGACGAGGCGCGCAAGCTGGTCCACGCCCTGGCCGGCCTGCTCGACGCGAGCGCCACCGAGATCAGCTCCTTCCACGCGGCCCCGCTGCGGGACGGCCTGAAGTCGCTGCAGCTGGCGTTCCGCGAGGCCTCGCTCGTCCCGGACGAGCCGGGTCAGGGCCCGGGCGAGAAGTACACGGGCCCGGTCTTCGGCTGAGCCCCTCCCGCTCCCTGCGCGGGGAGCGGACGCGGGGAGCGGATCTACCGGCGTACGTACAAGGGCTCGCCCGGTGGCGTCGCCCCGGCCGGCAGGAGTGCCAGGTCGAGGCCGCGCACCAGGCGGGCCCGCAGTGTCTCGTCGGCCGCGAGCCGCCGGGCGACCGCCTGCGCCGTGTCCGCCGGGGCGGCGGCCGGGTCCAGTACCAGGGCGAGGGTGCCGTCGGCCTGCCCGGGGCCCAGGTGGGCGCTGAGCACCAGGGGCTCGGCGGTGACCGCGGCGCGTACCGCGGCGACCACCGCCGGGTCGGCCAGCGGGTCCGTCGTCGTACGCCCCTCGGCGAGCGCCAGCAGCGCCGGACCGGTCAGCTCGTACGCGACCGGTCCCGCGAGGTCGAGCACCACCGTGTCGGCCTTCTCGTGGGCGGCGGCCTGCAGGGCCTGGTGCAGCGGTACGGCGACGGGGCGGGCCGCCGGGTCCCAGCGGGCCAGTGAAGCGGTGGAGGTGAAGGCGGGCAGCGCGGTGCGGCCGCCGGCCCTGAGGGTGGGCACGGCCATGTCGCTCGTCTTCTCGCGGCGCAGCCCGCCCCCCCGTCTCCCGCCACCGCCCTTCCCGGGAGCTTCGCGCCCCTGTCGACCGTCCTCCTCGACCTCTCCGAGCACGGCGACGACCGGGACGAGGAGCCGGGCGTCCTTGAGCGCCGCCAGGACGGGTCCGTGCGCGGTGCGGTCCTCGGCCCAGGCCGCGAGCGCCGCGCTCAGCCGGGGGTCGGCGGAGCCGTCGTCGTCGGAGAAACCGGGGTCGGGGATGTTCTTGTTCGCCACGGGCACCGAGCCTATCGGTGCCGGCCGCCCCGTCCCGCCGTGGGCCGCCGTGGTCCGATCGCATGCTTTTTGCCCGTACCGGAAACCGTTCGTTCACCGGACTCAGGGGTTTCTCAGCCGGCCCTGACACGCTTTTCACATACCGCTGACCGCACGCACAGCGGCGCGGCCCAGGCTCGCGGCATGTTCCCTCACAGAGCCGGCCGGCGCGACGGCCGCCCGTTCCGCGCCAGGCCGCTCGGGCACGCCGCGGCCGTCTCCCTCGTACTCCTCGGGGCCACGGCCTCGGGGACGGGGTACGTGAGCGCGCGGGCGCACGGCGCCGGTGCCCTCGTATCCTCTTCGGCGTCACCCGCGACGACCGCGACCGAGGAGGCGACGGTGGAGCCTGCGGCCGCTGCGAGCCCCGTTCCCGTTCCCCCGGTGGACCGTGACGCGCTGCTCGCCGAGGCGGTGGGGGACGTCCCCGTCGGGGCCGGGGCCCGGCTGTCGGTGGCGGTGCTGGACACGGGGTCCGGGCAGAGCGCACGGTTCGGGGACGGGACGTTCGACACCGCGAGCATCGTGAAGGCCGACATCCTGGCCGCGCTGCTGCTGCGGGCCCAGGACGCCGGGCGCGGGCTCACCGCGCAGGAGAGGACGTACGCCGCCGCGATGATCCGGGACAGCGACAACGCGTCCGCCACCGCCCTGTGGGAGGCCGTCGGCCGGGCGCCGGGGCTGGCGGCGGCCAACGAACGCCTCGGGCTCGGCGCCACGGAGGGCGGGGACGGGCTCCTGTGGGGGCTGACACAGACCACGGCGGCCGACCAGCTCATCCTGTTGCGTCAGGTGTTCGGGAACGACAACGACTCGGAACTGGACGCGGACTCGCGGGCGTACCTGCGGGGGCTGATGGGGGACATCGCCGAGGGGCAGGACTGGGGTGTGTCGGCCGCCGGGCCCGCCGGGTTCGCCCTGAAGAACGGGTGGCTGCCGCGGAGCGCGACCGGGCTGTGGGACATCAACAGCGTCGGACGGGTGGTCGTGGACGGGCGCGCGTACCTCGTCGCGGTGCTGTCCGACGGCAACTCCACCAAGGACGAGGGGATCGCGATGGTGGAGGCGGTGGCGAAGGCCGCCGTGTCCGTCTTCGCCGCCGCCTGACGCGCCGCCCGACGCACTGCCCGGCGCGCCGCGGGGTCGCGCGGGCGGGCAGCGTCCGGGAGCAGGACGAGGCGGGTCGGGGCGGGTCGGGGCTCAGGGAGCTTCCTGGTGGCGGGGGCGTCCGCTGCCCCGCCACAGCACGATCGCCATGACGAGGAGGACCCCGCCGACGCCGCCCGCCAGCGGGCCGGCCCAGGCGGTCGAGGAGCCGTCGTCGGCGGCGGTGTCCGGGCCCTCGCCGAAGTACTCGCCCGGGTGGGCCGCCGCCTTCAGGTCCTCCGGTCCGAGGCCGGCGGCGGCCTTGATGGCTGCCGCGGGGTCCACGAAGCCGTAGCCCCGGGAGTCGTCCCGGCCGCCGGAGGGGGCGTTGCGCGCGGTCTTCTCCAGCAGGTCCTTGATCTGCGCCGGGGACAGGCCGGGGTGGGCCGCCTTGACGAGGGCGACGGCGCCGGAGACGAAGGCCGAGGCGGCGCTGGTGCCCCAGCCCTCGTAGTACTTCCGGTCGGGGTCGGCGATGACGACATCGACGCCGGGGGCGCTGACGGTGGCGTACCAGCGGCGGGTGGAGAACGAGGCGCGGGTGCCGTAGCGGTCGACGGCGGTCGCGGCGATCACACCGGGGTAGGCCGCCGGGTAGGAGATGTGGTCGCCCCGCTCGCCGCCGTTCCCGGCCGAGGCGACGACGGCGGCGCCCTTCTTCAGGGCGTACTGGACGGCCGCGTCCTCGGAAGGCTCCGGGTGGGCGGACCTGGAGTCGTCGCCCAGGGAGAGGTTGATGACGTCGGCGCCCTGGTCCGCGGCCCACCGGATGCCTTCGGCGAGGGCGTTGCCGCGGGTGTTGCGGGCCTTGCCGCGGGCCGTGTCACCGTCCTCGAGGATCACGCGGACGGGCAGGATCTTCGCTTCGGGGGCGATGCCCATGACTCCGTCGGCGTTGCCCGCGCCGTGTCCGTGGCCCGCGATGATGCCGGCCATCGCCGTGCCGTGCCGCGCCCAGGGCCGGTCGCCGCGGCCCGCGCCGAAGCCGACCATGTCCTTGCCGGTGAGGACGTTGCCCGCGAGGTCGGGGTGCTCGTCGTCGACGCCGGTGTCGAGGACGGCGACGGTGATGCCCCCGCCCTTCGTCGTCCGCCAGGCCTGCGACGTGTGCATCGCGTCCAGGGCCCACTGCTTGGCACGGATGCCGTCGGCGTGGGCGGTGGTGGCGGGGAGGAGGACGAGCCCGGCGGCCAGGGCGGCGACCAGGAGTCCCCTTCCGCGGGGCGCCCTGCGGGTCATGACGGCTTCTCCGTGGCCGGGGCGGCGGTCTTGCGCAGGCTCCGTTCGATGCGGTCGGCGAGGCCCTGCGCGTCGTGGCCGAGGCCGGCCTGGGCGGTGGGCGTGGTGGCACCGGCCTTCATCGCGTCCTCGGCGGGCTGCGGTTCGGTGACGGTACGGCCGTCGGCGAAGCCGGAGACCGCGTAGGCGACGACCGGGGCGTCGGTCAGCACCGACAGCGTCCACGACGCGCGCTGGCCGTCGCCGAAGCCGGCGGCGACGGTGCCCTTCGCGGCGTACGCGCGGGGCATGAGGTCGCGCCGGCTGTCGAGCCCCTGCTCCTCGAACCGGCGGTGCAGGGCGCCCATGGCCGCGGCGTCGGCCTTCGTGAACAGCAGGCCGACCGTGGTGACGTGGCTGCGGGTCGCGTCCGTGTAGGTGGCGCGCAGCAGCCGCAGGCAGCCGGCGGGCGCGAGGACCTTCTGGAGGAGGGGGTCGAGGGCGTCCCCGCAGCCGCTGTCGGGGGCCACGGCGATCCGGGTCCATACCCGGTCGGCGCCGCCCGGGCCGGCCCCGTCGCCCTTGACCGTGGGCGGGAAGAGCCTGTCGACGGGGACGCTGTGCCACAGGTCGCCGGCCGCCGTGAACGCGTCCGGTGTCCCGGCCCCGTCCGAGCCGTCCCCGGTGAGCCAGCTCCCCGTCATCGCGCCGCCGATGAGCCCGAGGCCCAGCATGACGCAGGCCGCGGCGGCCGCCACGCCGCTGCGCCGGCGGGGCCCCGCGGGGCGTGGCCGCGCGGTGTCGTCGTCCTGGGTGTCCGGCGCGGCGAGCGACACGAAGGGCCGGTGCGCCGGCCCCGTCGCTCCCGCCGGAGCCGCGGGAACGTGCCGGGAGGGGCCCGAGAAGGACTCCCCCGGGAAGGGCTCACCGGAGAAGGACCCGTCCCGGAACGATCCGCCGGTACCGGCGCCGGTACCGGTCAGGGGCCTGCCGGGCGGCGCGGGGCCCGGTGGCGGGGCCGGCACGGCGGGGGCGGGCCGCAGCCGGGCCGTGGTCTCCGACGGAGCCCCGCCGGGCGCCCGGGCAGGCCGCGTGAGCGACTGGAAGGCGTCCGTCCGCGGTCCGGTCGTATGCGGTCCGGTCGTCCGGGGCCCGGTGGCGGGGCGCGGCGGAACCTCCGGCATCCGGGTGCTGCCCGCGGCGTCCTGCGCTCCGCCCGGCGGGCGCGGCGGGAAATCCTGCCGGCCGGTACGCGCACGTCCGGGAGCCGCGCCCGAGGGCGCCCCCGTTTCGTCCACCCGGCGCGGCGTGGGACGCGGCGGGGTCGGGTCGGTGGCTGCGGCCGGTCCGGTGGTTGGTGCGGTGGCCGGTGCGGGTCCGGCGGCGGATGCCGGTGCCGGACCCGCCGCCGGTGCCGGTGCCGTGGGTGGTGCCGGTGCCGTGGGTGGTGCCGGTGCCGTAGGTGGGCGTGGTGGAACGTTCGTCCACCCGGCGCCTGCCGCGGGAGCGCGCGGTGCCGTCGCCGGGCGCGGCGGGAGGCTCTGCCGGGCGGCACGCTCCGCGTCCGCCGTGCGCCCGGTGCCCGGACGCGGCGTGACGCCCGCCCATTCCGCGCCCCCGGGACGGGTTCCCGGTTCCGTCACCGGGCGCGGCGGGAGGCTCGTCCCGCCGGGCGGCGTGTCCGGGAAGCGTGCCGAGGCCGGCGGGGGCGGAAGCGTCTCAGGGGCCTGCCGTTGTCCGCCGTTGGGGCGCAGGCTCGGGAAGCGCGGTGCGCCGGGCGGCGGGACGTCCCGTGGCCCGGCTTCGCCGGACGTGCGCGGACGCGGCGGCGTGCTCGCGGGGCGCGGCCCGAACCAGTCGCCCCCGGCGGGCTCCTCCGACGGCGGGCGTTCACCGTCCGGCGTGGCCGGCGCAGGCGACGCGGGCGGTCCCGGTGGCGTCGACGGACGAGGCGGAATGGAGGCGCGGCGCGCTTCCGTGCTCATGCACCCCCCGTTTCCTCGACCCGGACGTCCGGCTCGCCGAAGGAACCCTCCGGCCATCCGTTCCCCGCTTGCGTGCGCGTCACTCTACGGGTTGACGCCCCGCGCGTGGGAACCGGTTCGCGGGGCCGGGGCATCTGCCCGGAACGTCCCCCTACCCTGCGGTGATCCGGTCTGGCAGGCTTCGGACATGACAGCCCGCGCCGCAGACCGGGCCCGCTACGACCGGGCCACCGCTCATCTGGACGCACCCGTCGCGATCGTCGACCTGGAGTCCTTCGACGCCAACGCGGACGATCTCGTACGGCGGGCGGCGGGCAAGCCCGTACGTGTCGCGAGCAAGTCGGTGCGCTGCCGGGCCCTGCTCGAACGCGTGCTGGCCCGCGAGGGTTTCGCCGGCCTCATGTCCTACACGCTCGCCGAGTCGCTGTGGCTGGCCCGCTCCGGATTCCACGACGTGCTGCTCGCCTACCCGTCCGCCGACCGGGCGGGGTACGCGGAGCTCGCGGGTGATCCCAAGCTCGCCGCCGCCGTGACCGTCATGGTCGACGACCCGGCGCAGCTGCGGCTGATCGACGACGCCCGGGCCGGCGGCCGCGAAGAGGTGCGCGTCTGCCTGGAGCTGGACACCGCGCTGCGGCTGTTCGGCGGCCGGGTCCGGATCGGTGCCCGCCGCTCGCCCCTGCGCTCCGCCGCCCAGGTCGCCGACATGGCGCGGACGATCGCCCGCCGGCCCGGTTTCCGGCTCGTCGGGATCATGGCGTACGAGGGGCACATCGCGGGTGTCGGGGACTCCCTGCAGGGGCGCCCCTTCCGGTCGCGCGCGATCCGGCTGATGCAGGCCACGGCCCGCAGGGAACTGGCGCAGCGCCGGGCGGACGTCGTGCGGGCGGTCCGGGCCGTCGCACCGGACCTGGAGTTCGTCAACGGCGGTGGCACGGGCAGTGTCCAGCACACCGCGGCCGAGGACTCGGTGACCGAGATCGCGGCCGGGTCGGGGCTGTACGTGCCGCGGCTCTTCGACAACTACACGTCGTTCAGCGGGCGTCCGGCCGCGCTCTTCGCGCAGCCCGTCGTGCGCCGGCCGGGGGTCGGCGTGGTGACCGTCCTCGGCGGCGGCTATCCGGCGTCGGGCGCCCCGGGCCCCGACCGGCTGCCCGTGCCGTACCTCCCCGAGGGGCTGCGGTACGACGCCCAGGAGGGCGCCGGTGAGGTGCAGACCCCGCTGCTCGGCGCGCCCGCAGACGATCTGCTGATCGGCGACAAGGTGTGGTTCCGGCACGCGAAGGCCGGGGAGCTGTGCGAGCGGTTCGACACGCTGCACCTCGTGGAGGGCGACGCGGTGACGGCGGCGGTACCGACGTACCGCGGCGAGGGCCACACGTTCCTGTAGTCCCGGCCCTGCAGCCCCGGCGCCGCCGTGGAGCCGGGCGGCGCTACCGCGTGGGGCCGATGCCGCTGCCCACCCCGCCGCCCGTGTCCGCATCGCCGACCGGCCGGATGCCCTGGGTGATGCGGTCCATGTCGGCGAGCGGCGGCCCTTCCGCGCCCGCGTCGAAGACGTACCGCACCAGGACCGGTGACTCCGAGCCGACGCTGGACGGGAACGCCGTCGACTGGACGTACCCCCCGGGCCCGGCCTCGGTCCTGACGCGCCAGCGCACGAAGTACCCGGTGCGTCCCGCGACCGCCACCGGCCCCTGCTTCACCAGCCGGCGGGACGTGATCCCGTGGAAGGGGCGCCGGTCGAGCCTGTCGCGGTCGTACGCCAGGTCGGCCGCCTCGGAGATGTCCTGCCTGGCGAGCGCCGCGGGGGACTTCTCGTCGTTCGCGGTCACCGTGCGCGAGACGACCGTGCCGTGGCGGCAGAGGCCGTCGTCGCCCGGACAGGTGTAGGTCCCGGGTGTGGTCAGCACGACGTCGGTGTCCGAGACGTTCTTCGGCTCGGTCCAGCCGTCGAGGAGCGGCAGGGTGATGCCGTTGAGCTCGTCCACGACCACGTCGGGGTCGCCGGCGGACGGTTCCGGGGCGGACCCGGAGGCCGAGGACGGCGTGCTCGCCGGCGCGGGGGCCGTGGGCGCCGGCGCGGTCCGTGCCCCGGGGCCGTCGTCGTCGCCACCGCTCAGGACGACGGCGCCCGTGACGACGGCGGCGGCCAGGACGGCCGCCGTGGCGGCGAGGGCGACCGCCCTGGCGCGCCCGGTCGGACCGTCGCCCACGGACCCGGGCACCGCCCGCGGCGTCCCGGGCGTACGGCGGTACCCGCTCCAGGCGGTCCCGTCCCACCAGCGCTCCGTGTGCGGGACGGAAGGGTCCCGGTACCAGCCGGGCGGAGGCGTCATGCTCATCCCGGCACTCTAGGCGCCGCCCGGCCCGGCCACACGGGTCACCCCGGTAGCACCGCCGGGACCCGGGGCCGGGACCGCTCTAGAGCGGGGTGACGTACGCGCCCGAGATGCCGCCGTCGACCAGGAAGTCCGACGCGTTCACGAACGAGGAGTCGTCGCTGGCGAGGAAGGCGACCGCGGCGGCGATCTCGTCGGCCTCCGCGAACCGTCCGAGCGGGATGTGCACGAGGCGGCGCGCGGCCCGCTCGGGGTCCTTGGCGAACAGCTCCCGCAGGAGGGGGGTGTTGACCGGTCCGGGGCACAGGGCGTTGACGCGGATGCCCTCGCGGGCGAACTGCACGCCCAGCTCGCGGGACATGGCCAGCACCCCGCCCTTGGACGCGGTGTACGAGATCTGCGAGGTCGCGGCGCCCATCCGGGCCACGAAGGAGGCGGTGTTGATGATCGACCCCTTGCCCTGGCGCCGCATGTAGGGGATCGCGGCCTTGCAGCACAGGTAGACGGAGGTGAGGTTGACGTCCTGGACGCGTTTCCAGGCCTCCAGGCCGGTCTCCAGGATCGAGTCGTCGTCGGGCGGCGAGATGCCCGCGTTGTTGAAGGCGACGTCGACGGACCCGTAGGTGTCGTACGCGGTCCTGAAGAGCGTCTCGACCTGCTCGGGGTCGGTGACGTCGACCCTGACGAAGATCCCGCCGATCTCGTCGGCGGCGGCCTTGCCGTGGGTCTCGTCGATGTCGCCGCAGACGACGTGGGCGCCCTCGGACGCGAGCCGGCGGGCGGTGGCGAGGCCGATGCCGCTGCCCGCCCCCGTGACGACGGCGGTACGGCCGACCAGACGACGGCAGACGACGGCGTCGGGTGAGGAGACCGGTGCGGGCGAGGAGGCCGATGCGGGCGAGGTCGATGCGGTCACTGTGCGGGGCCCTCCGTGCTGATGAAGACGTTCTTGGTCTCGGTGAAGGCGGTCAGGGCGTCCGGGCCGAGTTCGCGGCCGAGGCCGGACTGCTTGAAGCCGCCGAAGGGGGTCCAGTAGCGCACGCTGGAGTGGGAGTTCACGGACAGGTTCCCCGCCCGGACGGCGCTCGACACGCGCAGGGCGCGCCCCACGTCCCGGGTCCAGATCGAGCCGGACAGGCCGTAGTCGGTGGCGTTGGCGAGCCGGACCGCGTCGGCCTCGTCGTCGAAGGGGAGGACGACGGCGACCGGTCCGAAGACCTCCTCGACGGCCACGCGCGCGTGGGGCTCGACCGCGGTCAGGACGGTGGGCGGGAACCAGAAGCCGGGGCCGTCGGGCACGCTGCCCCTGATGCCCGCCAGGTCGTCGGTGACGTACGAGCGCACGCGGTCCAGCTGGGCCCGGGAGATCAGCGGGCCCATGGCGGTCTTCTCGTCGGCCGGGTCCCCGACGACGACGGACTCGACGGCGGGGGCGAGGAGTTCGAGGAAGCGGTCGTACACCGGCCGCTGCACGAGGATGCGGGTGCGGGCGCAGCAGTCCTGTCCGGAGTTGTCGAGGAAGGACATGGGCGTGGCGGCCGCGGCGGCCTCGATGTCGGCGTCGGCGAAGACGATGTTGGGGCTCTTGCCGCCGAGTTCGAGGGTGACGGGTTTGAGGAGCGCCGATCCCTTGGCCAGCACCTGTCTGCCCACGGCCGTCGACCCCGTGAAGACGACCTTCGCGACGCCCGGGTGTTCGACCAGCGCGTTGCCGGTGACGGCTCCCGCACCCGGCAGGACCTGGAAGAGGTGCTCGGGAAGGCCCGCCTCCAGGGCGAGTTCGGCCAGCCGCAGTGCGGTCAGCGGGGTCGTCTCGGCGGGCTTCAGGACGACGGCGTTGCCGGCCGCGAGCGCGGGGGCCGTGCCCCAGGCCGCGATCGGCATCGGGAAGTTCCAGGGCGCGATGACGGCGACCACGCCCAGCGGTTCGAGGATCGTGATGTCGAGGCCGCCCGGCACCGGGATCTGGCGTCCGGTGAGTCGCTCCACTCCCCCGGCCGCGTAGTCGAGCAGATCACGGACGTTGCCCGCCTCCCAGCGGGCGTTGCCGATGGTGTGGCCGGCCTCGCGGACCTCGGCCCGTGCGAGTTCCTCGCGGTGTTCGTCGACGACGACGGCGAACCGGCGCAGCAGCCGGGCCCGCTCGCCGGGTGCGAGGGCGGCCCATCGGACCTGCGCCGCACCGGCCCGTACGACGGCCGCGTCGACGTCCGCCGGGCCGGCCCCCGGGACGGTGGCGACGACTTCTTCGGTGGCCGGGTTGAGCACGAGGAGCTCGTGTCCGTCGTGTTCCTCGGACCGGGTGGGGGTGTGCGACAACGAAGGACCTCTCACATGCGTTCGAAGGAGCGGCGCAGTTCCCAGTCGGTCACCGCGGCGTCGAAGGCGTCCAGTTCGACGCGCGCCATGTTGCGGTAGTGGGCGACCACCTCGTCGCCGAAGGCGGACCGGGCGATGGGGCTGTTCTCCCAGAGTTCGGCCGCCTCGCGCAGGGTGGTGGGCACCCGGTCGTAGCCGGCGGTGTAGGCGTTGCCGGTGCACGCCTCGGGCAGTTCCAGCTTCTGCTCGATGCCGTACAGCCCGGCCGCGACGAGGCCGGCCACCGCCAGGTGCGGGTTGACGTCCCCGCCGGGCAGCCGGTTCTCGAAGCGCAGCGAGCGGCCGTGGCCGACCACGCGCAGCGCGCAGGTCCTGTTGTCACGGCCCCAGGCGACGGCGGTCGGCGCGAACGAGCCCGGCTGGAACCTCTTGTACGAGTTGATGTTGGGCGCGTACAGGAGGGAGAAGTCCCGCAGGGCGGCGAGCTGTCCCGCGAGGAAGTGCCGCATCACCGGCGACATGCCGCCCTCGCCGTCACCGGCCATGGCGTTCGTGCCGTCGGCGTCGGCGAGCGAGAGGTGGATGTGGCAGGAGTTGCCCTCGCGCTCGTCGTACTTGGCCATGAAGGTGAGCGAGACGCCCTCCTGGGAGGCGATCTCCTTGGCCCCGGTCTTGTAGACGGCGTGCTGGTCGCAGGTGACCAGGGCCTCGTCGTACTTGAACACGATCTCGTGCTGACCCGGGTTGCACTCGCCCTTGGCGGACTCGACGGTCAGGCCGGCCGCCGCCATCTCGTTGCGGATCCTGCGCAGCAGGGGCTCGATGCGGCCGGTCCCGAGGATCGAGTAGTCGATGTTGTACTGATTGGCGGGCGTGAGTCCCCGGTAGCCGGTGTCCCAGGCCTGCTCGTAGGTGTCCCTGAAGACGATGAACTCCAGCTCGGTCCCCACCTGGGCGGTGAAGCCGTGCTCGGCGAGCCGCTCCAGCTGGCGGCGCAGGATCTGGCGGGGCGCGGCCACGACGGGCGAGCCGTCCTCCCAGGCGAGGTCGGCGACGAGCATCGCGGTGCCCTCGTTCCAGGGAATCCGGCGCAGCGTACCGAGGTCGGGGTGCATGGCGAAGTCGCCGTATCCACGGTCCCAGGACGACATCTCGTACCCCTCGACCGTGTTCATCTCGGTGTCGACCGCGAGGAGGTAGTTGCAGCCCTCCGTGCCGTGCTGGAGCACCTCGTCGAGGAAGAACCGCGCGGCGAACCGCTTGCCCTGGAGCCGCCCCTGCATGTCCGGGAAGGCCAGGACGACCGTGTCGATCTCGCCGCTCGCGACGAGGGCGCGCAGTTCCTCGACGGTGAGCGGTGGTGTGCGGTCTGCCACGGGAAAGTCCTCCTTCGGTCAGCCGAGAGCCATAAGGTATTGCCGAGAACCTTTGCTTGGGAAGGGGGCACGACCGGATGCCGCAGCCTGACCCGGCCGCCCCGCACGGCCCGGCCGACCCGCACCGTCCGGACGAGCGCCCGGCCGACCGGCTGGCGCCGGTCCTGCGGCCGGTGCGCGCGGGCAACGGTTTCGAGGAGGCCCTGGAGCAGATCCTCCAGGTCGTACGGCTCGGCCTGGTCCCGGGCGGCGAACGGCTGCCGGCCGAGCGCGAGTTGGCGGGCAGGCTCGGGATCAGCCGGGTGACGCTGCGCGAGGTCCTGAAGGTGCTGCAGGACCAGGGACTCGTCGAGTCGCGGCGGGGCCGGTACGGCGGCACCTTCGTACGGGCCCGCTCCGGGACGACCGGGCGGACCGGCGGGGCCGAGCTGCGCCGGCGCGTCGCGGGGGTCGACATCGAGGACGTCCTGCGCTTCCGGGAGGTGCTGGAGGTCGGCGCGGCGGAACTCTGCGCGTCCCAGGGCCTGTCATCCGACCGGGCCCGGCTCCTGCGCGCGGCGCTGACCCGCACCCAGGACGCCCCGCTGGCGGAGTACCGGCGCCTGGACACCCTCCTCCACCTGACCCTCGCCGAGCTGTGCGGTTCGCCGACGCTCACGGCCCGGTACGCGGCCGTCCGCTCGACCGTGAACGACCTCCTCGACTGCATCCCCCTCCTGGTACGGAACCTGGAGCATTCCCAGCGCCAGCACGCGGTCCTGGTCGAGGCGGTGCTGACCGGGGACGTGGACGGGGCGCGCGGGGCGATGCGGGAGCACTGCGCGGGCACGGCGGCGCTGTTGCGCGGCTTCCTGACCTAAAGGTACGCGTGCTGTCCATTGACGAGCACAGGGAACGGGAAAGTGGAGGGGACGGGGATGAGGGACAGGCCGCTGATCGGCGTCAGTACGTACCTGGAGACCGCGCGGTGGGGGGTGTGGGAGCTGGAGGCGGCGCTGCTGCCGGCCGGTTATCCGCGGCTCGTCCAGGCGGCGGGGGGCGCGGCCGCGATGCTGCCGCCGGACGACCCGGCGTACGCCGCCGGGGTCGTCGCGCGGCTCGACGCCGTGGTGATCGCGGGGGGTCCCGACGTGGACCCGGCACGGTACGGGGCCGCTCGCGACCCCCGCTGCGGGCCCGAGGCGCGGGCCCGTGACAGCTGGGAGCTGGCGCTGATCGGGGCGGCGCTGGCTTCCGGGACCCCGCTGCTCGGCATCTGCCGGGGGATGCAGCTGCTGAACGTCGCGCTCGGCGGGACGCTCGTGCAGCACATCGACGGCCATGTCGAGACGGTGGGGGTGTTCGGCCGGCACGGGGTGAAGCCGGTGCCGGGGTCGCTGTACGCGGAGCTGGTGGACGGGGAGGTGTCCGTGCCGACGTACCACCACCAGGCGGTGGAGCGGCTCGGGGAGGGACTGGTGGCGAGCGCGTTCGCGCAGGACGGGACGGTGGAAGCGGTCGAACTGGCCGGTCCCGGGTGGGTCCTGGGGGTGCAGTGGCATCCGGAGATGGGCGCGGACCTGTCGGTGATGCGGGGGTTGATCGCAGCCGCGTCCTGAGGACCGGCCCGCCCTGAGAAACCCGGCTTGCGGCCCGGCTGTCGCCTGCGGGCCGGTGGGGGTGGGCCGCGCAGTTCCCCGCGCCCCTGACAAGCTCCGCTGCGGGGCACGGCGGGCGGAGCGTGTAGTCCCCCTGCTCTCCCGAACCCGTCGACCGGCCCGCGCCACCGCCCACCCAGGGGCGCGGGGAACTGCGCGACCAGCCCCCCCCACCGG
The DNA here is from genome assembly GCF_030817535.1 of Streptomyces sp. V3I8. Classification (NCBI taxonomy): domain Bacteria; kingdom Bacillati; phylum Actinomycetota; class Actinomycetes; order Kitasatosporales; family Streptomycetaceae; genus Streptomyces; species Streptomyces sp. V3I8. The sequence continues at coordinate 7,091,213 of NZ_JAUSZL010000002.1, read as the reverse complement.
CCCGCGGGTGGAGAACCGGCCGGCACCACCCCCAGGGGCGCGGGGAACTGCGCACGCCGTCCGCCCCGCCCGCTACGAGCGCGTCAGGGTCAGGAGGTCCCGGGCCGGCCCCGCCGGCCGATGCCCCGCCGGCCACACCGCCCGCAGCGCACGGCTGAGCCGCACCCCCTCCACCGGGATCGACACCAGCCGCCGGGCCGAGAGCTCCTCCCCCAGCGCCAGCTCGCTCAGGACCGCCGGCCCCGCCCCCGACGCCGCGGAGGCCTTGACCGCCGTCGTCGAGGACAGCTCGATCAGCGGGCGGGCCAGCCCGCCGAGCGCCGCGTCCAGCACCTGCCGCGTCCCCGACCCCTCCTCCCGCAGGATCAGCGGCGTCGCCGCGAGCTCCTGCGCGTCCAGCGCCCGGCGCCGCCGGGCCCACGGATGTCCGGGCGCGGTCACGACGATCAGCCGGTCGTGCGCGATGACCACGGAGTCGAGGCCGGCCGCCACGGACACCCCCTCCACGAACCCGAGGTCCGCCGCGCCGGAGAGCACCCTCCCGGCCACCGCCGTCGAGTTCCCCGCGAGCAACGACACCGCCGTGTCCGGGCGCTGCCCGCGCAGCGCGATGAGCCAGCCCGGCAGCAGGTACTCGGCGATCGTCATGCTCGCGGCCACCCGCAGCCGCGAGTCCCGCCGGTCCCGCAGCGCCTGCGCCCCCGCGTCGAACGCCTCCGCTGCCTCCACCACCCGCCGGGCCCAGTCCGTGACGAGCGCGCCCGCGTCGGTGAGCCGGGAGCCCCTGGGCGACCGGTCCACCAACGCGACCCCCAGCTGCCGTTCCATGGACCGGATCCGGCTGCTGGCGGCGGGCTGGGTGATGCCGAGCTCCCGGGCCGCGCGCCCCAGGCTGCCGAGCCGCGCCACGGCGAGCAGCAGCTCCAGCGCGCCCAGCTCGGGCACCCGGTGCGCCAGCCCGCCGCCGGGCACGGCGTCCGTCCCGTCGGTCCGACTCATAAGCCCACCTTATGCCCCCATAGACCGGCGCTCCCTGGTCGGCCCCGCGGCGAAGCCGCACCGTGGAGTCATGGTCACCTCCGTCCGCCACCTCGGCCCCCACTGGTACGCCCCGGTCATGGGCACCGCGATCGTGGCGACGGCCGGAGCCGGCCTCCCGTTCGACGTCCCGGGTCTGCGCACCCTCTGCACGGCGTTCTGGGCCCTCTCCCTGGCCCTGCTCGTCGCCGTGCTGGCCGCCAGGGCCGCGCACTGGACCCATCACCGGGACCGGGCGAGGGCCCACCTCATGGACCCGGCGACGGCACCGTTCCACGGCTGCCTCCCGATGGCCCTGCTCGCGGTCGGCGGCGGAGCCCTGGTCGTCGGCCGGGACTGGATCGGCACGCCGGCGGCGGTCGCCCTGGACGCCGTCCTGTTCACGGCCGGCACCCTCACCGCGCTGACGGTCGCGGTGGCCGTCCCGTACCTGATGGTCGTACACCACCGGGTGGACGCCTCGCAGGCCACCCCGGTGTGGCTGCTCCCCCTGGTCGCCCCGATGGTCTCCGCGGCCCTCGGGCCCCTGCTCGTCCCGCACCTGCCGCCCGGCGCGCCCCGCGCGGTCCTGCTCCTGGGCTGCTTCGCGATGTTCGGGCTCAGCCTGCTGGCCACGCTGGTGATGCTGCCGATGGTCTTCGCCCGGCTCGTCACGGGCGGTCCGCCGCCGCTCGCCCTCACCCCGGCCCTGTTCCTGGTCCTGGGTCCGCTGGGCCAGTCCACGACGGCCGTCGACAAGTTCGCCGCCGTCGCCCCGGGTGTCGTGCCGGCCCCGTACGACCGGGGCCTCGTGGTCCTGGCGGTGCTCTACGGCGTGCCGGTGACGGGCTTCGCGCTGTTCTGGCTGGCGCTGGCCGGCGCGATGGTGGTGCGGGCCCGGCGCCGGGGCATGGGCTTCACGATGACGTGGTGGGCGTTCACCTTCCCGGTGGGCACGTGCGTGACGGGCGCCGAGGGGCTCGCCCGGCGCGCCGGGCTGGTGGTCTACGACGGCCTGGCGGTCGCCCTGTGCGCCCTGCTGCTCACGGCCTGGACGGTGGCCGCCGCGCACACGGTCCGGGGCCTGCTCGACGGACGGCTGCTCGCGGCGCCCCCGGTCGAACCGTCCGGTGCCGCGCCCGTGCCCGCCCTCAGCGGTTGAGGTCGTCGACCGCCTCGACATGGTCCGCGACCGCGACGAACAGCACGCGGGTGTCCTCCTCGGTGGCCCGCCACCGGTGCCGCACCCCGCCCGTCAGGTACAGGGTGTCGCCCCGGCCCAGCCGGTACGCGCGGCCCTCCGCCTCGACCTCGACGACGCCGTCGGCCACGTACATCAGCTCGTCGTTGCGGTGCTGGAACTCGCGGCCGGCGTCCTGGTCGCCGGAGAACTCCATCGCGTGCAGCTGGTGGTGGCCGCGTACCAGGGGGCGCACGCGGGGTTCATGGGTGAACTCGGAGTCGTCGGCGCGCACCACGTCGACGCTGCGCGCCGGGTCGGCCGCCGCCAGCAGCTCCACGCGGGTCGTCCCGAGGGCGTCGGCCACGCGTTCGAGGGAGCGGGTGCTGGGCCGGGCCCGCTCGTTCTCGACCTGGCTGAGGAACGGCACCGACAGACCGCTGCGCTCGGCGACGGCGGCGAGGGTGAGCTCCAGTGACCGGCGACGCCGCCTGACGGCCGCGCCCACTCGAAGGGTCTCCTTGTTCTCGTCCATCGCTTCGGCTCCCCCCTGTGCGTCGTCGGTACGTGTGCGGTGCGTACGCGCCCGTGTCCCACGGGTCCGGATTCCTGATGTGCTGTCTGCACCCTACGGGTGTTCACCAAACAGTTTCATGCGCCCGCCACATCCCCCCGGACATTGCCGCACCCGGCCCGGACGGGCCGCGAGGGGTGGTAGGCGCCTTTCGGCGCCTACCACCCCTCGCGGTCGTGCGCGGGATCGCTGCCGGTCCACCACGGGGCCGGCGCGCGGTCACTGCGGAGTCATGCGCTCCACCATGTCCGGGTGCTCCTTGAGCCACGCGGCGACGGCGTCCTCCTCGTGGCCCTGGCCGCGGTCCTTGATCTCGGCCTCCAGCGTGCCGAGCTCGTCCTCGCTCATCGTGAAGCCCTTGATCCACTTCGTGAGCTGCGGGTACTGCTCCGGGAACTTCTTGTTGGAGATGGTCCGGATCGTGTTGCCCTCGCCGAACAGCTTCTTCCCGTCCGACAGCTTGGTGAGCTCGTACTCGCTGTACGCCCAGTGCGGCGACCACAGGACGACGGCGACGGGCTGCTTCTTGGCGTACGCGCGCTTCAGCTCGGCCAGCATCGCGGGCGTGGAGCCGTCGACGACCTCGTACTCCTTGTCCAGGCCGTAACCCGGCAGCACGTCCTTCTTCAGGAGGTTCATCTCACCGGTGCCCGGCTCGATCCCGATGATCTTCCCGTCGAAGGTGTCGGCCTTGCCCTTGAGGTCGGCGAGGGACTTGACGTCCTTCACGTACGAGGGCACCGCGACCTCCAGGGACGTCGGCTCGTACCAGGTGCCGAGGTCCCGCAGGTTGTCCTTGTGCTTGTCCCAGTAGTTGGCCTGCGCGTGCGGCAGCCAGGCGTCGAAGTTGAGGTCGATGTCGCCGGTGGCGAGGCCCGTGTAGACCGGGCCGACGTCCATCTGCTTCAGGTTCAGCGTGTAGCCGCGCCGGGCGAGGACGTCCTTCCACAGGTAGGTGACGGCGACGTCCTCGTCCCACGGGAACCAGGCGACGTCGATCGCGCGCTTCGCCTCGGCGGGGGTGCCGGACGTCTCCTGGACCGGGGCGAGTTCGTCGACGACCTTCGCGTTGCCCTTCAGCCAGGTGCGCACGGCCTTCTGCTGCGCGCCCTTGCCGGCCTTGTTGATCTGCGCCTCGAGGCTCGTGAGCTGCTTCTCGGTCATCTTGAAGTTCTTGAGCCACTTGGCGACGACCGGGTTGTCCTCGGTGAAGCCCTTGCGGGAGAGCGTGTGCACGCCGTCGCCCTTGCCCCAGGCGTTCTTGGAGTCCTTGAGCTTCTTCAGCTTGTACTCGCTGTACGCCCAGTGCGGCGACCAGAGCGTGCCGACGAACGGCTCCTTCTTGGCGTACGCGCGCTTGAGCTCGGCCAGCATCGCCGGTGTGGAGCTGTCGACGACCTTGTACTCCTTGTCGAGCCCGTACTCCTTGAGGACCTTGGTCTTGAGCAGGCCCATCATCCCGGCGCTGGACTCGATGCCGGTGATCCTGCCGTCGAACTCGGCCGCCTTGCCCTTGAGGTCCTCCAGGGTGTTGATGTCCTCCATGTAGGCGGGCACGCTCAGTTCCAGGGAGGTCGGGCCGAACCAGGAGCCCAGGTCCTCGAGCTGCTTGCCGTACTTCTTCCAGTACTGCTCGTGCGTGACGGGCAGCCAGGAGTCGGTCTGGAAGTCGATGTCGCCCTGCGCGAGGGAGGTGTAGAGCGGGCCCGCGTCGAACTGCTTGACGTCGACCTCGAAGCCGCGCCGCTCCAGGATCTCCTTCCAAAGGAAGGTGGAGGCCACGCCCTCGTCCCAGGGGATGTACCCGATGCTGACCTTCTTGCCCTGGCCGACGTTCCCGCTGTCGGACGCGGCGGTCTCGCTGTCGTCGGAGCCGAAGACGCCCATGCCGCCGGCGACGAGCGCGAGCACGACGACGCCGACCACGGCCACGGTGGGCCGGGGGCGGTAGGACCAGATCTTCAGGCCCTGCGCACTGCGCAGCTTGGCGGCGGCGCGGCGGCCGAGCGGGGAGACCTGGGTGCCCAGCGCGCTGGTCATGCGGTCCAGGTAGATGGCGAGGATGACGATGGCGACGCCCGCCTCGGAGCCGAGGCCGACGTTGAGCTGCCCGATGGCCTCGTTCACGTCGCCGCCGAGGCCGCCGGTGCCGACCATGCCCGCGATGGCGGCCATGGACAGGCCCAGCATGATGACCTGGTTGACGCCCGCCATCACGGTGGGCAGGGCCAGTGGCAGCTGGACGCGCAGCAGGATGTTGCCGGGGGTGGTGCCGAACGCGTCGGCCGCCTCGACCAGTTCCTTGTCGACCTGGCGGATGCCCAGCTCGGTCATCCGGACGCCGGGTGCCAGCGCGAAGATCAGGGTGGCCACGATGCCCGCGGGGGCGCCGGTGCCGAAGAACAGGATCGCCGGGATCAGGTAGATCATCGCCGGCAGCGTCTGCATGAAGTCGAGCACGGGCCGCACCACGCTGCTGACCCGGTCCGAGCGGGCCGCCCAGATGCCGACGGGCACGGATATGACGAGCGCGATGATCGTCGCCACGAGAACGAGCGACAGGGTGATCATCGCGTTCTCCCACAGTTCGAGGGAGTCGATGAACGCGAATCCCACGAAGGTGAGCACGCCGGCCGAGGTGCCGCGCAGCCAGAACGCGATGACCGCGAAGATGCCCGCGAGGAGCAGCGGTTCGGGGGCCTGCAGGACGGCGTTGATGCCGTCGTAGGTGCCGAGGAAGACGGTCTTGAAGAAGTCGAAGAGCCACGCCATGTGGTTCAGCAGCCAGTCGACCGCGTCGTTGACCCAGTCGCCGAAGGGGACTCTAGGCATCGGTCTTCACCGCCCCGGGGGTCGTGCCGCGGGAGGAGTCGCAGGGCGCGGGTTCCCCCTGTTCGTCACCGAGGAAGCCGACGAGTCTGCGCCGTGGCACGACTCCGACCAGCTTGCCCTTCTTGTCGACGACGGCGACGGGGTGCGTCAGCCGCGCGCTGATGGCGCACAGCTCGCCGAAGGACGAGTCGGGCCGCGCGGTCTCGCAGCCGCAGTCCGCCTCGTCGCCGCGCAGGTCCGTGTCCATGACGGAGGCCGCGGTCAGGACCCGGGAACGGTCGACGTCCTGGGTGAAGGAGGCGACGTAGTCGTTCGCGGGGCGGACCAGGATGTCCTCGGCGGTGCCGATCTGGACGATCCGGCCGTCCCGCATGACGGCGATGCGGTCGCCCAGCCGCATGGCCTCGTTGAGGTCGTGGGTGATGAAGACGATGGTCTTCCTGAGCTTCTTCTGCAGCTCGATCAGCTGGTCCTGCATGTCCCGGCGGATCAGCGGGTCCAGCGCGCTGAAGGACTCGTCCATCAGCAGCAGGTCGGCGTCGGTGGCGAGCGCCCGGGCGAGGCCCACGCGCTGCTGCATGCCGCCGGACAGCTCGTCGGGCCAGGACTTCTCCCAGCCGGCCAGCCCGGCCAGGATCAGGGCCTTGTTGGCGCGCTCGTGGCGTTCGGCGCGCGGCACGCCCTGCACCTCCAGGCCGTACGCGGCGTTCTCCAGGACGCTGCGGTGCGGGAAGAGCGCGAAATGCTGGAAGACCATGCTGACCTTCCGCGAGCGGACCTCGCGCATCTCGCGGTCGTTCAGCGCGGTCAGGTCCTGCCCGTCGAAGACCACGCGTCCCGCGGTCGGCTCCAGGAGTCCGTTCAGCATGCGCAGCAGGGTGGACTTGCCGGATCCGGACAGCCCCATCACGACGAAGATCTCGCCCGGTTCCACCGTGAAGGAGGCGTCGATCACCGCGGCGGTGACGCCGTCGGCGCGCAGTTCCTCACGGTCGGCTCCCCCGCGCAGCCGCTCGACTCCTTCGCCCGGTCGTCTTCCGAACACTTTGTAGAGCTGTTCCGCCTGCAGCCTGGATGACACGAGTACCTCTCCGGTAGAACGAAGACGGCCCGCCTCCCCCGCCGGCGGGCCGTGGAGCGATGCGGGGTCCGCCCGCTCATCCGGTCCGTACACGCCTATGTGGTTGAAAAGGCGACCGGGTTCGCTCCGGCCGCGCACCTGCCCCGATACGGATGGCCCAAACCCGACCGTGTTCCAGGTCACATCGGGTTTGGTTCCCGCCAGTTGTGGAACTCGCCTTCGCCGCTTGGGCATCGGAGGGTGGCTGTCGGTGGCGTACGGCATGATGCGGGACGTGACGCAGCAGACTCAGCAGCCTCGGCGAACCATGCTTCTCGACACCGCCTCCCTGTACTTCCGGGCCTATTTCGGGGTGCCGGAATCCGTGAAGGCCCCGGACGGCACCCCGGTGAACGCGGTGCGCGGTCTGCTCGAGTTCATCGACCGGCTGGTACGGGACCACCGGCCCGACGACCTGGTCGCGTGCATGGACGCGGACTGGCGGCCGCAGTGGCGGGTCGACCTGATCCCCTCCTACAAGGCGCACCGCGTGGCCGCGCGGACCGGGAGCGGGCCGGACGAGGAAGAGGTGCCGGACACCCTGTCGTCGCAGGTGCCGGTCATCGAAGAGGTCCTGGACGCGCTGGGCATCACGCGCGTGGGCGTGGCGGGGTACGAGGCGGACGACGTGATCGGGACGTTCGCCGGCCGTGCCACGGGCCCGGTCGACATCGTCACCGGCGACCGCGACCTGTACCAACTGGTGGACGACGCGAGGGGGGTGCGCGTGCTGTACCCCCTCAAGGGCGTCGGCACGCTGCAGGTCACGGACGAGGCGTGGCTGCGCGAGAGGTACGGCGTCGACGGGCCCGGGTACGCGGATCTCGCGCTGCTGCGCGGCGACCCGAGCGACGGGCTGCCGGGCGTGCCGGGCATCGGCGAGAAGACGGCCGCCAAACTGCTGGCGGAATTCGGGGACCTGGCCGGGATCATGGCGGCGGTGGACGACCCGAAGGCGGGGCTGACGCCCTCGCGGCGCAAGCGCCTGGACGAGTCGCGGCCGTACGTCTCCGTCGCGCCGAAGGTCGTCAAGGTGGCCGGTGACGTGCCCCTGCCGCAGGTGGACACCGCTCTGCCGCACACGCCGCGCGACCCGGCGGCTCTCGACGCGCTCGCGGCGCGCTGGGGCCTCGGCGGTTCGCTGAAGCGGCTGCTGTCGACACTGGCGGTACGGGGCGGGCCGGAGGGACACTGGAACGAGGGCTGAGGATCGCGTGTTCGAGGAGTGCCGCCCGGGCAGAGGTGCTAGCTTAGGTAAGCCTTAGCGAACTTATCCAGGAGGCCGTTATGGCAGAGCGTCCGGCCCGCAGGGCTCCCAAGCCGCACTCCGCGCGGGTCGTCCGCACCGAGCGGCTGACCCCCCACATGCAGCGCGTGGTCCTCGGTGGTGACGGACTCGCCGAGTTCACGGCGGGCACCAGCACCGACCACTACGTTAAACTGCTGTTCGGCGCCGAGGGCGTGACGTATCCCGAGCCCTTCGACATGACGCGCATCCGCGAGGAGTTCCCGCGCGAGCAGTGGCCCGTGACGCGCACGTACACCGTGCGGGCCTGGGACCCCGAGGAGCGCGAGCTGACCCTCGACTTCGTGGTGCACGGCGACGAGGGACTCGCCGGGCCGTGGGCCGCCCGCGTCCGGGCGGGCGAGCTCGTCCGGTTCCTCGGCCCGGGCGGGGCGTACGCGCCCGACGCGGCGGCCGACTGGCACCTGCTGGCCGGTGACGAGAGCGCGCTGCCCGCCATCGCCGCCGCGCTGGAGGCCCTGCCCGACGGCGCCCGGGTGCATGCCTTCGTGGAGGTCTCCGGCCCCGAGGAGGAGCAGAAGATCGACTCCGACGTGCAGGTCGTCTGGCTGCACCGCGGTGACCGGCCGGTCGGCGAGGCGCTGGTGGCCGCCGTACGGGCGCTGGAGTTCCCGGCGGGCCGGGTGCACGCGTTCGTGCACGGCGAGGCGGGGTTCGTGAAGGAGCTGCGCCGGCTGCTGCGGGTCGAGCACGAGGTGGCCCGGGAGGACCTGTCCATCTCCGGTTACTGGCGGCTGGGGCACAACGAGGACGGGTGGCAGGCCGCGAAGCGGGAGTGGAACGCGCAGGTCGAGGCCGAACAGGAGGCTGCGCCCCCTGCGGCCTGACCTGCCTCGGCCTGCGGCACTGCGTACGCTTGTGCGGTGCGGCGGAAAAAGGTGGTTCCGGAGTCTCCCCTGCCCCAGCGGGACGGGGTCGATGCCGTACGGATACGGTTGCCGGCCGGCGGGGAGTGGGGCACCGTGCGGGAGTACCTGCGCGAGCGGCTCGCGTCCCGGGCCGCGGCCGTCGAGGAGATGTTCGCCGCGGGAGGGGTCGTGGGGGCCGACGGGCGGGCCGTGACACCGGACACGGCGTACCTGCCCGGCATGTTCGTCTGGTTCCACCGGGAGCTGCCCGCCGAGGAGCGGGTGCCGTTCCCCGTCGAGGTCGTGTACCGCGACGAGCACATCGTGGTGGCCGACAAACCGCACTTCATCGCGACGACACCCCGGGGCAGCCATGTCACCGAGACGGTTCTCGCGCGGCTGCGGCGGGAGCTGGGACTGCCCGCGCTCGGGGCGGCCCACCGGCTCGACCGGCTCACCGCCGGGCTCGTGCTGTTCACGGTGCGGCCCGAGGAACGGGGCGCGTACCAGACGCTGTTCCGCGACCGGCTCGTGCACAAGGAGTACGAGGCCGTCGCTCCGTACGCGGCGGACCTGGACCTGCCCCGTACCGTCCGCAGCCGGATCCTCAAGGAGCGCGGGGTGCTCGCCGCCCGGCAGGTGCCGGGCGAGCCGAACGCCGTGACCCGGATCGAGCGGGCGGAGCACCGAGGCGGCCTGGCCCGCTACCGGCTGCTCCCCCGGACCGGCCAGACCCATCAGCTGCGGGTGCACATGTGCGCCTTGGGCGTGCCGATCCTCGGCGACCCGCTGTACCCGGTGGTCACCGGCCCCGTGCCGGCCGGTGACTTCCGGCGCCCGCTGCAACTGCTGGCGCGGGCGCTGGAGTTCACCGACCCGGTCACCGGGCACCGGCACGCGTTCAGCAGCGGACGGACCCTGCGGGCCTGGTCCGCCCACGACGAGTGGGCCGGTGACCGGGACGGTGACGGGGCCGTCGGCGGACGGGCTCAGTAACCCCGCCACCAGCGCACGAACCGCTGCCAGGCGCCGAGCCGGTGTCCCGGCTCGGCGTCCGGACCGGCGGCCGGCGTCTCCGGCAGGTCGATCGTGGGACGCGGCACGAGGATGCCGTCCGCCGACGGGTCCGAGAGGTCCCAGTCCGGACGCGGGCGCGGCACCTCGGCGACGCCCGGCCGGTCCATGACGTCCTGCGGCGACGCCGGCGCGAACACCACCGGCAGTTCCACCAGGTGGCGCGAGGAGATCGACGAGGTCCGCGTCAGCTCGGCCTCGTCGACACCGAGCTGCACGTCCGGGAGCCGCTTGAGGAGCGCGTCCACGCCGACGTCGGCGATGGCACGGCCGATGTCCTGGCCGGGGCACTCGTGCGGGCCGCCGCCGAAGGCGAGGTGCGAGCGGTTGCCCTTCATGTTCGCCTTGAGGTCCGGGCGGACGTGCGGGTCGACGTTGCCCGCCGCCATCCCGAAGAGCAGTCCGTCACCCTTGCGGATGCGCTGCCCGCCCAGTTCCGTGTCCTGCTTGGCGAAGTAGCCGAGGACGTTGCTGAACGGCGGCTCGTTCCACAGGGACTGTTCCACCGCCTGCGGCACCGTCATCTGCCCGCCGTTGAGCTGGGCGCGGAAGCCCGGATCGGTGAGGACCACCCGCAGCACGTTGGCGAGGAGGTTCGCGGTGGCCTCGTACGCGGCGAGGAGGACGAGCCGCAGGTGCTGGCCCACCTCTTCGTCGGTGAGTCCGGCCGGGTGGCCGAGCAGATGGCTGGTGAAGTCCTCGGCGGGTTCGGCACGGCGGCGGACCGTCAGCCGCATCAGCACGCTCATCACGTACTCGTTGCTGGCGATCGCGGTCTCGGTGCCCTTGAGCAGGTCGCGGGTGGCCTGCACCATCTTGTCGTCGTACTCCTCGGGCATGCCGAGGATCTCGCACAGCACGGCCATCGGCAGGTGCTCGGCGAACTGCGAGACCAGGTCGGCGCTGCCGCGCCGGCAGAACTGGTTCACCAGCTCCTGGGTCCAGTGGTTGATGTGGCGGCGCAGGTCGCGGGAGTTGATGGTCGACATGGCGCCCATGACCGCGCCGCGCAGCCGCTGGTGCTCGTCGCCCTCGGCGTGGGAGCAGATCGGCTGCCAGGTGATGAGCGGCATCAGCGGGTGGTCGGCGCTCGCCGTGCCGTCCAGCAGGGCGGTCCAGATGCGGCTGTCGCGGGTGTAGACCGACGGGTTGCTGACCATGTGGAGGTTCTCGCCGTGTCCGAGGACCAGCCAGATGGGCACGTCGTCGTGCAGCAGCACGGGTGCCACGGAGCCGTGCTCGGCGCGCAGCTTCTCGTACAGGGCCGCCAGGTCCTGCGCCTCGGGTCCGTACAGGCGGCGCAGTCCGCCGGGGCCGGTGCCATGGGCGGGACAGCTCGGCGGCGGCCCGGTCATGAGGTCGTCCGTGCCGGTGGGGAAGGGGGATTCAGGCGTCACGGTGATCGCTTTCGGGGCGGGGTTGCGGTGTCTTCGGTCGGGGTCGAGCCGGGGTCGTGCGGTGCGTGGGCCGTCGGGCGGGCCGAGTTCGCGTACGCGACCGCGGCCGTCGGCGGCCCGGCGGGATCAGGCCGACGCCTGCGCCATGGCGATCGAGTGCAGGAAGCGCATCAGCGTCATCAGGACGTCCCGGCTGGAGGCCCGGCGGCGCGCGTCGCACTTCACCATGGGGATCTCCTCGGACAGGTCGAGCGCCGCCCGCAGGTCGTCCATGGGGTAGTGGGGTCCGTCCGGGAAGTCGTTGACGGCGACGACGAACGGCACGCCGCGCTCCTCCAGGCGTCCGATGACGTCGAAGCTGACCTCCAGGCGCCGGGTGTCAACCAGGACGACCGCGCCCAGCGCACCCTCGAACAGGCCGTTCCACAGGAACCAGAAGCGCTCCTGGCCGGGGGTGCCGAACAGGTACAGCACCAGCTGTTCGGTGATGCTGATGCGGCCGAAGTCCATGGCGACGGTGGTGGCCGTCTTCGTGTCGGAGCCGTAGTTGTCGTCGACACCGATGCCGGCCTGCGTCATGGTCTCTTCGGTGGTCAGCGGCCTGATCTCGCTGACGGAACCGACCATGGTCGTCTTTCCGACCCCGAAACCGCCCACGATCACGATCTTCACCGCGGCGGTCGCCGTGTGCGGGAGGTGGTCCTCGGCGCGAGGTCCCGGGACGGTCTCAGAGCTTTTGAAGTCCATGCATCACCGCTTCGAGGAGGGAACGGTCGGGCAGTTCCGAGCGGACGATCGGAACGCGCGCCTGTACCAGTTCAGCCGTCAGCAGCTCGGTCAGCAGTACGGTCACCACGCTGAACGGCAGATGGAGATAGGCCGAGACCTCGGCCACGGACATGGGGGCCCGGCAGAGCCGGAGCAGCGCCAGCTGCTCCGGCTGGGCGGTGGGCGGGGCGTCGGCACACGCCACGATCAGGGTGACCAGGTCGAGTTCGGCGCGGTCGCCGCCCGCGGCCTGGCCGGTGACGACGTACAGCCGCTCCAGATCGCGCGTCCGTCCCGGGCCGTCCTCCTTCCCGGCCTCGGCCGGGAGCGGGGCGGGTTTCTCCTGCCGCGGCGCCGCCTTGGGGACGCGTCGGCGTCGTTGCGGTGGACTCATACGGTCTGCCCGTTCCGCCGGGGCGGACTCGTGAGGTGCGCACCGATGCGGACGACGAGGTCACGCATCCGGGCGCTCATGAGTCCGGCGTCGACATGGGCCTCCGCCAGTACCGCGAGGTAGGCGTTGGGCCCCGCGGCCATCATGTAGAAGTAGCCGCCCTCCATCTCGATGATCACCATGCGCATCTTGCCGTCGGTGTCGGGGATCTCGGTGGCGACGGCCCCGGCGAGGCTCTGCAGGCCGGCGCAGGCGGCGGCGATGCGGTCGGCGGCGTCGGGGTCGCCGCCGTACCGGGCGATGCGCAGACCGTCCGCGGAGAGCACGACGACCTGCCGGGTCCCGTACACCCCGTCGGACAGCTCCTTGAGCATCCAGTCGAAATTGGCGCGCTGCTGGATCACTTGGGGTCCCCCTCGTCGTCGGCCTCCGTACGGGCCGGACTGCTCGTCGCTCCGGGCGTCTGCTGCGGGTCGTCGCCGCCCTTGAGGCCGGCCATGAACGCCTCGACCCACAGCCCGGGTTCCTTCTCTTCCTTCTTCCTGGGCTTGGGCACCTGCGTGGACGACCGGGTCCAGTCGATGACCGGACGCCCTTCCTTGCGCGCGGTCTCCGCCTCCGCGGCCGCGGCCCGGGCCTCCCTCACCCGCTGGCTGTAGGGGACCTTCATACGGCTGCGGCGCTGCGGCAGTCCGCCCGCGGTCCACTCGGTGACCTCGGGGACGTCGTCGTCCTCCGCCGTGCCGTCCGGGGTGCGGACACGGGGCCCGGTGGTGGGACGGCGCTTCTTCTCCTTGCGGTCGGGGCCCTTGACCCCGTCGAAGTCGACCTGGGGCACGGCCGCGGCGCCGATGCCGTGGGCGAGACCGGGCGCGTCCTCCTCGGTGAGCAGCTTGCGCGGGACGACGAGGACGGCCCGTACACCGCCGTAGGCGGACTGCCGCAGCGAGACCTGCATGTCGTACATGTCCATGAGGCGGCCCACGACGGCGAGGCCGAGCCGCGGGTCCTCACCGAGCTGGTTGAGGTCGGGGCCCTCGGCGGCCCGCGCGAGCATCGCCTCGGCCCGCAGGCGGGCCTCCTCGCTGAGGCTGACGCCGGCGTCCTCGATCTCGATGGCGACGCCGGTCTGCACCTCGACGGCGGTGACGTGCACCTTGGTGTGCGGCGGCGAGTAGCGCGTGGCGTTGTCGAGGAGTTCGGCGGCGGCGTGGATGACCGGCTCGACGTGGATGCCGCTGACGGCGACCTTGGCGATGGAGTGCAGCTCGATGCGCCGGTACTCCAGGATCCGGGACATGGCGCCGCGCAGCGCGCTGTACAGCGGGACCGGCGCGGGCCACTGGCGGCCGGGGCGGCCGCCGCCGAGCACGGCGATGGAGTCGGCGAGGCGGCCGATCAGCGCGGTGCCGTGGTCGATGCGCAGCAGGTCGTCGAAGACCTCGGGGTTGCGCCCGTGGTCCTCCTCCATCTCACGCAGTTCCACGTTCTGCTGGTGGACGATCGCCTGGACGCGGCGGGCGATGTTGACGAACGAGCGCTGCGCGGCCTCGCGCTGGAGTTCCTCGTTGTCGATGATCTCCAGCACTTCGATCAGGAGCGCGCGCTGGGAGCGGGGGATGTTCCGCTGGGCGGGGTCCTCGTCGACGATCCGCCGGACGGCTTCCTGGGGCGAACGGCCGCCGCGCATCACCTTCAGCACCGTGGGCAGCAGATGCTCGCGCAGGTGGTCGATCTCGGCGTCGTGCAGGGACACGCGTCGTTGCATGGCTTCGGTGCGGCGGTCGAACTCGGCCCGCGCCGCGCGGACGACACGGCCGCGGCGGACCGCTTCGGCCGCCGTCGCGGTCACCAGCAGGGTCGCGACGGCACCGCACCAGATGACGGCCGCCCGAGCCGGCTGCGCCACCAGGGCGACGGCGGCGCCGGTCGCGGCGGCCATCGCTATGGCGGGCAGCAACAGCACGCGGGCGTAGGGAACTTCACGGCCACCGGGAGGCAATTGAACACTCACCATGTATGCCCTCTGAGACAGGTCGGCTGGAGGTGGGGGGGGGAGGTAACTGGATCTTCGGAACTATGGGGAACAAACGCACGATTTCATCTCAACTCGGTGCGCTGCGGGCGAGCTTAGTCCGACCGGATCATCGCTGTGTCATATTCAGCAACCACCTGAAATCACCCCTGTGACAGGAGTACGCTCTGCCACATTTACACGCTCGGCATCCGTACGAACACTCTGGGTGATGGCGTACGGGCGTGCGAAACCCCTTCATCCGAAGGGGTTCGGTCCTGCCGTGTCCGGTACGGGATCCGGGGGGCCTCGCAGGGCCGGCCCCGGATCCGCTCCGTCACCTCGGCGCGTTCGTCGCGCTCATCCCACGGACGAGTAGGCCACCACGCCGCGCAGCAGCTGGTCGACCGCCTTGCGCGCGTTCTTCGCCACCGTCGAACCCGCGGCGGTCGTCGTCGGCGCGGCCGCCGAGATCTGCCCGAGCACGTCGATGACCTGCTTGCACCAGCGCACGAAGTCGCCGGCGGGCATCTCGGCCTCGCGCAGCACCTCGTCGAGACCCTTGCCCGACGCCCACTCGTGCGCCGCCCAGGCGAAGCCCAGGTCGGGCTCGCGCTGGCCCACGCCCTCGGTCTGCGTGATGCGGAAGTCCTCCTCCAGGGCGTCGAGGCGGCCCCAGATGCGGACCATCTCGCCCAGCGCGGCCTTCGCCCTGCCGGACGGCAGCTTGGGCGCCATCGCGTCGTCGGCCGCCCTGGACTCGTACACCAGCGCCGAGACGCACGCGGCCAGTTCGGCCGGTGCCAGGCCCTCCCAGACCCCTTCCCGCAGGCACTCGCTGGACAGGAGGTCCATCTCGCCGTAGAGCCGGGCGAGCCGCTTGCCGTGCTCGGTGACCTCGTCGCCGCGCAGGTAGTCCATCTCGGTCAGCAGCGCGACGATGCGGTCGAAGGTGCGGGCGATGGTGTTCGTCCGGCCCTCGATGCGCTGCTCCAGCTGCGCGGTGTCGCGCCGCAGCCGGTGGTAGCGCTCGGCCCAGCGGGCGTGGTCCTCGCGGTCGCTGCACCCGTGGCAGGGATGGGCCCTGATCTCGGTCCGCAGCCGGGCGATCTCGCGGTCGTCGGCGGCCTCGGCCCGCTTCCTGCGGTGCCGGTCGGGCACGATGTGGCCGGCCTTGGTGCGCAGCGCGGAGGCCAGGTCGCGGCGCGACTGCGGCGAGCGCGCGTTGAACGACTTCGGGATGCGCATCCGCTCCAGGGCCTCCACCGGCACCGGGAAGTCCATCGACGCCAGCCGCTTGACCTGCCGCTCGGCGGTGAGCACGAGCGGCCGGGGCCCGTCGTGCTGCTCGAAGCCCCGGTGGCCGTTGGAGCGTCCGGCGGGCAGTCCCGGGTCGAGGACCAGTGCGAGCCCCGCGAACTTGCCGGTCGGGACGTGGATGATGTCGCCCGGCTTGAGCTTCTCCAGCGCGACGGCCGCCTCGACGCGGCGCTGGGAGGCGCCCTGCTTGGCCAGCTCGGTCTCGCGGTCCTTCAGTTCGCGGCGCAGTCGCGCGTACTCGTCGAAGTCCCCGAGGTGGCAGGTCATGGACTCCTTGTAGCCCTCGAGCCCCTCCTCGTTGCGCTGCACCTGGCGGGAGATCCCGACGACCGACCTGTCGGCCTGGAACTGCGCGAAGGACGTCTCGAGCAGCTCGCGCGAGCGGTGCCGCCCGAACTGCTCGACGAGGTTCACCGCCATGTTGTACGACGGCTTGAAGCTGGAGCGCAGCGGGTAGGTGCGCGTGCCGGCGAGTCCCGCGAGGTGGTCGGGGTCGAAACCGCGCTGCCACAGCACCACGGCGTGGCCCTCGACATCGATGCCGCGGCGGCCGGCCCGGCCGGTGAGCTGGGTGTACTCGCCGGGGGTGATGTCCGCGTGCTGCTCGCCGTTCCACTTGACGAGCTTTTCCAGGACCACCGAGCGGGCGGGCATGTTGATGCCCAGCGCGAGGGTCTCGGTGGCGAACACGGCTCTCACCAGGCCGCGTACGAACAGCTCCTCGACGACCTCCTTGAACGTCGGCAGCATGCCCGCGTGGTGGGCCGCGATGCCGCGCTCCAGGCCCTCCAGCCACTCGTAGTAGCCCAGGACGTGCAGGTCCTCGTCCGGGATGGACGCCGTGCGCTCCTCCACCAGTGCGCGGACGCGTTCCCGGGCGTCCTCGTCGTTCAGCCGCAGGCCCGCGTACAGGCACTGCTGGACGGCTGCCTCGCAGGCGGCCCGGCTGAAGATGAACGTGATGGCGGGCAGCAGGCCCTCGGAGTCGAGCCGCTCGATGACCTCGGGCCGGCCAGGTGTCCACGTCCGGGACCGCTGGCGCCGCTCGCGCTCGCGGTCGGCCTCGCGCATGGCGCGGCCCCGCTTGCGGTCCTGGTACGAGGGGCGGCTGGCCTCCATGCGCGCGAGGCGCGTGAGGTCGGGGTTGACGGCCTTCTTGTGGCCCTCGCCCTCCTCGAAGAGGTCGTGCATCCGGCGTCCGGCGAGCACGTGCTGGAACAGCGGGACGGGCCGGTGCTCGGAGACGATCACCTCGGTGTCGCCGCGAACGGTGTCGAGCCAGTCCCCGAACTCCTCGGCGTTCGACACGGTCGCCGACAGCGACACCAGGGTGACCGACTCGGGGAGGTGGATGATCACTTCCTCCCACACGGCGCCGCGGAAGCGGTCCGAGAGGTAGTGCACCTCGTCCATGACGACGTATCCGAGGCCGAGGAGCGTGCGCGAGCCCGCGTACAGCATGTTGCGCAGCACCTCGGTGGTCATCACGACCACCGGGGCGTCGGAGTTGACGCTGTTGTCGCCGGTGAGGAGGCCGACCTTGTCCGCGCCGTAGCGGCGGCAGAGATCCGCGTACTTCTGGTTCGACAGGGCCTTGATGGGGGTCGTGTAGAAGCACTTCTTGCCCTGCGTGAGGGCCAGGTGGACGGCGAACTCGCCGACGATCGTCTTGCCCGAGCCGGTGGGCGCCGCCACCAGGACGCCCTTGCCGCCTTCAAGGGCTCGGCAGGCCTCGATCTGGAAGGGGTCGAGGCCGAAGTCGTACATCTCGCGGAAGCCGGCGAGCGCGGTGGCCTGCTCGACAGCGCGCTTCCGTGCTGCCGCGTACCGCTCGGCCGGTGAGAGGTCCTCTGTCATCGTGCTTTCGAGACTACCGGCCACCACCGACAACAGGACGATCATTATCCGATCGGACCCGGCGGATCCGGGTGCGCCGGTCCGTCCGGGACGGACCGGAGGGATCTCCGGGCGGTTCAGGGCCCCGCGATCCGTACCGCCCCGGGTACGCAGTGCGCGGTCAGCGGGAGCGGGCCGAGCGGTTCGCCGTCGGCGTAGCCCGTGACGCCCTCCGCGGCCAGTTCGACCCTCGCGGCCCGGTGCACGGTGACCACGGGGTGGCCCAGGTGGGTGCCCCGGTAGACCTGCGGGAAGACGCGGAGCAGCGCGGTGCGGCTGCAGGCGCCGACCACGGTGACGTCGAAGAGGCCGTCGGTGAGGTCTGCGTCCGCGCAGATCCTCATCCCGCCCCCGTACGAGGATCCGTTGCCGACGGCCACCAGGGTCGCCTCGGCCTCCCGGACCCGCCCGCCGTCCAGGGTGATCCGGTAGGGGAAGGGTCTGAGGGCGGCGAGTTCGGCGAGCATCGCGAGGTCGTACCTGAAGCGGCCGCCCGGCCACCGCATGCGGTTGCCCCGGTCGTTGACCCGCGAGTCGAAGCCGGAGGCGAGGACCGTGCCGAACCAGGCATCGCCCACCCGTCCGAGGTCGACGTCCCGCAGCCGGCCGCCCTTGAGCGACTCGGCGACCACCCGTCCGGCGGCGGCCGGGTCGCGCACGGGCAGTCCGAGGGCCCGCGCGAAGTCGTTGCCGGTGCCCACGGCGACCAGCCCGAGGGGCGTACGCGTCCCGGCGACGGCCTGCAGGGCGAGGTTCGCCATGCCGTCGCCCCCGACGGCCACCAGGGCGCCCGTGCCGGCCCGGACGGCGCCGCGCGCGCGGGCGAGGGCGTCCTGGGCGTTCTCGCCGAGGACGGTGCGTACGGAGAAGCCGGCCGCCCGCAGAACCGAGGCGGCCGGCTGCGCCGCGCGGGCGCCCCGGCCGCGTCCCGCGGTGGGATTGACGAAGAGGGTGATCTCGCTGGTCACGGCCGGACCCTACAAGGCCGGCGGCGACGTCAGGTCACGTCGTCGTAACCGTTGATCCGCTCCCGCTCGGCGTCCGCCTGTGCGGGCAGCGCGCGGTTCACCGCCACGGGTTCGATCTCGCCGATGTCCTCGGGGGTGAGGTCGAGCTCGGAGGCCTCGTCGTCGTCGGGGCCCTCGGCCTCGCGACGGGCCCGGCGGCGGTCGTTCAGCAGTGAGAAGGCGGTGGCCGCGAAGTACAGGATCCAGATGGGCCCGGCGAGCGCCAGCATCGTCAGCGGGTCCGTGCTGGGCGTGGCGACGGCGGCGAAGACGGTGATGCCCATGATCATGCCGCGCCACCAGCCGGCCATGCGCCTGCCGGTGATCACTCCGGTCATGTTGAGCATGACCAGGAGCAGCGGCAGCTCGAAGGAGAGACCGAAGACGACGACCATGCGGGTCACGAGGTCGAGCAGGTCGTCCAGCGGCAGCAGGTTGTCGACCCCGAACGGGGTGAACTCGATCAGGACCTTCGCGGTGGTGGGAAGCACCTTGTAGGCGAAGAAGGCACCGCCGAGGAAGAGCGGGACGCCCGAGGCGACGAACGCGTAGGCGTACTTCTTCTCGGTCTTGTGCAGCCCGGGCGCGACGAAGGCCCAGAGCTGGTAGAGCCAGACCGGCGAGGCCAGCACGACACCGGCCATCAGCGACACCTTCAGGGCCAGCGTGAAGGGCGTCAGCAGACCGTTGATCGTGATCTGCGCGCAGGGGTCGTCGTCCGACGACCTCGCCAGCTGCTGGAAGGTCTTGTCGCAGCCGACCTCTTTGAGGATCGGCTCGGTGAAGAAGTTGATGATGTCGTTGTAGAAGAAAGCGGCGACGACCGTGACGAGGACGATGGCCAGCATCGCCTTCGCGAGCCGGTTGCGGAGCTCACGAAGGTGTTCCGCGAGGGGCATCCGTCCCTCGGGGTCCTTCTCTTCCTTCTTGCGCGCGGACTTGAGCAACCCACGTTCCCATCTCGTGCGGCGGACCGGAGGTCACCGGCCCTGTGTCAGCGCTTGGTCGTGTCCGTCGGCTCGGTGACCGGGCGGGAGCTGGTCACGTCACCGGGCGCGGCCTGGATGGTGCGCGGGGGCTGCTGGTCGTCGTGCGGCGGGGCGGCGGGGGCGGCGGTGTCGTCCTTGCCCTCGGTCTTCATCGCCTTGGCCTCGCTCTTGAGGATGCGGGCGGACTTGCCCAGGGAGCGGGCCATGTCGGGAAGCTTCTTCGCGCCGAACAGCAGGATGACGACGACGAGGATGAGAATGATCTCGGGGGCGCCGAGCCTTCCGAACATAAGCTTTTACCTTCTCACCGAGGCGGCGTGGTGGGGTTGCTGCCCGACCGGTCGGACGTCTGTCCGAGGATCGCGCTGACAGCGATCGTAACGCCCAGGGGTGAACGCGGGGCAATCCCTGTGCGTACTCCCGGTTCGCGGTCCGCGCCTCGCTCTCCGGGCCGCGACCAGCAGCGTACCTGCCGACCCCGTCGGCTCGACAGGTCAGCGCGGCTCAAAGAGTACGGACGGGGGCCTCAGAGGGCGTCCGCGGAACGGGCCGCTCCGGCGGAGGCGCGCTCCAGGTCCTCGGCGGCGCGGTTGATCCGGCGGGCGGACGCGTCGACCTGCCTGCCCAGACGTTCCGCCTCCAGGAAGACCCGGACGGCGAGCACGCCGAGCACGGCGATTCCCAGGAAACCCACAGCGATCGCGAACATCGGCCAGAACATGGTGCGACCTTAAGCCCCCGTGGTCCGGGCGTGCAGACGCAGGGCCCGCACCCCTCCACCGGTGAGGAGCTCGACGATGCGCTCCCCGGCCGGCTTGCGCACCGCCGACCGGCACTGCGGGCAGGTGAAGGAGTAGAAAGTGGTCCGGTGGGTGGCGCCGACGACCAGGCGCAGGGCGCTCGCCGCGAGCTCGAAGCCGGCCCGGCAGTCGGGGCACGCGGCCTTGAACACCACGGGGTCCACCCTCGTCATCCCGTAGAACGCGGACGCCACGGACACCTCGTCCGTACCGGACATCGCCGACCCGCTCACAGCCCCTGCTCCTGCCTGTCGTACAGCCCGTCGTGAACTCCGTGCGGCCCGCCCTCCGGACGCGGCGCTCCCCCGCCGCCTCCCGGTACGGCGTCCGGACCGCCGGCACCGGATGCGGCGGGTACGGGGAGGACCCGCGGGGGGTCGTCGTACCCGTCCTGTGGTGCGTCGTAGGCCGCGAGTGCCTCGCGGGCCGCCCGGCGGGCGCTGTCGGCGACCTCCGGCGGCGAGACGATCCGGCCGTCGCGCCCGAGCCGCAGCGCGAGGCGGCGCAGCGAGGCCGGGTCGGGGGTGCGCAGGGTGATGAGCAGTCCGCCGTCCGGCAGCTCCTCGGCGCTGTCGTGGGGGTAGTACTCGGCGACCCAGCGCCCGCCGGGGCCGACCTCCACCACCACTTCCGGGTCCTCGGCGGCCGGCTGCACCAGGCCCTCCGAGAGGTCCCGCAGCTCGATCTCGGGCGGCGCGGACGGCTCGTCGAGGATCTTGATCTCGGCGACCCGGTCCAGCCGGAAGGTGCGCCGCGCCTCGGAGCGCCGGCACCACGCCTCCACGTACGTGTGTCCGACGCTGACCAGGCGGATCGGGTCGATCTCGCGCTCGCTGAGCTCGTCCCGCGAGGGCGAGTAGTAGCGGATCCACAGCCTGCGCCGCTCGGAGATCGCCCGGTCGACGTCCGCGAAGACGCCGCCCTCCGCCTCGAAGGTGACCGAGAGCCGGGAGCTGGCGCCCGCCGCCTCGCCCGAGGCGGCCTCCACCTTCGCGGTGGCCCGCAGCAGCGCCTGCCGGTCGCCCTCCCGCAGGCCCGGCAGGGTCGACACGGCCCGCGCGGCCACCAGCAGCGCGGTCGCCTCGTCGGCGGCGATCCGCAGCGGTTCCGCGACGTCGTCCGGGTTGTGCCACCAGATCCGGTCACCGTCGGTGTCGATGTCGAGCAGGTCGCCGCCGCGGAAACTCGTCCCGCACAGCGGCAGCACGTCGAGGTCGGAGATCAGCTCGTCCTCGGTGATCCCGAAGGCCCGCGCCACGTCCTCGATCCGCGCGCCGGGGCGCTCACGCAGATACGTCACCAGGGAGAGCATCCGCCGCGTCTGGTCGATCGCGTTGGTGGGCCTGGCCGGTTTTCCTGCCACTTTCCTGTGTTCCCCCTCAGCCCTTGGCCACGGCGCGCAGCCGGTCCACGACGTCGGCCCGCAGCTCGGCCGGCTCCAGGACCACCACGTCGGGCCCGAACTCCACCAGCCAGGCGTCCAGACCGTGCCCGTACGGAATCTCCAACTCGTCCCACCCGTCGCCGAGTTCCCGCACCGACGCCGCCTTGGCGCGCAGCGGGTAGCCCGAGCCCGTCCGCAGCCGGATCCGCGCGGTGCGGTCGGTGATGTCCCCCGCCCAGCCCGCGACGGTCTCCCGCACGGTCACGACGTCGGGCACCTCGGCCGTGTACCCGCCACTGCGGGTACGGACCTTGCCGGTGATCCGGGACAGCCTGAACACGCGCTCGGCCCCCCGGTCGCGGTCCCAGCCGGCCAGGTACCAGTGGCCCCGCCAGCACTCCAGGGCCCAGGGCTCCACATGGCGGGGCCCGGGGCGGGCCGCGGTCGCCTTGCGGTAGTCGAAGGTGACGGGACGCCGGTCGCGGCAGGCCAGCATCAGCGGCTCGAAGGCGGCCTCGTGCACGGGGATGCGCGGCTCCAGCGCGCCGTGCGGCTCATACGGGTCGACGCCCTCGGGCAGGCCCGCGGCGCGCAGCTTCTGCAGGGCGCCGCTCGCCGCGCCCGCGAGCCGGGCCTGCTGCCAGACCTTGGCGGCCAGGCCGAGGGCGGCGGCCTCCTCGGCGTCGAGGGTGATGGGCGGCAGCCGGTTGCTGTCGCGGCGGGCCAGGTAGCCGACGTCGCCGTCGAGGTTCTCCACCGTCTCGATCACCAGGCCGAGCTCCCGGAGGTCGTCCTTGTCCCGCTCGAACATGCGGTTGAAGGAGTCGTCCGAGCCGGCTTCCAGGTAGGCCTCGATGGACTCGCGGAGTTCACGCTTGCTGAGCGGTCGCCGCGTCCCGAGCAGACACAGCGCCAGGTTCATCAGCCGCTCCGCCTTGGCAATGGCCATCGACGCCCTTCCTATGGTGCTTCCGACCGATGACCGTACCGCCCCGGGGTGTCGTGGCAAAAGCCGAGGGTCCATGCCCGGACGGGCATGGACCCCAAGTGACCGGGTCCGGTCGGACCGCGATCACACGGCCTGCGGGACGCGACACATGACGACCGGGACGTCAGACCCCTACGAGGTCGCAGACGAAGATCAGCGTCTCGCCGGGGCCGATGCGGGCGCCGGCGCCGCGCTCGCCGTACGCGAGGTGCGCCGGGATGGTCAGCTGGCGGCGGCCGCCGACCTTCATGCCCTGGACGCCCTGGTCCCAGCCCGCGATGACCTGGCCGACACCCAGCTTGAAGCTGAGCGGTGTGCCGCGGTTCCAGGACGCGTCGAACTCCTCGCCGGTGGAGAAGGCCACGCCGACGTAGTGGACGGAGACGGTGTCGCCCGCCTTGGCCACCGGGCCGTCCCCCTCCCAGATGTCCTTGATCTCGAGATCCTTGGGGGGCTCGCCACCCGGGAAGTCGATCTCGGGCTTCTCGATGCTCACGTCAGTGCTCCTGCTCGTTCTCGGTGGGACAACCCGGACAGTCTGTCATCCTCAGCTCGTGGCCAGGATGTCGACCACGAAGACGAGGGTGGACTTGGCGGGCAACTCCTTGCCCTTCTCCTGGTCGCCGTACGCCTGGGCCGGCGGAATCACCAGCAGGACCCGGTCCCCGACGTGCTTGCCGACGAGCCCCTTGTCCCAGCCCGGGATGACCTGGCCCTGGCCGATGGCGGTGCTGAAGGGCTGGCCGGTCTTCCAGGACGAGTCGAAGAGCGTGGCCTTCGCCTTGCCCTCGTTGATCTTCCAGGCGGCGCCGCTGTACTGCATGGTGACCGTCTTGCCGCTCTTGACCTCGGCGCCCTTGCCCTGGATGAGGACCTTGTCGACGAGCTTGGCCGGCGGGTCGTTCTTCGGGACGGAGATGGTGGCGGGCGCCTCGTCGTCGGCCTTGATCTGCGGCAGGTCCGACGGGATGGCGGCCTGCCGGCCCTCGGCCTTCTTCGGGACGACGTCGCCGACGTCGAGCGCGAAGACCAGGGTGTCGGTGCCGGTGACGCCGGCCTGCTGGTTGCCCTGGCTGCCGAAGCCGGCGGCCGGCGGGGCCACGACCAGGACGCGGCTGCCCTCCTTCTGCCCCACGAGCGCCTGGGAGAACGCCGGGATGACCGTCTCGGAACCGGCCGTGATCAGCTGCGGGGCGCCGCCCTCCTGGTAGGAGGAGCCGAGGTCCTTGCCGCTCTTCCAGACCTTGCCGGTGAAGTTCATCGACACCAGGTCGTCCTTCTTCACCACCGCGCCGTCGCCCTCGGAGACCGGGTGCACGACGAACTTGTCGCTCGGGTCGCCCTTGGGCACCTCGATCGTCGCCTTCTTGCCGAAGGCGCCCTTGACCTCGGGCATCGGCTCCGCCGAGTCCACCGGCTTCGGCGCCGCGGCGGGTGACGCCGAGGACGCCGCCGACGGGTCGGCCTTGTCCTTGTCGCCCTTGTCGTCGTCGCTTCCGCAGGCGGACGCGGTCAGCGCCAGGGCGGGCACGATCAGGAGAGCAGCAAGTCGGCGTCGCACATCGATCCTAAGGTCGCTCGAATGGGGTCCGGCCACTCTAGGCCCTCATGCCACCGGGCCGGGGCAGGCGGAACCGACCGTACCGGCCCAGGACGTAGGGAGGACGTAGGGAGGACGTAGGGAGGACGTAGGGAGGACACGACAAAGGTCCTGTACACCCGTGGCGTACAGGACCCTTGTCGTGTCGGACGGAACCCTTGTCGGACGGAATCCCTGTCGTACGGACGCGCGCCTACATCCCGGCGATCAGCTTCTCCACGCGGTCGTCGACGGAACGGAACGGGTCCTTGCACAGAACGGTGCGCTGCGCCTGGTCGTTGAGCTTCAGGTGCACCCAGTCGACCGTGAAGTCCCGGCGCTGCTCCTGCGCCCGCCGGATGAAGTCGCCGCGCAGCCGGGCCCGAGTGGTCTGCGGCGGCACCGACTTGCCCTCGAAGATCTTCAGGTCGTTGCAGATCCGCGCGGCCTGCCCGCGCTTCTCGAGCAGGTAGTACAGACCCCGGCGACGGTGGATGTCGTGGTAGGCGAGGTCTATCTGGGCGACGCGCGGGTGCGACATCGTCATGTTGTGCTTGGCGCGGTACCGCTCGATGAGCTTGTACTTCATGACCCAGTCGATCTCGGTGCCGATCCGGTCGAGGTCCTCGGACTCGATCGAGTCGAGCGTGCGGCCCCAGAGCTCCAGGACCTGGTCCACGACCCCGGTGCGGATGCCGCGGCGCTCCACGAAGTCCACGGCCTTCTCGTAGTACTCGCGCTGCACCTCCAGCGCGGACGCCTCCCGGCCGCTGGCCAGGCGCACCTTGCGGCGGCCCGTGATGTCGTGGCTGACCTCGCGGATCGCCCGGATCGGGTTCTCCAGGGTCAGGTCGCGCATCACCGTGCCCGCCTCGATCATGCGCAGCACGAGGTCGGTGGCACCGACCTTGAGCAGCATGGTCGTCTCGGACATGTTCGAGTCGCCGACGATGACGTGCAGCCTGCGGTAGCGCTCGGCGTCCGCGTGCGGTTCGTCCCGGGTGTTGATGATCGGCCGGGAGCGGGTCGTCGCCGAGGAGACGCCCTCCCAGATGTGCTCCGCCCGCTGGCTGACGCAGTACACCGCGCCCCGCGGGGTCTGCAGCACCTTGCCGGCACCGCAGAGGAGCTGCCTCGTGACGAGGAAGGGGATGAGGATGTCCGCGAGCCGGGAGAACTCCCCGTGACGGGCCACCAGATAGTTCTCGTGGCAGCCGTAGGAGTTGCCCGCCGAGTCGGTGTTGTTCTTGAAGAGGTAGACGTCGCCCGCGATTCCTTCCTCGTGCAGGCGTCGCTCCGCGTCTACCAGGAGTCCTTCCAGAATGCGTTCGCCGGCCTTGTCGTGGGTGACGAGTTCCGTCAGGTTGTCACACTCAGGAGTGGCGTATTCCGGATGTGATCCCACGTCTAGATAGAGGCGGGCACCGTTGCGCAGAAAGACATTGCTGCTGCGGCCCCATGACACGACACGGCGGAAGAGGTACCGCGCCACCTCGTCGGGAGACAAACGCCGCTGTCCCCTGAACGTACACGTGACGCCGTACTCGTTCTCCAGCCCGAAAATGCGGCGGTCCATGACTGAACATTACGCCTGAGAGCCTGTGCTGAAACGGGGTTCGGTGGCACCGTTTCGATCATTTTCCGAACTTCCGCCCACCACGGTGCTCCCGTCCGCAACTGCGAGGACCCGCCCGGTGGCCAGCAGGACCAGCAGCGCGGCACCCCCGGCCACCCCCGGCACGGCGAAGCCCCGTACCGCCCCGCCCCACTCCACGACCGGTCCCGCGAGCCCCGTTCCGACCGACGCCCCCACGGTGAACGTCGTCACGAGCCACGAGAACGCCTCGGTGACCGTGCCCCTCGGCGCGTGCCGGTCGACGATGATGAAGGCGCAGGCGATACAGGGCGCCAGGAAGACTCCCGCCAGGGCGACCAGTGCCGTCATGGCCACCTCGCCGGGCACCAGCATCAGCGGCAGGTAACACACCGCCAGGAGGGCCACCAGCACCCGCAGCCGCCGCTCCGGCGCACCGCTCCAGCGCCGCGCCCCGTACACCGTGCCGCCGACGAGCGCCCCGAGCCCGAGGGCCGCCATCAGCCGGCCGTACGTCGCGTCGCCGCCGTGGCCGTCCGCGTACGACACGCCCACGACCGTGATCGAGCCGAGCGCGATACCGACGAAAAGGAACGCGCAGAGCAGCGCGACGAGTCCGGGCGACCGCAGCGCACCCAGCCAGTGCGCCTCCCTGGGCGCCGAACGCCACGCGCGCGAGGGGCGCGACACGACCACGGAGAGGGCGCCCAGGACACCGATCACGTTGAGGACGATCAGCGCCGCCTGCGCGGACCACAAAGACACGCACAGCGTCACCAGCAGCGGCCCGACGGTGAACATCACCTCCTGCGCCACGGCGTCCATCGCGTACGCCGTGTGCACCTGCCCCTCCTTGGACAGCACCGAGGGCCACAGCGCCCGCAGGCCGCCCTCCAGCGGCGGCGTGAAGAGCCCGGCGACCGCGATCAGGACGTACGCGAGCGGCAGCGACCCCGTGCCGGTGAGCGCGAACACGGTCATGCCCAGGGCGGAGACGAGCGCGGCGGGCAGCTGCACCCGCGGCTGCCCGTACAGGTCCACCAGGCGGCCCAGCAGCGGCTGGCCCACCGCGTTGGACACCCCGTAGACCGCGGCGAGCGCCCCGGCGAGGCTGTAGGTGCCGCCCTGCGAACGGACGAAGAGCACGACGGCGATGGCGCCCGCGGCGTTCGGCAGCCGGCCCACCAGCGTGCCCGTGAGCAGCCGCGCGGCATGCCTCGTGCGGAGGATCTCCAGGTATCCCGCAGCCATGTCCTGCCCCTCCCGGCTCCACGCCGCCCGTGATCGCCTGTCCGTGTCTTCGTGTGCGTCCGTCGTGCGCGTCCGTCGCCCGCGGTGTCGCGAGCGGAGGAAGTTTTACGTATAACGTCGCTCGTCATACGTACCATGTGCGCAGTCCGCGAGTCCAGGTCCGCGAGTCCAGCAGAAAGACAGGTCGACGGTGGCAGCAGGCAGCGCCCGCCCCACGAGCCGTGACGTCGCCCGGGCCGCGGGGGTGTCCCAGGCGGCCGTCTCACTGGTGCTCGGCGACAAGTGGCGCGGACGCGTCTCCGAACGGACGGCGGACCGCGTACGGGAGGCCGCCCGCGAGCTCGGCTACCGGCCCAACCTGGCCGCCCGCAACCTCCGCCTCGGCAGCACCCGCACCGTCCTGCTGGTCGTCCCGGCCCTCACCACCGAGTTCTTCGCGGGTGTGTACACCGGCGCCGCCCGGGTCGCCGCCGGGCACGGGTTCGGCGTGGTCCTCTACCCCTCCCCCGAGGGCATCGGGCCGGCCCGCGACCCCTTCGCCTCCGCACAGGCCGCCCTGGACGGCGTCATCGCCTCCTCCATGGCCGCCGACGCCCTCACCGCCATCCGCGGCGACCAGCTGCCCCTCGTCATGCTCGACAGCGACCCGGACGGCGGCACCGGCGCCACCACCGTCAACCTCGACATCCGCGACGGCGTCCGGCAGGTGGCCGAACACCTGCTGGGCCTCGGCCACCGCCGCTTCCTGCACCTCGCGGCCGACATCCCGTCCTGGACCTTCGAGGTGCGCGCCCGCGAACTCGCCGAACGCCTGGCGGCGGCACCCGGCACCGCACTGCGCACGGCCCCCGCACCGATCTCCATCGACGGAGCGCTGGCCGCCGCGACCGCCGCCCTGTCCGCTCCCGGCCCCCGCCCCAGCGCCGTGGTCTGCGACGACGACAAACTGGCCGCGGGCGCCTACAAGGCCGCCCGCCGCCTGGGCCTGCGCATCCCGGAGGACCTCTCCGTCACCGGCCTGGACGACCTGGCCCTGGCGACCGCCCTCGACCCGGAACTGACGACGGTCCGCCTGGACGCGGAACTCTTCGGCGAACGGGGCATGCAGGCCCTGCTGGCGGTCCTGGAGGCCCGCACCCCACCCCAGGACGACATCCCGGTCACCCTGGTGGTGCGGGGCTCCACGGCCCCGCCCAGCGCCCCCTGAGGGGCGCGGGGAACTGCGCGGCAGGCCCCCACGGACCCGCCCGCCCCACCACGGCCGGTCCCCGGAAACGCCGTGTGCCCCCGGCCTGCGAGAGGCCGGGGGCACACAGGACACAAGGCGGTCGAGGAATCACTCCTCGCCTTCGGGCCCTTCGGCCTCCGCCGCGGTGGAGGCCCCGCCGGTCTCCAGCAACCGCCCGAGCTGACGCCCGACGATCCGCTTGAACTTCCGCTGCTGCGGCCGCGTCCGGTCCAGCACCGCGACCTCCAGCCGCTCCGCGGGAATCTCCCGCTCGCTGCCGTTCGTGTCCCGCGACAGGGCCTGGACGGCCAGCTTCAGCGCCTCCGCCAGCGACATCCCGTCCTCGTGCCGCTGGTCGAGGTACGTGCTGATCGTCTCGGCGTTGCCGCCCACCGCGACCGATCCGTGCTCGTCGACGATCGAGCCGTCGTGCGGCAGCCGGTAGATCTGGTCGCCCTCGGGGGTCTCCCCCACCTCGGCGACGACCAGCTCCACCTCGTACGGCTTCTCCGCCGCGGACGAGAAGATCGTGCCCAGCGTCTGGGCGTAGACGTTGGCGAGACCGCGGGCGGTCACGTCGGCACGGTCGTAGGTGTATCCCCGCATGTCGGCGTACCGCACACCGCCGATGCGGAGGTTCTCGTACTCGTTGTACTTGCCGGCCGCGGCGAAGCCGATCCGGTCGTAGATCTCGCTGAACTTGTGCAGCGCACGGGACGGGTTCTCGCCGACGAACACGATGCCGTCGGCGAACTGCAGCACGACGAGGCTGCGACCACGAGCGATGCCCTTGCGGGCGTATTCCGCCCGGTCCGCCATCGCCTGCTGGGGTGATACATAGAACGGCGTCGACACCGGCTATCCGTCCCTTTCTGTGGAAGTCACTGGATCACCTGGAAAAAGCGGGCCGCTGTCAGAGCAGCTCGGCGCGCGGACCGTCGGGCTGCTCCAGGCGGCGCTCCAGGATCACGCGGGCGATCTCGGAGGACTCCTGGTCCGTGAGTCGGCGGAAGCCGTCCTCGGTGATCACGGTGACGATCGGGTAGATCCGGCGGGCGACGTCGGGACCACCGGTCGCCGAGTCGTCGTCGGCCGCGTCGTACAGCGCCTGCACGACCAGCGTGGTGGCCTGGTCCTCGGTCAGGTCCTTGCGGAACAGCTTCTTCATCGCGCCCCGGGCGAAGAGCGAACCGGAGCCGGTGGCCGCGAAGCCGTGCTCCTCGGACCGGCCGCCCGTCACGTCGTACGAGAAGATGCGGCCCCTGTCGCGGTCGACGTCGAAGCCGGCGAAGAGCGGGACCACGGCGAGGCCCTGCATGGCCATGCTGAGGTTCGAACGGATCATCGTGGAGAGGCGGTTCGCCTTGCCCTCCAGGGAGAGCGTGGTGCCCTCCACCTTCTCGAAGTGCTCCAGCTCCAGCTGGAACAGCTTCACCATCTCGACGGCCAGGCCCGCGGTGCCGGCGATTCCGACGGCCGAGTACTCGTCCGCCGGGAACACCTTCTCGATGTCCCGCTGCGCGATGACGTTCCCCATCGTGGCGCGCCGGTCGCCGGCGAGCACGACGCCGCCGGCGAAGGTGACGGCGACGATGGTGGTGCCGTGCGGGGCCTCGATCACTCCCTGCGTGGGCGGCAGCTGCCGGTTGCCGGGAAGCATGTGCGGCTGGTGGTCGGACAGGAAGTCCATGAAGGACGACGACCCGGGCGTCAGGAAGGCAGCCGGTAGACGCCCGGTGCTACGAGTGTTGGCTTCCACGAGGATCCCTCCAAGTAGGCGGCAGCCCGACGAACTGCGTCGGGATCGTCTCCCAACTTGCCGATGGCCGAATTGCAGTTGAAGCACAGTACGCCACGGACCCTACCCGTCTCGTGGCAGTGATCCACATGAACGGCCGGAGCTTTCGGGCAGATCACGCAGAGCCCCATCTGCGAGGCGATCATCTCGTCCCGCTCGGCTTCGGTGATGCCGTACCGACGTTTCGAATGGCCGGCGCGCCCTTTGGTCGCCCGGCAGGTTTTGCAGCTCGCCGAGAGGCCGTCAGTGGCCGTCGCATTTCGATGCCACTTACTGTGCGGCTCGATCTCACTACGACTTCGGCAGAACTTGTGCCCGTCAGGTGTTTCCGCCCCCGGCCGAACGTTCTTACCTTTTGCCACCTGCCGGGCCTGGTGGTACTCCGCCCAGCACTCCCGGCAGTGGGCCCGAAGTCCGTCCCCCGCGGCACGGTTGCCGGCAAAAGCTGCCCGCGGCCTGGACTCCCTGCACCGCGAGCAGCGCTTCACCATCTCTTCGCCCACCACACCAGACCTCGGATCACACCTTCGAATCGAAGGAAGATCCGGGCTACTGCCCACCCTTCTGAACGAAGCTTCGAACGAAGTCCTCTGCATTCTCCTCGAGGACGTCATCAATTTCGTCCAGGACGGAGTCGACGTCGTCGCTCAGCTTCTCCTGGCGTTCCTTGAGGTCTTCGGACGCCTGTGCCTCGGGCGCCTCCTCGACCTCCTCGGTGTTGTGCGTCGCCTTCTGCTGTCCGCCGCCGGTGTCCTTGGTCGCCATAACCCTCACCCCGCTCGGTCTCGACGTTCTTGATCAGACCCTACAAGCAGGGTCCGACATCGGCCCCGCAGTTACTGCAACGTCCGGGAACCACTCCGATGATTCCCGGACGGCGGCCTTTCCACCCTGTCGGGCGGGATCGGCCCAGGAGCCGCCTCAGTGCCCCGACAGGACCCTGACCAGGTCTTCCGCCGTGCGACACCGGTCCAGGAGCTCCTTGACGTGATTACGCGTTCCGCGAAGCGGCTCCAGGGTTGGGACGCGCTGGAGCGAGTCCCGGCCCGGCAGGTCGAAGATCACCGAGTCCCAGGAGGCGGCCGCCACGTCGTCCGCGTACTGCTCCAGGCACCGTCCGCGGAAATACGCGCGGGTGTCCTCCGGCGGCTTCGTCTCGGCCCGCTCCACGCCCGTCTCGTCCAGCAGCCGCTTGATCCGGCCCCGGGCCACCAGCCGGTTGTAGAGGCCCTTGTCGGGGCGTACGTCGGCGTACTGCAGGTCGATCAGATGCAGCCGGGCGGCGTCCCAGTCGAGGTTGTCGCGGCGCCGGTAGCCCTCCATGAGCTCCCGCTTGGCGACCCAGTCCAGTTCGCCCGCCAGGCTCATCGGGTCGGTCTCCAGCCGGCCGAGGACGTCCTCCCAGCGGGTCAGCACGTCCCTGGTCTGCTCGTCCGCGTCGGCCCCGAAGCGTTCCTCGACGTACTTGCGCGCCAGTTCGTAGTACTCCATCTGGAGCTGGACCGCGGTGAGCGTCCGGCCGCTGCGGAGGGTGATCAGGCGCTTGAGGGAGGGGTCGTGCGAGACCTGGTGCAGGGTGCGCACCGGCTGGTCCACGGCGAGGTCGACGGCGATGAAGCCGTCCTCGATCATGGACAGGACGAGGGCGGTGGTGCCGAGCTTGAGATAGGTCGAGATCTCGGACAGGTTCGCGTCGCCGATGATCACGTGCAGGCGGCGGTACTTCTCGGCGTCCGCGTGCGGTTCGTCGCGGGTGTTGATGATGGGGCGCTTCAGGGTGGTCTCGAGGCCGACCTCGACCTCGAAGTAGTCGGCGCGCTGGCTGAGCTGGAAGCCGTGCTCGTGGCCGTCCTGACCGATACCGACGCGGCCCGCTCCGGTGACGACCTGGCGCGAGACGAAGAACGGCGTGAGGTGGCGCACGATGTCCGAGAAGGGGGTCTCCCGCTTCATCAGGTAGTTCTCGTGCGTGCCGTAGGAGGCGCCCTTGTTGTCGGTGTTGTTCTTGTAGAGGTGGATCGGCTGGGCGCCGGGGAGCTGGGCCGCGCGTTCGGCGGCCTCGGCCATGATGCGCTCGCCGGCCTTGTCCCACAGGACGGCGTCGAGCGGGTTGGTCACTTCGGGGGAGCTGTATTCGGGGTGTGCGTGGTCGACGTAGAGCCGTGCCCCGTTGGTGAGGATGACGTTGGCGAGGCCGATGTCCTCGTCGGTGAGCTGACTGGAGTCGGCGGATTCGCGGGCGAGGTCGAAGCCCCGCGCGTCCCGCAGCGGATTCTCCTCCTCGAAGTCCCAGCGGGCCCGCCGGGCCCGGTGCATCGCCGCCGCGTAGGCGTTGACGATCTGGGACGAGGTGAGCATGGCATTGGCGTTGGGGTGGCCGGGGACGGAGATCCCGTATTCCGTCTCGATGCCCATTACTCGCCGTACGGTCATGCGGCCCTCCTTGCCCGGCGGCGTCCTCGGTCGGGGACGCCGCTCAAGTACCGCTGGCGCTCCGGTGCGTGTGCGGTGCCCGTCCCCGCACTGCGCGACTCGGCGGTACCGAAGAGCCTAGAGCGCCACTGCGCTGGTGGGGAGATCATTTGCGTCATTGCTCAGCTCCAGCTGTGCCCCGGAAAACAGTCGGCTGCGGGTACCCGGTGAGGGCACCCGCAGCCACCCTGTCTTTTACAGGTACTGACCGGTGTTCGCCACCGTGTCGATGGAGCGTCCGGTGTCCGCGCCCTGCTTTCCGGTGATGAGCGTGCGGATGTAGACGATCCGTTCGCCCTTCTTGCCGGAGATCCGGGCCCAGTCGTCCGGGTTGGTGGTGTTGGGCAGGTCCTCGTTCTCCTTGAACTCGTCCACGCAGGCCTGGAGCAGGTGGGAGACCCGCAGGCCCTTCTGGCTGTGCTCGAGGAAGTCCTTGATCGCCATCTTCTTGGCGCGGCCGACGATGTTCTCGATCATGGCGCCGGAGTTGAAGTCCTTGAAGTACAGGACTTCCTTGTCGCCGTTGGCGTACGTGACCTCGAGGAAGCGGTTCTCCTCGGACTCGGTGTACATGTGCTCGACGGCTGTCTGGATCATGCTCTGGACGGTGGTGGACTTGCTGCCGCCGTGCTCGCCGACGTCGTCGGGGTGCAGCGGGAGGCGCTCGGTGAGGTACTTGGCGAAGATGTCCTTGGCCGCTTCGGCGTCCGGACGCTCGATCTTGATCTTCACGTCGAGGCGGCCGGGGCGCAGGATGGCGGGGTCGATCATGTCCTCGCGGTTGGAGGCGCCGATGACCACGACGTTCTGCAGGCCCTCCACGCCGTCGATCTCGGCGAGCAGCTGCGGGACGATGGTGTTCTCCACGTCCGAGCTGACGCCTGATCCACGGGTGCGGAAGAGGGATTCCATCTCGTCGAAGAAGACGATGACGGGGGTGCCCTCGCTGGCCTTCTCCCGGGCACGCTGGAAGACGAGGCGGATCTGCCGCTCGGTCTCACCGACGTACTTGTTGAGGAGCTCGGGGCCCTTGATGTTGAGGAAGAAGCTCTTGCCGGTGGCCTGGCCGGTGACCTCGGCGACCTTCTTGGCCAGCGAGTTCGCGACGGCCTTGGCGATGAGCGTCTTGCCGCAGCCGGGGGGGCCGTAGAGCAGGACGCCCTTGGGCGGACGCAGTTCGTGCTCCTTGAACAGGTCCGGGTAGAGGTACGGGAGCTCGACCGCGTCGCGGATCATCTCGATCTGGCCGCCCAGACCGCCGATCTGCTCGTAGCCGATGTCCGGGACCTCTTCGAGGACGAGCTCTTCGACCTCGCTCTTGGGCACGACCTCGTAGACGTAGCCGGAGCGTGGTTCGAGGAGCAGGGCGTCGCCGGGGCGGATGGTGATGTCCAGCAGCGGCTCGGCGAGCCGCACCACCCGCTCCTCGTCGGTGTGCCCCTGCACGAGGGCGCGTTCGCCGTCCTCGAGGATCTCCTTGAGGGTGACGATGTCGCCGACGCTCTCGTACTCCATGGCCTCGACCACGTTGAGGGCTTCGTTGAGCATCAGCTCCTGGCCGCGCCTGAGCTCTTCGAGCTCGACGCCGGGGCTGACGTTCACGCGGAGTTTGCGGCCTCCGGTGAAGATGTCGGCGGTGCCGTCCTCGTTCGCCATGAGGAACACACCGAATCCGGCCGGCGGCTGCGCGAGCCGGTCGACCTCCTCCTTGAGCGCCACGATCTGGTCGCGGGCCTCTCGGAGGGTGCCTGCGAGCCGCTCGTTCTGCGCGGACACGCCGGCCAGGTTTGTCTGCAGCTCGACGATCCGCTCTTCGAGAATCCTCGTGTGTCGCGGAGAGTCGGCGAGCTTGCGTCGCAGGACGGCGATCTCCTGCTCAAGGTAGGCAATCTGCCCGGACGGGTCGTCGGACCCTCGTCCCGGGCGGATGCCGCGGTTCATGTCGTCGTCGTGGGCTGCCACGGTCCTCACCTCCTCCAAGGGGAGCTGGACGCTTCCAGACCCTACCTGGGTGGGTGTCGATTGAAACCCCTAGATCACAAAGACCGTCGGGGTGTGTCCGATCTTCACCCTTGCGCTCTCCCTCACGCCAGTGGAATACCCACCCAACATGCCCGGGAAGCCGACAGAGGTAGGGTCGAAGTGTTCAACACCCGTCAGAGCTGGCCCGATTCCCGGCTTTCGGGTCGCTCGGCGCAGGAAATGGCAGGAGAAGATGACCGTGCAGCAGGAAGCCGGAGTCGACGGCGAGGCGCTCGAGGTCTGGATCGACCAGGACCTGTGCACCGGTGACGGAATCTGTGCGCAGTACGCGCCCGAGGTGTTCGAACTGGACATCGACGGGTTGGCGTACGTGAAGAGTCCCGGTGACGAGCTCCTGCAGACTCCGGGTGCGACAACGCCCGTGCCCCTGACGCTGCTGCGTGATGTGGCCGACTCCGCGAAGGAATGTCCGGGCGACTGCATCCACGTACGCCGCGTGTCGGACAGCGTCGAGGTCTACGGTCCGGACGCGGAGTGAGCGGACGGGCACCCGGCGCCGCCCGGCGCCCGGTGTCCGGTTCGGGGCACTTGTCTTTCTTCTCACATGCTCCGGGCCGCGGGCGGTGTCGAGCGGATGAATGCGCCGTTCTTCCACTGCCACTTGGCGCCCTCGTTCACGTCGGGGCAGCAACTGGGTATGTCGGGCGAGGAGTAGCCGAGCAGGGTCGCGGTGACCGTGGCGTCGCGGAGGGTGAAGTCCTTGACGGACAGCCGGTCCTTCGGATCGACGAGGGTGGCGACGACGCGGGGCTTCGAGGCGCCCGCGGTCCCGGTGAGGACGTAGACGCCGCTGGGCGGGGTGCCCGAGCCGGCGTCGCAGCGCACGACGGCGACCGTCTCGGGGAGGCCGTCGCCGTCGAGGTCGCCCGAGGCCTTCTTCTGGACGAGTACCTTCGCAGGTCCGCAGTCGAGGGGGAAGTCCGCCCGGGCCGGGTCCGGGGGCGCCGCGGCGGCCGGGGCCGCCTTCGCCTCCGTGCCGTGCTGGGCGGCCGTGGCCGCGTCGGGCTGCAGGAAGGCGGAGGCCGCGACGACCGCGGCGAGCGCTGTTGCGGTGGCGACCCAGTGGATCGGGCGGGTGTGCGTGTGGGCCAGTTCCGGGACGGCGGAGTGCTGCACTAGGAAGTGTCTCCTGCGAGGGCTGTGCCGGTGGGGTGGCCAGCATGGTGCCACACGTCACACCGCAGGGGAACGGTGGGGTCGGCGGTGATGGCGGAACGTCAGGGGAAACGTGCTGTGGCCGAGTTCCGAGGGGTCCTCGGGAACTCGGCCACGGTGGTCGCGCGTTGGGTGCGGTACCGGGACGCGGGCCGCCGTCTCAGCGGCCGGGGGCTCCACCGTCGGCGTTCGGACCGGAGTAGTCCTCGCCGTACGCGCCCTTGGAGGGGCGGCGGCGGCGCACGGGCGGCTCGACGCCGTCCGCGAGGCGGCGGGCGGTGAGCAGGAAGCCGGTGTGGCCGATCATCCGGTGGTCGGGGCGGACGGCCAGGCCCTCGATGTGCCAGTTGCGGACCATCGACTCCCAGGCGGTCGGCTCGGCGAAGCAGCCGATCTCGCGGATGGACTCGACGGTCCGGGCGAGCTGGGTGGTGGTCGCCACGTAGCAGCAGACGATGCCGCCGGGCACGAGCGCCTTGGAGACCGCCTCGAGGCACTCCCAGGGGGCGAGCATGTCGAGGACGACGCGGTCGACCTCGGTGTCCGACAGGTTGTCCTGGAGGTCGCCGACGGTGAGCTGCCAGGCGGGGTGGGGGCCGCCGAAGTAGCGCTCCACGTTCTGCCGGGCGATCTCCGCGAAGTCCTCGCGGCGCTCGTAGGAGTGCAGCATGCCCTGGTCGCCGACGGCGCGGAGCAGGAAGGTGCTGAGCGAGCCGGAGCCGACACCGGCTTCGACGACGCGTGCGCCGGGGAAGATGTCGGCGAAGGCCAGGATCTGCCCCGCGTCCTTGGGGTAGACCACGGCGGCGCCGCGGGGCATGGACAGGACGAAGTCGGGGAGCAGGGGGCGCAGTGCCAGATAGGCGACGTTCCCCGTGGTGCGGACAACGCTGCCCTCGGGTGCGCCGATCAGCTCGTCGTGCGGGAAGGAACCCTTGTGGGTGTGGAAGTTCTTCCCCGCTTCGAGCGTGAACGTGTAGTGGCGGCCCTTGGGGTCGGTCAGCTGTACCTGGTCCCCGACCTTGAAGGGCCCGCGTCGGCGGGCGGCACCGGTCGGTTCGGACATGTGACCCAGCCTACCGGCGATTGCGGAGGGCGCCGACCAGGGTCCGGCTGTGCCCGGGACCGTGGAGGGCGCGGTGCGGGGCCGCCCCGGCCGGCCGCGCGCTTCCCCGTGCCCTCGCGGCGCGCGCCGGTCAGCTCGGGCGGGCCATGGCGCTGACGAAGGCCTTCTCCACGTCCGCCGCCGAGAGGACTCCGTAGATCTCGCCGGAGTCCTCCACCACGAGGTACTCGGTGGCCGGGGTCGCGCGCAGTACGTCCAGGAGGTCCTCGCCGGCGAGTTCGGCGGAGACCCGCATGCCGTCCGTGAGGTCCTGGGCGAGTCCACTGACGGCGACCCAGGGGCGGCGGTGTTCGGGGACGCCGACGATGGCGGCCTCGCGGACGAGGGAGAGGGGTTCGCCGTCGGGGTCCACCACGACGAGGGCGCGGGCGCCGGCGTCGTTGGCCCGGCGCAGCGCCTCGGAGAGCGGGGTGTCGGTCTCCACCGGGACCGCGCGCCGGGTGAGGGCGCGGGCCCGCAGGTCGGGCAGGTGTTCGCGCAGCCGGGCCATGCGGAGGCTGTTCCCGGCGCCGGTCCAGATGATGGCGGCGAGGATCGCGGCGAGCAGGGCGTCCATGACGGTGTCCATGCCGCCGATGTCCTCGGCGTCCGCGCCGAGCGCACCGGAGTGGGTGAGCAGGGGCAGGCCGATGAGGACGGTGATCGCGAGGGCGCGGCCGACCCAGGCGGCGGCGACGGTGCCGCTCATGGGCCTGCCGGTGATCTTCCAGACGACCGCCCGGAGCATGCGGCCGCCGTCGAGGGGCAGGCCGGGGAGCAGGTTGAACGCGGCGACGATCAGGTTCGAGATCATCAGGCCGGCCAGCAGGACGCCCGGGACGGTGCCCGGTTCGACGGCCTGGAGCGCGACGTAGAAGAGGCCGCTGAGGATCAGTGAGAGCAAAGGGCCGACGAAGGCGAGGACGAACTCGCGGCCGGGCGTCTCGGACTCCTTCTCGATCTCCGAGACACCGCCGAAGAACTGCAGCTGGATACGGCGCACCGGCAGTCCGAAGCGCAGGGCCGCGACCGTGTGGGCCAGTTCGTGGACGAGCACGGAGGCGTAGAAGGCGACGGCGAAGAACAGCGAGACGAGGTAGCGGGCCATGCCCAGTTCGGGCAGGACGCGCTCGAGCTGGCCGCCGAAGACCCAGGTGATGAGTGCGGCGACGAGGAACCAGCTGGGGGCCACGTACACGGGTACGCCGAAGGGGCGGCCCATGAGGAGGCCGCCGCCGGGCTCTTTGGACCGCTTGGTGCCGGGGCCCCGCCTGCCCTTCTTGCCGCCGGGCCCGGGGGCGGGGTGGGAGGTGTGGGCCTCGGCGCGGTGGGTGCCGTGGGGCTGGAGGGGCGTGCGGCCGTGGGCCGGCGCGTCCGCGGGGGGCGGCGGCGGGACGGGGTGGCCACCCGTGTCCGCCGGCGGGACGGGCTGCTGGGGCTGTGGCTGGGGCTGCTCGTCGGGATCTGCAGCCGGGACGTTCTCGGCGGCGGGTTCCTTCCGGAGGCGTGCCGCGGCGGCCTCCCCGGCCGGCTCGGGGCGGGCCGGGCCGGGCTGTTCCGCCGGGGTCCCGGTGCCGGCCGCTTCCTGGCCGGAGGGCGGCCGGGCCGTCGTGGCCGCCGGGTCGCCGGGTCGCGGCTGCCCCGTGCGGCGCCCGTCCGCCTCGTCCGTGCCGGATCGCGGCTGCCCGCTCCCGCCGCTCTCGTCCACGATGTCCCCTCGTTCGACGCGTGTCCCGCTCGCGATCATGCATGCGAGAGGTCTTCCGGTCGATGGTATGCGGCCGTTGCGGCATGTTCGGCGTCGGCACCCCCTCCGTTTCCCGTACGGGTGTGCGATGCGCAGGTCACCGTGTGTCGCGCTGTCGGTGGCGGGTCGTAAGGTCTGACGTCATGGAAACCAGCACCGACGGCACCGTCCCGGCCGGCCCGGGAACGGCCCGGCCGCCCGAGTCCGCGGCCACGGCGGGCGCGTCGCCGGCCGAGCCGGCGGAAGCAGCCGTGGAGTCCGCCACGGCTCCCGGCGCCGAGGCCGGGTCGGACCGGGACTCGCAGGCTCGGCCCGCCGGTCCCGCGGACGGACCGGCGGACGGACCGGCGGACGCCGGTGGGGCCGTCGGCGACCGGAGCCGGGCGGCGGGCGAGGCGGCGGATGCCGGCACGGACGACGGCGCGCGGGGTGGCGCGGATGCCGCGGGCGGTGCCCTGCGGGGCACGGGGGCCCCGGGCACGGCGTCCGGCGGCGGCTCGGCCGGGCGGGTGGCGGCGCCTCCCGCGTCCTTGTCACCGTCCCGGGCCGGTGACTTCATGCAGTGCCCGTTGCTCTACCGGTTCCGGGTCATCGACAAGCTGCCCGAGAAGCCGAGCGAGGCGGCGACCCGGGGGACCCTCGTGCACGCCGTGCTGGAGCGGCTCTTCGACTCCCCCGCCGGCGAGCGGACCGCGCCGCGGGCGAAGGCACTGATCCCCGGGCAGTGGGACCGGCTGCGGGAGGCGCGACCCGAACTCGCCGAGCTGTTCGCGGACTCGGACGAGGAGACCGCGGGCGAGCGGCTGGCGCGCTGGCTCGGTGAGGCCGAGCGGCTGGTCGAGCGCTGGTTCACCCTGGAGGACCCGACCCGTCTCGAACCGGCCGAGCGCGAGCTCTTCGTGGAGGCGCAGCTCGACTCGGGCCTGAGACTGCGCGGCATCATCGACCGCGTCGACGTGGCGCCCACCGGTGACGTGCGGATCGTCGACTACAAGACGGGCAAGGCCCCGCGCCCGGAGTACGCGGAGGGCGCGCTGTTCCAGATGAAGTTCTACGCCCTCGTGGTGTGGCGGCTGAAGCAGGTCGTCCCGCGCCGGCTCCAGCTCGTCTACCTCGGCAGCGGCGACGTGCTCACGTACGACCCGGTGCCGGCCGATCTGGAGCGGGTGGAGCGCAAACTGCACTCGCTGTGGGAGGCGATCCGGCTCGCCACGGAGACCGGCGACTGGCGTCCGCGGCCCACCAAGCTGTGCGGCTGGTGCGACCACCGCGCGGTCTGCCCGGAGTTCGGCGGCACTCCCCCGCCGTATCCGCTGCCGGTGCGGACGCCCGGATCCGGCGAAGCCCACTAGCCCTCCGGCCCGCCGGCCCGCCGGACCCGGTCGTCGCGTTCCCGCCCGCCGGGCTCCCCGGCGGCGGGCCGGGTGGTGTGCGCAGGGCAGAATGGGGCCGGACTAGCGAAGGAGACTCACGTGGCCATCCGCGTCCTACTGGTCGACGACCAGCCGCTGCTGCGCACCGGCTTCCGGATGATCCTGGAGGCCGAGCAGGACATCGCGGTCGTCGGCGAGGCCGGTGACGGTCTCCAGGCACTCGATCAGGTGCGTGCCCTGCAGCCCGATGTGGTTCTGATGGACATCCGTATGCCGAGGATGGACGGGGTCGAGGCGACCCGGCAGATCACCGGCCCCGGCCGGGACGGTCCGGCGAAGGTGCTCGTCCTGACGACCTTCGACCTCGACGAGTACGTGGTGGAGGCCCTGCGCGCCGGTGCCAGCGGTTTCCTCCTGAAGGACGCGCCGGCCAACGAACTGGTGCAGGCGATCCGGGTGGTGGCCGCGGGTGAGGCCATGCTGGCGCCGAGCATCACCCGCCGGCTGCTCGACAAGTACGCGGGCCATCTGCCGTCGGGCGACGAGCCCGTGCCGGACACCCTGCACACGCTCACCGACCGCGAGGTCGAGGTGCTGAAGCTGGTGGCGCGCGGCCTGTCGAACGCGGAGATCGCCGCCGACCTGTTCGTCAGCGAGACCACGGTCAAGACACATGTGGGCCACGTCCTGACCAAGCTGGGGCTGCGGGACCGGGTGCAGGCCGCCGTCTACGCGTACGAGAGCGGTCTGGTGCGTCCCGGCGCGCAGTGAGCGCGCCACGGGCCCGCAGGGGCTCCACATGACGGGAGAGGGCCGTCCCCGGCCGAAGGGGGCGGCCCTCTCCCGCGTCGTCCCACCGGTACCCGTCCGTGCGGGCATGCCGGTGGGCGGGCGCGGGAGGCACGGCACACGCGAACGGCCGGCCCCGCCTCGACGGCGGGACCGGCCGTTTCGTTGCCCGGTGGGTCAGTTGCTGCCCACTCCGCGGCCCAGCTCCCACAGCTGGAGCGTGGCGGAGGAGTTGATCGCGTACTCGGCGCCGGTGATGTCGTCCCGTACGGCGACGTACTGCTTGCCCTGCCACAGCGGCAGCAGCGGGACGTCCTTGGCGACGATGCTCTGGATCTCGTCGATGCTCTTCGAGGCGGTGAGCCGGTCGGCCTCGCGGCGGGACTCGGGGATCAGCTGGTTGCGGATGCGGGTGTTCACGTACGGCGACGCGATGGTGTTGTCCTTGTCCAGGAACGGCGTCAGGAAGGTCTCGGCGTCCGGGAAGTCGGGGAACCAGCCCATGCCGTAGACGGCGAACTTGCCCTCACGCTGCTTGGGGCGGTAGGTGTCCCACTTCTCGCCCTTGATGGCCACGTCGAACAGGCCGGTGTCGTTGAGCTGCTTCTGCAGCGTCTCGAACTCGGTCTTGGTGGCGGAGCCGTAGTGGTCCGTCGTGTAGTTCATCGTGAACTTCACCGGCGTCGTGACGTTCGCCTCGGCGAGCACCGCCTTGGCCTGCGCGACACTCGGCTCGCCGTACTCGTTGAAGAACGAGTTGGAGTGGCCGGTGACCGTGGCCGGGACCATCGAGTACAGCGGGTCGGCGCCGGATCCGTAGACCTTGGAGGTCAGTTCGCCGCGGTTGACGACGTGGGCGACCGCCTGGCGGACCGCCTTCTCCTTCAGCGTCGGCTTCTCGACGTCGAAGCCGATGTAGCGGATCTCGAGGCCGGGCTGCTCGATGACATCGATATCGCTGTCCTTGGCGTTCTGCAGCTTCTTGATCTGCTCGGGCGACATGGTGCGGGTCATCATGTCGATGTCGCCCTTGTCGAGCGCGACGCCCATGGCGTCGGCCCCGTCGAAGGACCGCAGCTCGACCTTCTCGTTCTTCACCTGCGAGATCCCCTTGTAGTAGGGGTTCTTGGTGAAGACGATCTTGGTGACCTGGTCGCCGTCGGCCTCGGCCTTGAGGCTGTAGGGGCCGGAGCCGCTCACCTCGAGGCCGTTGCGCAGCTTGTTCTTCGCGTACTCGTCGGGGTTGACGATGCCCGCGACCGGCGTGGAGAGCTTGAACGGGAAGGTCGCGTCGGCGGTGTTGAGGTGGAAGATCACCTCGCGGTCGCCCTTGGTCTCGACGGTGTCGACCGTCGACAGCAGCGAGGAGACCTCGGTGTCGGCCTTGATGCGCAGCGCGCGCTCGATGGAGTACTTCACGTCCTCGGCGGTGACCGGGTCACCGTTGGAGAACTTGAGGTCCTTGCGCAGCGTGCAGGCGTAACGCTCGTTGCCCGAGTCGGTGAAGCCGCACTCCTCGGCGGCCTCCGGAGTCGGGTCGCCGCCGCCGTTGGGCATGGCCACCAGGGTCTGGACCGTCTGGCGCAGCACGTTCCAGGCGCCGACGTCGTACGCGTAGGCCGGGTCGAACGGGGCCGGGGTCTCCTTCGAGGCGGTGAACGTGTCGGTGGTGCCGACGACAATGGCCTTGGCACCCTCGCCCCCGCTGTCGGAACCCCCACAAGCGGCGAGGACCGGCGCGAGCAGACCGATCACGGCCGGCAGCACCAAAGTCTTACGGTTCATGCTCGAAGTTCTCCAGGGCTGTAGATCCCGCTATCCCGGCGGGCCGGGGTGTTGCGTACGGGAAACGGGGGTCACGTCGATGTTCTCGCGATGAGATTAGTCCGCGTCGGTGCGGCGTCCTGCAAGTACCGGACCCGAACGTCCATCACGCTGCGAAACCGGGCGTGGACGCACCGAAAAACCGACAGTGGAAGGATTCGTACAGCGCCCTACGAACCAGGACAGAAGGGAACGCCCGACACCTCCGAAACGGGTTCCCCGACACATCGGGAGCATGCTGTCGACCCCCCGCGGAGTGGCGAACGTCACATGGTCAACTCCGTTGGGGCGGACCGTAATTCGGCCGGCCGAACGGGCCCGGAGACGATCAAATAAATCCGCCGGCGTTACCACGCGGTTTTTCACATTCCCTTGTGCACCGTGGGTGAACGATTAGCGCTTTAGCGTCATCAGGCCTCGTAGAAAAGGCAGGTCGACCTGTTCCAGGGAGGGTACGACGGTCCGTCCCGTTGCCGGCGCGATCGGTGCGATCGAGGGCACGGCCACGACGTGGCAGCCCGCGGCCTCCGCCGCGGCAACTCCCGTCGCGGTGTCCTCGATGACCACGCACCTGGCCGGATCGGCACCGAGTCCGGCGGCCGCGAACAGGTACGGGTCGGGGAAGGGCTTGGTCCGCTCCACCTCGTCGCCTGCGACGGTGAGGCCGAAGTTCTGGGCGCCCAGCGACACCAGGACGCGGTCGATGATGCGGCGGTGCGAGGCGGAGACCAGGGCGGTGGGCACGCGGTGCGCGGCGAGTTCGGCCAGAAGTCTCGCGGCGCCCGGCATCAGCGGCAGGGTACGGCGGATGCGGTTCTCGAAGCCGTCGTTCAGCAGCACCGTGAGCTCGGAGAGGGTGATCTTGGCGCCGGTCGCCTCGATGAGGAAGCCGGCGCTGCGGGTCATGGGGCCGCCGACCACCACGTGGCGCCAGGAGTCGTCCAGTGTGTGGCCCAGCTGCGCGAACACCTCGACCTCGGCGTCCCACCAGAAGCCCTCGGTGTCCACCAGGGTGCCGTCCATGTCGAGAAGCACGGCCTGCAGGGCGGAGCCCTCGGCCGTACGGATGCCTGACGCGGGGACCGTACTGGTCATGTGGCGCACCTCCGTCTGGGGACGAGAAGGCCGGTCCCGGGGCGGGGACCGGCCTGTACTGGACCGACCAGTGTACGTCGCCGTCCGTCGTGGCGCCTTTTCGGGCGGGTCCCCTGCGTAGGGCTTGCGGGGGGGGCTCGCGGGGAGGGCTCGCGGGGGGCTGGGGATTTTTTGCCGGGTGCGGGTGCGTCGTGGTTGCTCGCGCAGTTCCCCGCGCCCCTGGAGGCGCCCCTGCGGGGGCGCCTCAGCGGGGGCGCCTCAGCGGGCGTTGAAGTACTTCGCCTCCGGGTGGTGGATGACGATGGCGTCGGTGGACTGTTCCGGGTGGAGCTGGAACTCCTCGGAGAGGTGGACGCCGATGCGCTCGGGCTCCAGGAGGCGGGCGATCTTCGCGCGGTCCTCCAGGTC
Organism: Streptomyces sp. V3I8; assembly: GCF_030817535.1. Lineage (NCBI taxonomy): Bacteria > Bacillati > Actinomycetota > Actinomycetes > Kitasatosporales > Streptomycetaceae > Streptomyces > Streptomyces sp. V3I8. The sequence goes on along the minus strand of NZ_JAUSZL010000002.1, from coordinate 7,046,844 downwards.
CGGGCAGGCACCGTAGCCGAGGGAGAAGCGGGCGCCGCGGTACTTCAGCGCGAACATGTCCTCGACATCGGCCGGGTCCTCACCGGCGAAGCCGAGTTCGGAGCGCACGCGCGCGTGCCAGTACTCGGCGAGGGCCTCGGCCAGCTGCACGGACAGGCCGTGCAGTTCGAGGTAGTCCCGGTAGGAGTTGGCCTCGAACAGCTTCGCCGTCTCCTCGCCGATCCGGGAGCCGACGGTGACGACCTGCAGGCCGACCACGTCGATCTCCCCCGACTCCTCCGGGCGGAAGAAGTCGGCCAGGCACAGCCGGCGGCCGCGGCGCTGGCGCGGGAAGGTGAAGCGGGTGCGTTCGTTGCCGCCCTCGTCCAGCAGGATCAGGTCGTCGTCCTTGGACACACAGGGGAAGTAGCCGTAGACGACGGCCGCTTCGAGCAGGCTGCCGGTCTGCAGCTGGTCCAGCAGGCCGCGCAGCCGCGGCCTGCCCTCGGTCTCCACCAGCTCCTCGTAGGTGGGCCCGTCGCCCGTGCGCGCCTGCTTGAGGCCCCACTGGCCCTTGAACAGGGCGCCCTCGTCGAGCCAGGACGCGTACTCCTTGAGCTGGATGCCCTTGATGACGCGGGTGCCCCAGAAGGGCGGCTCGGGGACGGGGTTGTCGGTGGCGACGTCCGAGCGGGTCACGCCCTCCTCGGGGCGCTCCTCCACGACGGCCTGCGCGGTGGCCCTGACCCGGCGCTGCTTCAGCTCGGGCAGGCTCGCGCCGGGCACCCCCCGCTTGACCGCGATGAGCGCGTCCATCAGGCGCAGGCCCTCGAACGCGTCGCGGGCGTAGCGGACCTCGCCCTCGTAGATCTCGTGGAGGTCCTGCTCGACGTAGGCGCGGGTCAGGGCGGCGCCGCCGAGGATGACGGGGTAGTCGGCGGCCATCTTGCGCTGGTTGAGCTCCTGCAGGTTCTCCTTCATGATCACCGTGGACTTGACCAGCAGGCCGGACATGCCGATGACGTCGGCGCGGTGTTCCTGGGCGGCCTCCAGGATCGCGGAGACGGGCTGCTTGATACCGAGGTTGACCACGGTGTAGCCGTTGTTGGACAGGATGATGTCGACGAGGTTCTTGCCGATGTCGTGCACGTCGCCGCGCACGGTGGCCAGCACGATGGTGCCCTTGCCGTCGTCGTCCGTCTTCTCCATGTGCGGCTCCAGGTGGGCCACCGCGGTCTTCATGACCTCGGCGGACTGGAGCACGAACGGCAGCTGCATCTGGCCCGAGCCGAACAGCTCGCCGACCACCTTCATGCCGTCGAGGAGCGTCTCGTTGACGATGTCGAGGGCGGGGCGCTCCTTCAGGGCGTCGTCGAGGTCCTGTTCGAGGCCGTTCTTCTCGCCGTCGATGATGCGCCGCTTGAGCCGCTCGTCCAGGGGCAGCGCGGCGAGTTCCTCGGCGCGCCCCGCCTTGCGGGACTTGGTGGTGGCCCCCTCGAACAGCGCCATGAGCTTCTGCAGCGGGTCGTAGCCCTCACGGCGGCGGTCGTGGATGAGGTCGAGGGCGGTGGTGACCTCCTCCTCGGTGAAGCGGGCGATCGGCAGGATCTTCGAGGCGTGCACGATCGCCGAGTCCAGGCCCGCCTTCACGCACTCGTCCAGGAACACCGAGTTGAGCAGGACGCGCGCGGCCGGGTTGAGGCCGAAGGAGATGTTCGACAGGCCCAGGGTGGTCTGGACGTCGGGGTGGCGCTCCTTGAGCCGGCGGATGGCCTCGATGGTGGCGACGCCGTCGCCGCGGGACTCCTCCTGGCCGGTGCAGATGGTGAAGGTCAGGGTGTCGATGAGGATGTCCGACTCGTGGATGCCCCAGTTGCCGGTGAGGTCGGCGATGAGCCGCTCGGCGATCGCGACCTTGTGCTCGGGGGTGCGGGCCTGGCCCTCCTCGTCGATGGTCAGGGCGATCAGCGCGGCGCCGTGCTCCTGCGCGAGCCGGGTGACCTTCGCGAAGCGCGAGTCGGGGCCGTCGCCGTCCTCGTAGTTGACGGAGTTGATGACCGCGCGCCCGCCGAGCTTCTCCAGCCCGGCCCGCAGGACCTCGACCTCGGTGGAGTCCAGGACGATGGGCAGCGTGGAGGCCGTCGCGAAGCGGCCGGCCAGTTCCTCCATGTCGGCGACGCCGTCACGGCCCACGTAGTCGACGCACAGGTCGAGCATGTGCGCGCCCTCGCGGATCTGGTCCCGGGCCATCTCCACGCAGTCGTCCCAGCGGCCCTCCAGCATGGCCTCGCGGAACTTCTTCGACCCGTTGGCGTTGGTGCGCTCGCCGATCGCCATGTAGGCGGTGTCCTGGCGGAACGGGACGGTCTGGTAGAGCGAGGCGGCGCCGGGCTCGGGGTGCGCCTCGCGGTGGGCCGGGGTCAGGTCCCGTACCCGCTCGACGACCTGGCGCAGGTGCTCGGGGGTCGTGCCGCAGCAGCCGCCGATCAGGGAGAGGCCGTACTCGGTGACGAAAGTTTCCTGGGCGTCGGCGAGTTCGGGTGCGGTCAGCGGGTAGTGGGCGCCGTTCTTGCCCAGGACCGGGAGACCCGCGTTGGGCATGCAGGACAGCGGGATGCGCGAGTGGCGCGCCAGGTAGCGCAGGTGCTCGCTCATCTCGGCGGGCCCGGTGGCGCAGTTCAGGCCGATCATGTCGATGCCGAGCGGCTCCAGCGCGGTGAGCGCGGCCCCGATCTCGGAGCCGAGGAGCATGGTGCCGGTGGTCTCGACGGTCACGGACACGATCAGCGGCAGGTCCACGCCGAGGGCGTCCAGGGCCCGGCGGGCGCCCAGCACGGACGCCTTGGTCTGCAGCAGGTCCTGCGTGGTCTCCACGATCAGCGCGTCGGCGCCGCCGGTGATCATGCCCTCGGCGTTCTGCTGGTAGGCGTCGCGCAGCAGGGTGTACGGGGCGTGGCCGAGGGTCGGCAGCTTGGTGCCGGGGCCCATCGAGCCCAGCACCCAGCGCTGCTGCCCGGTGGCGGCGGTGAACTCGTCGGCGACCTCGCGGGCGATACGGGCACCCGCCTCGGAGAGTTCGAAGACACGCTCGGCGATGTCGTACTCGCCCAGCGCCGCGTGGTTGGCTCCGAAGGTGTTCGTCTCCACGCAGTCCACACCGACCGCGAAGTACTCCTCGTGGACGGAGCGCACGATGTCGGGGCGCGTGAGGTTCAGGATCTCGTTGCAGCCCTCGAGGTTCTCGAAGTCCTCGAGGGTCGGATCCTGTGCCTGGAGCATCGTGCCCATCGCGCCGTCGGCCACCACCACCCGGGTGGCGAGCGCCTCGCGCAGGGCGTCGGTTCGGGTCCGGCTGTACCGGGACTCGGACGGAAGGGACGGGTTCGGCAACGAGGCCATGGAAGATGCTCCCTGGGGTGCGACGGCTGTCGGCTTTGCGCTTCTCGTGGGAGGCGCACGCCGTCAGGGTAGCCCGCGGCCACGCCGTTGGGGCGGGGACGTCCACGGGGCGGACGGACGATCCGTACCCGGCGCCCGTCAGGATGCGTTCGCGACGCATCATGACCACCCATTAGCGGGAGGTCGACGACGAGCGGTAATGTTCGACATTGCCGAACGGTGGCAGCGAAGCGGCGACCGGCGGTCCAAGGGGACGGAGGGCAGGACGGCGATGGCACGGAACATCCAGTCGCTCGAACGGGCGGCCGCGATGCTGCGGCTGCTCGCGGGCGGGGAGCGACGGCTCGGCCTGTCGGACATCGCCTCGTCGCTGGGCCTGGCGAAGGGCACGGCCCACGGGATCCTGCGCACGCTGCAGCAGGAGGGCTTCGTCGAGCAGGACGGACCCTCCGGGCGCTACCAGCTGGGCGCCGAGCTGCTGCGGCTGGGGACGACCTACCTCGACGTGCACGAGCTGCGGGCGCGCGCCCTGGTGTGGACCGACGACCTGGCCCGCTCCAGCGGCGAGAGCGTCTACCTGGGAGTGCTGCACCAGCAGGGCGTACTGATCGTGCACCACGTCTTCCGGCCCGACGACAGCCGGCAGGTGCTGGAGGTCGGGGCCATGCAGCCGCTGCACTCCACGGCGCTGGGCAAGGTCCTGTCGGCGTACGACCCGGTGGCGCACAGCGAGGCGCTGGACGCCGAGCGCGAGGAGTTCACGGCCCGCACGGTCAGCGCGCCCGAGGAGTTCGAGGGCGTCCTGGACCTGACGCGCGCGCGGGGGTACGCGGCCGACGTGGAGGAGACCTGGACGGGGGTGGCCTCGGTGGCCGCGCCCATCCACAACCAGCGGCGGATGCCCGTCGGCGCGGTGGGGGTCACGGGGGCGGTGGAGCGCGTCTGCAAGGACGGCGAACTCCGTCCCGACCTGGTCGCCGCGGTCCGCGACTGCGCCCGCGCGGTCTCCAGGGACCTGGGCGCCGGACGCTTCTGAGTCCGGCGCCGGGTCCGTCCGGGCACGCGTTCGCGCCGCGGGGAGTCCGCGCGCCCCAGCAGGGGAAGGAAGGCCGGTACGTCGCCGACGTACCGGCCTTCGCGGTGCTCCGGCGGCCTCGTGACACACCTGGTCGCGCACGGTGCGTGGCCGCTGCGGCGTTCGATCGGTCACAACGGTCAATAACGATCGTGTTTTCGACTACAGAGGCCTTGACGAGGTGGTATTGCCGGAGCAAGACTCCCGTCCATCGGTCGGCATTGTCGAACACCTACCGGCAATACGCGTTAGAGTGTGAGAAGGGCAGGGCCGACAACGACCTCACCTGAGGTCGCGGACCACCGGAGGGACCCGGGGTCCGCCTTTCCCTGGACGAAGGACAAAGGAGTCGCGGGTGTCCAGCTCCGACATCTTCATCGGCGAGACCATAGGTACCGCCGTGCTCATCCTGCTGGGCGGTGGCGTGTGCGCCGCCGTCACGCTGAAGGCCTCCAAGGCACGCAACGCCGGGTGGCTCGCCATCACCTTCGGGTGGGGCTTCGCGGTGATGACCGCCGTGTACATCTCGGCGCCCCTCTCCGGCGCCCACCTGAACCCGGCCGTCACCCTCGGCATCGCGATCAAGGACGACGACTGGAGCAACGTCCTGACCTACTGGTCCGGCCAGCTCCTCGGCGCCATGATCGGCGCGGTGCTCGTGTGGATCGCGTACTACGGGCAGTTTCTCGCGCACCTCACCGACCGCGAGATCGTGGGCGGCCCCGGTGCGCAGGACGTCAAGTCCGTGGAGGCCCGGGAGGCCAAGGCGGGTCCGGTGCTCGGCGTCTTCTCCACCGGCCCGGAGATCAGGGTCGTGTGGCAGAACGTCGCCACGGAGATCATCGGCACGATCGTGCTGGTGCTCGCGGTCCTCACCCAGGGGCTCAACGACAGCGGCAAGGGCCTCGGTACCCTCGGCGCGCTGATCACCGCCTTCGTGGTCGTGAGCATCGGCCTCTCGCTCGGCGGGCCGACGGGCTACGCGATCAACCCGGTCCGTGACCTCGGCCCGCGCATCGTGCACGCCCTGCTGCCCCTGCCGAACAAGGGCGGGTCGGACTGGAGCTACGCCTGGATCCCGGTCGCGGGACCGCTGATCGGCGGAGCGATCGCCGCGGGCATCTACAACGTCGCATTTGCTTAGAGCCGCACGACCACTCGGCGCCGACGCCCCTCCGGTACGGGACGGACGTCGGCCCGGAGCCGGAAGCGATACGCCGTAAGCCGGCCAGACAGCAACTCCACGGACTTTCAGGACCACGGACCTCAGGAGCACACCGTGACCGACGCGCACACCGCCGGCCCCTTCATCGCCGCGATCGACCAGGGCACCACGTCCAGCCGCTGCATCGTCTTCGACCGGGACGGCCGCATCGTCTCCGTCGACCAGAAGGAGCACGAGCAGATCTTCCCGAAGCCGGGCTGGGTCGAGCACGACGCCGCCGAGATCTGGACCAACGTCCAGGAAGTCGTCGCAAGCGCCATCGAGAAGGCCGGCATCACCCGCGACGACATCAAGGCCATCGGCATCACCAACCAGCGCGAGACGACGCTGCTGTGGGACAGGAACACCGGTGAGCCCGTCCACAACGCCCTCGTCTGGCAGGACACCCGCACCGACGCGCTCTGCCGCGAGCTGGGCCGCAACGTCGGCCAGGACCGCTTCCGCCGCGAGACCGGCCTGCCGCTGGCCTCGTACTTCGCCGGCCCGAAGGCCCGCTGGCTGCTCGACAACGTCGAGGGCCTGCGCGAGCGCGCCGAGGCCGGCGACATCCTCTTCGGCACCATGGACAGCTGGGTCATCTGGAACCTGACGGGCGGTGTGAACGGCGGCCGGCACGTCACCGACGTCACCAACGCCTCCCGCACGATGCTGATGAACCTGCACACCATGCAGTGGGACCCGAAGATCGCCGAGTCCATCGGTGTCCCGATGGCGATGCTGCCGGAGATCCGCTCCTCCGCCGAGGTGTACGGCGAGGTCACCGGCGGCAAGCTGGGCGACCTGCTCGGCGGCATCCCGGTCGCCTCGGCGCTCGGCGACCAGCAGGCGGCCCTGTTCGGCCAGACCTGTTTCTCCGAGGGCGAGGCCAAGTCCACGTACGGCACCGGCACCTTCATGCTGATGAACACCGGTGACAAGCTCATCAACTCCTACAGCGGTCTGCTGACCACCGTCGGGTACCAGATCGGCGACCAGAAGCCGGTCTACGCCCTCGAGGGGTCCATCGCCGTCACCGGCTCGCTCGTCCAGTGGATGCGCGACCAGATGGGCCTGATCAAGTCCGCCGCCGAGATCGAGACGCTCGCGATGTCGGTCGAGGACAACGGCGGCGCGTACTTCGTGCCGGCCTTCTCCGGTCTGTTCGCCCCGTACTGGCGCCCCGACGCCCGCGGTGTGATCACCGGCCTGACCCGGTACGTCACCAAGGCGCACATCGCGCGCGCCGTCCTGGAGGCCACGGCCTGGCAGACCCGTGAGATCAGCGACGCCATGACGAAGGACTCCGGCGTCGAGCTCACGGCCCTCAAGGTCGACGGCGGCATGACCTCCAACAACCTGCTGATGCAGACCCTGGCCGACGTCCTGGACGCCCCCGTGGTGCGCCCGATGGTCGCCGAGACCACCTGCCTCGGCGCCGCCTACGCCGCCGGTCTCGCCGTCGGCTTCTGGACCAACACCGAGGACCTGCGCGCCAACTGGCGCCGGGCCGCGGAATGGACCCCGAACATGGCCGCGGAGACCCGTGACCGTGAGTACAAGAGCTGGCTCAAGGCCGTCGAGCGGACCATGGGCTGGATCGAGGACGAGGAGTAATTCGCAATGACCCCCCTGCAGAGTGTCCCGGCTCTTGGGACGCACCCGGCCGACGGCTCCACCGCGTTCGCACTGAAGGCAGTGGGCCGCGCCGAGACCCGGGAGCAGCTGTCCAAGGCGACATACGACCTCCTGGTGATCGGCGGCGGAATCCTGGGCATCTCCACCGCCTGGCATGCCGCGCAGTCGGGTCTGCGGGTGGCCCTGGTCGACGCCGGCGACTTCGCCGGCGCGACCTCCTCCGCCTCCTCCAAGCTGCTCCACGGCGGTCTGCGCTACCTGCAGACCGGCGCGGTGAAGCTGGTGGCGGAGAACCACTTCGAGCGCCGTGCGGTCTCCCGCCAGGTGGCCCCCCACCTGGCGAACCCGCTCACGTTCTACCTCCCCGTGTACAAGGGCGGGCCGCACGGCGCGGCGAAGCTGGGCGCGGGTGTCTTCGCGTACTCGGCGCTGTCGGCCTTCGGTGACGGCGTCGGACACCTGCTCTCGCCGTCGAAGGCCGCGCAGGACGTCCCCGAGCTGCGTACGGACAACCTGAAGGCCGTGGCCGTGTACGGCGACGACCAGATGAACGACTCGCGGATGGCGCTGATGACGGTCCGCGCGGCCGTCGACTCGGGCGCCACCGTGCTCAACCACGCCGCGGTCACCGGCCTGCGGTTCACCCGGGGCCGGGTGACCGGCGCGGAGCTGAAGGACACGCTCTCCGGTGACGAGTTCGGCGTCTCGGCGCGCCTGGTGCTGAACGCGACCGGGCCGTGGGTGGACCACCTGCGCAGGATGGAGGACGAGCACGCGGCGCCGTCCATCCGCCTGTCGAAGGGCGCGCACCTGGTCCTCAAGCGCACCTCCCCGTGGAAGGCCGCGCTGGCCACGCCGATCGACAAGTACCGCATCACCTTCGCCCTCCCCTGGGAGGACATGCTGCTGCTCGGCACGACCGACGAGGAGTACGAGGGCGACCCGGCGGACGTCGCGGTCACCGAGAAGGACATCGCCCAGATCCTGGACGAGGCCGCGTTCTCCATCCGCGACAAGCAGCTGACCCGTGATCTGATCACGTACTCCTTCGCCGGGCTGCGGGTGCTGCCGGGCGGTCCCGGCGACACGTCGAAGGCCAAGCGGGAGACGGTCGTCACCGAGGGCAGGGGCGGCATGCTGTCCGTCGCGGGCGGCAAGTGGACGACCTTCCGGCACATCGGCCGCACCGTCATGAAGCAGCTGGAGTCGCTGCCGGGCCGGCCGCTCGGCGAGGACTTCGAGCCGATCTCCGCGCTGCCGAAGAAGCTGCCGCTGCCGGGTGTCGCCAACCCGCGCGCGGTCGCGCACCGGCTCCTGGTGGACGGTCCCTCGTCCGGTCCGCGGATGGCCCCCGAGACCGCCAGGCACCTGGCGACCCACTACGGTTCGCTGGCCTTCGACATCGCGCGGCTCGCGGGCGAGAACCCGGAACTGGCCGAGCGCGTGCACGAGGACGCCCCCGAGATCTGGGCGCAGGTCGTGTACGCCCGTGACAACGAGTGGGCCGAGACGGCGGACGACGTGCTGCGCCGCCGTACGACGCTGACGATCCGCGGCCTCGCGAACGACGAGGTGCGGGGCAGGGTGCAGGACCTGCTCGACGAGAAGTAGCCGGACGGCCGTACGCAACGGCGTCGGGGTGAAGGGCGGCTGCCACGGGGGCGGCCGCCCTTCGGCGTCCGGCCCCCGGCACCGGACGCCGCCGTCATGCTGGGGGCGAGCCGGACCCGCTGCACGTACGCGTCCGAGTACGAATGGAGTCACCTCATGAGGCAGGACCTGGCCCCCGTCACGCGCATACCCCGCACCGGGCTGCCGCCGCGTGCCGTCGTCGTCGGGGACCCCGCGCGCGCCGCGGTCGTCGCCGCGCTGCTCGACGGCGCCGAGGAGGTGTCGTACCACCGCGAGTACCGGGCGTTCACCGGGAGCTGGAAGGGCGTGCCGGTCGTCGCCGCCTCCCACGGGATCGGCGCGCCGGGCGCGATCCTGCTCTTCCAGGAGCTGGCCGACGCGGGGGTGAGCACGTTCCTGCGGCTCGGCACGGCGGGCGCGATGCGGCCCGGCATCCGGGACGGCGACCTCGTCATCGCGGAGGCGGCCGTACGCGACGACGGGGTGACCCAGCAGCTGCTGCCGCCCGAGTACCCGGCGGTGGCCACCCCCGAGGCGGTGCTCGCGCTGCAACTGGCCGCGCGGGAACAGGGCGCCCCGCACCACCGCGGCCTGGTGTGGACGCGGGCCGCCTTCCGGCCGGGGCTGATCCCGCTGTTCCCGTACGAGGGGGCGGGGCTCGCGGCCATCGAGATGGAGCTGTCCGCGCTGTACGTGACGGCCTCGCTGCGCGGGCTGACCGCGGGCGGTGTCCTCGTGATCGACGGCGCGAACGCGGACGAACTCACCGACGCGGCGGGCACCGGCGGCTACGACCCGCACCGTGAGGTCGTCGCGGCGGGCGTGGAGCGCGGCGGTGTGGTCGCGCTGGAGGCGCTGCGCCTGCTGGCCGAGGCGCAGGAGCGCGCGCTGTGACCGGCCGCGACCGCGACGGCCTCTGCGGACCCGCGGCCCGTGCCCGCGGCCGGCGGGCCCCGACCCGGCAGGACGCGGTCGGCCGCACGCCGCGTGAGCACCGTGCGGTCCTCGGCGCCCCGCGCGGCCGGGACGCGGACGCGGCCGGGACGCGGCCGGCCGGGTGTCCGGAGGCGGTGAACGGGGCAGTGATCCGGTCACTCCCCCACCCACGGGGGCTGCGGACGCCCTGCGCGCAAGCCGTAAGGTTGGGGCGTACGTGAGGGCATGTCGGAAGTGAAGGAGGCGCTGGGTGATCGAGCTCGAGGGAGTTCCCGAGCTGGTCGACCCGGTCATGGTGGCCGCGTTCGAGGGCTGGAACGACGCCGGCGACGCTGCCTCCACCGCGGTCGCGCATCTGGACAGCGAGTGGAAGGGCGAGGTGTTCGCGGCGCTCGACGCCGAGGACTACTACGACTTCCAGGTCAACCGCCCCACCGTGTGGCTGGACGGCGGTGTACGCAAGATCACGTGGCCGACGACAAGGTTGTCGGTGGTCCGCGTCGGCGGGGAGAAGCCGCGGGACCTGGTGCTGGTGCGGGGCATCGAACCGTCGATGCGCTGGCGCTCCTTCTGCAACGAACTGCTGGGCTTCGCCCATGAGCTGGGCGTGGAGCTGGTGGTGATCCTCGGCGCGCTGCTGGGCGACACCCCGCACACCCGTCCGGTGCCGGTCAGCGGGGTCACGTCCGACCCCGACCTGGCGCGCACCATGGATCTGGAGGAGACCAAGTACGAGGGCCCCACGGGCATCGTCGGCATCCTCCAGGAGGCGTGCACGCACGCGGGCGTACCCGCGGTGTCGCTGTGGGCGGCCGTCCCGCACTACGTGTCGCAGCCCCCGAACCCGAAGGCGACGCTGGCCCTCCTGAACCGCCTGGAGGACCTGATCGACCTGCGGATCCCGCTGGGTGAGCTGCCGGAGGACGCCCGCGCCTGGCAGGTGGGCGTGGACCAGCTGGCGGCCGAGGACAGCGAGGTCGCCGAGTACGTGCAGACACTGGAGGAGGCCCGGGACACCGCCGAGCTGCCGGAGGCGTCGGGCGAGGCGATCGCCCGCGAGTTCGAGCGCTATCTGCGCAGGCGGGACGGGGGCGGTCCGACGGCGTCACCCGGCAGCCATGCCACGGAGAGCGGCGATCCCGCCACCTACCTCCGGGACACCCCGGGCGGCCGCACCAGGCCGCCGAAGCCGCCGAAGCCGGGGATCACGGACGCCGCCGGCGACACCGCGGGAGGCACCGGCGGCACGGCCGACGGCGCGGCCGGGGACAGTACGGCCGGGGACGATTCCGGCTCCGCCGAGGATTCGTCGGAAGACTGAGGGGCCGGCCGCCGAGGGCCGGCTGTCGGGAGGGGCGGTGCGCTTCGGGCGCACCGCCCCTCTCGCGTTTCCGGCCGCGGACGTTCGCGGTTCCGGTCGCGGACGTTCGCGGTTTCGGCCGCGGGTGTCGTGCCCGGCGCACATGCCGTCCCGCGCGGGACGCCGCCGGCCCCGGGCCGGGCGCCGCTGCCGCCCCTCCGCACGACACCCGTCTCGGCAGCATTCGGCCGGATTGCGGCGTGACATCGGTTTCAGGACGGAATCGGCACGGTACCCCGTTCAACTTGTGTCCAAACGCAGTTGGCGAACTCGGGGGTGGACGAGGCGGCTCGGGAGGAGCAGGGTGTGCTCCGGAAGGCGCCACCGGACGAGACGAACGGAAGCAGTTCACACCTGTACGGACCGAGGGGAGCGGCACGCGATGACCGATCAGGTACAACCGGAGCAGGGCCCGGGAGCGTCCGGGCCAGGACCCGACGGAGCGGGATTCGACTACCGGGGGGCCGAACAGGAACTGATCGTCGTCGCCCGGCCCGAGGCCCGGTTGCGCGCCGGGGCCGCCGGGGTCCGTTCGGCGGCCGGCGCCGACGTGTCGGCGCTCACGATGTTCCTCAGCGACGAACAGCTCGCGCTGGAACCGCTGTTCGGCAACGAGGAGCGGCTGCGGGCGGCGGCGCAGCCTCCGGCGGCGGGCGCCGAGGCGCTGCCCGACCTGAGTCTGTTCTACCGGGTGCGCGGCGGCGGGGAGCGGGCCCGGGAACTGCGTGCGCGGATCGCCGCGCTGCCGGAGATCGCCACGGCGTACATGAAACCGGCCGCCGTGCCGGCGTCGCTGGGCCCCGTCGGACGCAGCGCCGACGAGGGCCGGCAGCAGAAGGAGGGCGCGCCCGTCACGCCCGACTTCACCAGCAGGCAGGGCTATCTGCGCCCCGCGCCCGAGGGCGTGGACGCGTACTGGGCCTGGCAGCGGCCCGGCGGGTCCGGCCGGGGTGTCACCGTGATCGACGTGGAGGGGGCCTGGCAGCTGGGCCACGAGGACCTGGCCGCGAAGCTCGCCGGCGTCGTCGTCGGCACCCCGATCCAGGATCTGGCCTGGCGCAACCACGGCACCTCCGTGATCGGCGTGATCGGCGGTGACCGCAACGAGTACGGGATCACCGGCATCGCGCCCGACAGTGTGACGGCGGCCGCGTCCTTCCACGGCATCGGCACGGCGGCCGCGATCCACGCGGCGGCCGACCGGCTCGGCCCCGGCGACATCATCCTGGTCGAACTGCACCGCCCGGGACCGCGGTTCGACTACCAGCAGCGCGACGACCAGCGCGGTTACACCCCGCTCGAATGGTGGCCCGACGACTTCGCGGCCATCCGGTTCTCGACCGCCAGGGGCATCGTCGTGGTGGAGGCGGCGGGCAACGGCGGCGAGTCGCTGGACGACGCGGTCTACGAGCGCCGCCCGGACGAATTCCCGCAGTGGTGGCGCAACCCCTTCAACCCCTCGCACCGGTCCTCCGGCGCGATCCTGGTCGGTGCGGGCGCCCCGCCGCCCGGCACCCACGGCCGCGACCACGGCCCGGACCGCTCCCGCCTGGCGTTCTCCAACTACGGGGCGCGGGTGGACGCGCAGGGCTGGGGCCGCGAGGTCACCACGGCCGGCGGCTTCTGGGACCGGCCCGGCGACCTGCAGGGCGGCGCCGAGGAGATCGCCTGGTTCACGGACACCTTCTCCGGGACCTCCGCCGCCTCCCCGGTGGTGGTCGGCGCCCTGGCCTCGCTGCAGGGCATGCTCAAGGCGGCCGGCCAGGAGGCGATGACCCCGGAGAAGGCCCGGAACGTGCTGCGGGCCACCGGTTCCCCGCAGCAGGACGCGCCGGGACGGCCCGCCTCGCAGCGGATCGGCAGCCGGCCGGACATCAAGGCGGCGGTGGCCCATCTGCTGCCGGGCGCCGTCGGCTCGGGCCAGGCCGAACGGTACTGGGACGAACTGGTGCCCTATCCGCGTGAACTCCCGCCCCGGATCCGGCTGTACGTGGCCGGTGCCTGGCGGAGCCTCGACCATCCGTCCGCCGAGACCCGCCGGTCGGTGCAGTCCGCCTTCGCGAGCGGGCGGCCCGACGTACGGGTCTGGTTCTCGGACGACGAGATCGTCGGCCTGGTCGTCACCGGTTGACCCGACCGACCGTCACTGAACGGACAACTCTCGCCCAAGCGATCACCCAGGGAAGGTGGCACCCGCATGAGCACCACCCCGCAGATGAGCCGGCAAGGCCAACAGGGTCAGCAGGGGTACGGCCAGCAAGGCTTCGGCCAGCAGGGGTTCGGCCAGCAGGGGTTCGGCCAGCAGGGCCAGCAGCAGGGTCCGAGCACGGCGCCCCCGCAGCAGGGGCAGCAGCAGGGCTCCGGCCAGCAGCAGGGCTTCGGGCCGCAGCAGCCGTTCGGCCAGCAGCAACAGCAGCCGTTCGGGCAGCAGGGGTACGGGCAGCAGCAGATTCCCCAGCACCTGCAGCAGCAGCTCCAGCAGATGGGCCAGCAGCAGCCGTTCCAGCAGCTGCTCCAGCAGCTCGGCGGACAGCAGCAACAGGGCCAGCAGGGGTTCGGCCGGCAGCAGGGCCAGCCGCTGGTCGTGCGCAGCGCGGTCGAGGCCGCGGCGCTGACGAGCGGGATCGCCGAGCACTTCTGGGACGTCGTCACCCCGCTGCCGGGCCAGCCGTCGATCCTCTACCTGTACATCAACCAGGGCTGGCGCCCACTGGTCAACCCGAACCAGGTGACGCACGACGAGGTCCAGGCGGCCTTCGCCTTCGGTCAGCAGGTCATCGGGATCTACGACTCCTCGACCGACTCGGTCCAGGCCGTGATCGTCAACAAGTAGCGGCGTGACACGGATCCACCACGCGAAGGGCGCCGGACGGGTGAGGACCCGTCCGGCGCCCGACGCCTCGCCGGTGCCCCGAGCGTCCTGGAGGAGTACCGGAGGAGCCCTGGGCGCTGCTCGGCGCTTACTCCTAGAACTCCTAGAGGGCCACGCCCATCAGGGCGTCCACGGCGCGTGAGACGACGCCGGGGGCGCCCTCGTCCGTGCCGCCCCGCTCCTCCTGGAGCGCGGCCCAGCGGTCGACGGCCGCGAGGGCCGCCGGTGCGTCCAGGTCGTTCGCGAGGGCCGCGCGGATCTCCTCGACGAGCGTCTCGGCCGACGGGCCGTCGGGCCGGGACACGGCCGCCCGCCAGCGCTCCAGGCGCGCGACGGCGTCCCGCAGCACCTGGTCGGTCCACTCCCAGTCCGCCCGGTAGTGGTGCGCGAGCAGGGCGAGCCGGATGGCCGCCGGGTCGACGCCGTCGCGGCGCAGCGCCGAGACGAAGACCAGGTTGCCCCTGGACTTGGACATCTTCTCGCCGTCGAGCGCGACCATGCCCGCGTGCACGTACGCCTTGGCCATGGGGAACTCGCCGGTCAGCGCCTGCGCGTGGGAGGCGCCCATCTCGTGGTGCGGGAAGACGAGGTCGGAGCCGCCGCCCTGCACGTCGAAGCCCATGCCCAGGTGCTCCAGGGCGATCGCGACGCACTCGATGTGCCAGCCGGGCCGGCCCCGGCCGAGCGAGCCGCCGTCCCAGTTCGGCTCGCCCTCGCGGGCGGCCATCCACAGCATGGGGTCGAGCGGGTTCTTCTTGCCCGCGCGGTCCGGGTCGCCGCCGCGCTCGGCCGACAGCAGCCGCATGGCCGCCGCGTCGAGGTGGGAGACCCCGCCGAAGTGCGGGTCGGCCTCCACGGAGAAGTAGACGTCGCCCTCCAGCTCGTACGCGGCTCCCGAGTCCCGGAGCCGCTCGACCAGCGGGACGATCCCGGGTATGGCCTCGACGGCGCCGATGTAGTGCCGCGGGGGCAGCATCCGCAGGGCGGTCATGTCCTCCCGGAAGAGGGCGGTCTCCTGCTCGGCGAGGGCGACCCAGTCGACGTCGTCCCGTGCGGCGCGCTCCAGCAGCGGGTCGTCGACGTCCGTCACGTTCTGGACGTAGTGAACCTGCCGCTTGGTGTCGAGCCACACGCGCTGGACGAGGTCGAACGCGTTGTAGGTCGCCGCGTGACCGATATGGGTCGCGTCGTACGGGGTGATGCCGCAGACGTAGATACGGGCGACGGGACCGGGGTCGAGGGTCACGGGACCACCGGTCGCGGTGTCGTGGATCCTGAGGTCGCGGCCCTTGCCGGGCAGGGCGGGGACCTCGGAAGCGGGCCAGGCATGCATACCCTGAGACTAACCGGACGGATGTTCCGTATACGAACCGGACCAGCGTGGATGGCCTGACAGGCACTCTTGCGCGGCACTCCGGAGTGTGCCGTACGCCTGTACGGGTGGCGCCGGCCCGACCGCACGGGCGGCCGCGGCCCGCGCTACACGGGCGGCCACGGGATGGCGGGCCACTCCCCGGAGGGCTCCGGATGCCGTCCGGAGGCGAGCAGGGCGGCCACACGCGCGCGTGTGGCGTCCAGCTCCGCCCCGGTGATCAGTTCCCCCAGGCGCACGCCCAGCGCCCCGTCCAGGGCCTCCCTGAGCCGTTCCAGGGCCTCGACCGCCTCGGGGGTGAGCTTCTCCCCCGCCCAGCCCCACAGCAGCGTGCGCAGCTTGTTCTCGGCGTTGAAGGTGACCCCGTGGTCGATGCCGTACAGCCGTCCACCGGCGGCGGGCAGCAGGTGCCCGCCCTTGCGGTCGGCGTTGTTGATCACCGCGTCGAGGACGGCGAGCCTGCGCAGCCGCTCGTCGTCCGCGTGCACGAGCAGGGCGGTACGCCCTTCGCCGACCTCGGCCAGGCCGACGGCCTTCCAGCCGTCCCCGGGCTCCTCGGCGTCGACGAGCGCGAGCAGCCCGGCACCGCCGCCGTCGCCGCCCTCGCCGTCGCCCTCGCTGTCCCCGTCCGGCGGCTCGATCCACAGCTGGCACATGCCCGGACCGTACGGCCCCTCGCGCAGCACGGTGGGCGGGACGAGCCCCCAGCCGGTGGCCTCGGACACCTCGAACGCGGCGGCCTCGCGCTGGGCGAGGGTCCCGTCGGGGAAGTCCCACAGCGGCTGCTCGCCCGCGACGGGCTTGTAGACGCAGGCCGCCTCGCGCCCCGCGTACGAGACGTCGCAGAGCAGCACCGCGTTCGAGGCCTCACGGATGCGGCCGCGGACCGTCAGCTCGCCCTCGGCGAGCAGCTCGGCCGTGGTCACGCCTCGCGGCGGTATCCGTTCTGGCGCGGACATACGTGTCCTTCCGGGTCGAGCGGGAGACTGCACAGCGGGCAGGGCGGCCGGCCGGCGTTGACGACGTCGAGGGCGCGTTTGGCGAAGGCACGGGCCTGGGCGCCGGTGAGGCGGACCCGCAGCATCGGCGGGCCGTTCTCCTCGTCCTGCAGGAGTTCCTCCTCGGCCGCGGCCAGGTCCTCCTCGGAGTCTGCGTCCAGTTCGACGAGCGCCTGCGCCTCGACGATCATGCGCTGCTCGTCGCCGTCCCAGGCCAGGGCCATGGTGCCGACGCGGAACTCCTCCTCCACGGGTGTCTCCAGGGGAGCCGAGTCGGAGACCTCGACCGGGACCACCGCCGGCACGGGGGCGCTGCCCCCGGTACGCCGGACGACCTCGTCGAGCAGCTCGTCCATCCGTTCGGCGAGCGCCGCCACCTGCGTCTTCTCCAGGGCCACACTCGTCACCCGCGGGCCCGAGCTGGCCTGCAGGAAGAAGGTACGTCGCCCTGGCAGCCCGACCGTACCGGCTACGAAACGGTCCGGCGGGTCGTAGAGGAACACCTGACGGGACACGTCCTGTCTCCATTGGATCGATCGACTGCTTCTGCCGTCGACTGCGTCTGCTGCTGACAACTGCTGCGCTTCTTCGACCGCTTCACCCTACTGCGGTCGACGATCACGGTGCGCCCGCACCGCCCCCGACCGCCGCGTCGCCGCCGGCCGGTTCCTCCCGCGGCGCCAGGGAGGAGAGGTCGCCGGTGTCCCCGAGGCGCACGAGAAACGGCCGCAGTCGTGTGTAACGGATCGCGGTGATGGAACACGGTTCTACGGAGATCCGCTGGAAGAGGTCCAGATGAAGGCCGAGCGCATCCGCGACGAGGGACTTGATGATGTCGCCGTGCGAGCACATGAGGTACACGGCGTCGTCGCCGTGGTCGCGCTCCACGCGCGCGTTCCACTCCCGTACCGCCTCGGCGGCGCGGGTCTGCATGGCGCGCATGGACTCGCCGCCCGGGAACGCGGCGGCGGAGGGGTGCGACTGGACGACCTCCATCAGCGGCTCGCCCGCCAGCTCGGCGAGCTTGCGCCCCGACCAGTCCCCGTAGTCGCACTCCCCGATACGTTCGTCGGAGTGGGCCCGCAGTCCGGGACGGGCGTCGAGGAGCGGCTGGACCGTCTCCTGACAGCGCTGGAGGGGGCTGCTGACGATCTCGGCGAGCGGCAGCTCCGCGAGGCGCCCGGGCAGTGCCGCGGCCTGTGCGGCGCCGCGCTCGTCGAGGGCGACGCCGGGGGTCCACCCGGCGAGCAGGCCCGCGGTGTTGGCGGTGGAACGTCCGTGCCGGACGAGGATCAAGGTGGGCATGCGGCCCAGCGTAGGCGGCGCACCGGACGCGCCGGAGAACCAGCGACAGGAGAATACGCTCTGTGATCGTGGACTGTGCCATCTACCGGGACGGGCACCGGACGGAGGGGCTGGAGGACCTCTCCGACGCGCTGGACGCCGCGCGCGCCTCCGGGGACGCGTTCGTGTGGATCGGGCTGCACGAGCCGACGGAGCGCGAGTTCGACCGCGTCACCGAGGAGTTCGGGCTGCACGAGCTGGCCGTCGAGGACGCCCTCAACGCGCACCAGCGCCCGAAGCTGGAGGTGTACGACGACTCGTTGTTCGCGGTCCTGAAGCCGGTGACGTACGAGCCGGACAGCGACACCGTGTCCTCCGGCGAGCTGATGATCTTCCTCGGCGACTCCTTCGTGGTGACCGTGCGTCACGGTGAGGGTTCGCCCCTGAAGTCCGTGCGCGGCCGGCTGGAGAAGGACCCGGAGATGCTCCGGCTGGGTCCGACGGCGGTGCTCTACGCGATCGCCGACGCCACCGTCGACCACTACCTGGAGGTGGCGACCGAGCTGCAGACCGACCTGGAGGAGCTGGAGGCGGAGGTGTTCTCCCCGGACGACGGCGGGTCCCGGCACGTCGCGTCCCGGATCTACACCTTCAAGCGGCAGATCCAGGAGTTCCGCCGGGCCACCGGCCCGCTGTCCGTGCCGCTGAACCGCCTCGCGGGTTCGGGTGTCCTCGGGCCCGTGGTGCCGTTCGTCGACGACAGGGCCCACCCGTTCTTCCGGGACGTGAACGACCACCTGACCCGCGTCAACGAGTCCGTGGAGGCCCTGGACCGGCTGGTCTCGGACGTCCTGTCGGCGCACCTGGCGCAGATGAGCGTGCGGCAGAACGACGACATGCGGAAGATCTCCTCGTGGGCGGCGATGGCCGCGGTCCCGACGATGATCGCGGGCATCTACGGCATGAACTTCGAGCACATGCCGGAGCTGCACTGGGAGTGGTCCTATCCGGCGGTCGTCCTGATCATGGTGGCCTTCGAGGTGCTGCTGTTCCGGCTCTTCAAGAAGCGGGGCTGGCTGTAGCCGCCCTTCCCGGGCTCCACGCGTGCGTGCCGCGTACGAGGCGGCACGCACGCGTGGGGCGACGGTCAGGCGAACCCGGGCGCCGCGGTCGCGGGACCGCCCAGGGCGTCGCGCCGCTCCGGCATGGACAGCGAGACCATCCGCCGCCAGCCGAACATCCGCTCGTACGCGTACATGGCGCGGATGCCGGCGGCGAGCAGCGCGGCCTTGGGCGCGGACCAGCCGAGGATGCGGCCCATGTGCCCCATCACGGCGAGGCTGACGTCCCGGTAGACGCCGATCTCGGCGAGCGCGCACGCGCGCAGGGTGCGCTGGATGGCCCGGCCGTGGCCCTGCGCGGCATAGCGCAGCAGTTCTTCGTGGCAGTACGCGAGGTGGTTGTCCTCGTCGTCGGAGATCATCCGCACGGCCTTGCCGATCTCGGGGTGGTCCCCGAAGTCCTTGCGGAGCATCACCATCTGGTCCGCGGCGCGCTGTTCCGTGACCCTGCTGTGGGAGAGGTAGACGACGATGTCCTGGACGGTGAGCGGCTCGTCGCGCCGCAGTCTGTCGTGCGCGAGGCCGACGCCGCGCCGCTCCAGGAGCATCGTGTAGTCGGTGGCGGGAGGGACCTCGACGGGGGTGAGGCCCCGCTTCTTCATGAGGGCGCCGAAGATCCGCCCGTGCTTGTCCTCGTCCGCGCCGTGCCGGGTGATCCTGGGCGCGAGGGCGCGCTCGCTCCGCGGGACGAGCGCCGCGATCCGCGCGTTCTCCCAGCCGCCCTGCGTCTCCCCGCCGGCGGCGATGGAGCAGAAGAGCCGGAACGACTCGTCGTTGTCGATGATCTCCTGGAAAAGACTCTTGGCCGAAAGCATGTCTGCCACCTCCACGCGTGATTCCCGCCTTCTTGCGGGACTCCGCGAAGAACGAGTCAAATGGGCAGTCAGGGGTGCGGCAACATCTGTGTCGGACAAATCCGCCGAACGGTGGACGCGCGGAGCATGACAGGCGCGTAACCGGGCGGGCCGTGGCGCGTTGTCCTGGGTGACGGCCGTGGCGGGGAAGACCCCCGAGCCCCCACCACGGCCGTAGAACTCCTCCGCCCCCGCGGTTACGCCAGTCCGGCCCGCTCCAGGGCCTCGGAGCCGGCCCGCAGCGAGGCGAGGCGGTCGTCCAGGGTGAAGCCCGCCGGAGCCAGCGTGAGCGTGGTGACGCCGGCGGCCGCGTAGGCGCTCATCCGGTCCGCGATGCGGTCGACCGAGCCGAGCAGCGTGGTCTGGTCGATGAGCTGGTGCGGGACGGCCGCCCCCGCACCCTCCTTGTCGCCGCCCAGGTACTTGTCCTGGATCTCGGCGGCCTCCTTCTCGTAACCCATCCGCCGGGCGAGCTGGTTGTAGAAGTTCTGCTTGCGGCTGCCCATGCCGCCCACGTAGAGGGCGGTGTAGGGGCGGAACATGTCGGCGAGCGCCGGTACGTCCTTGTCCTCCCCGAGCGCGAGCGGCACCGTCGGGCAGACGTCGAAGCCGTCCATGGTCAGGCCGGCCTTCTCGCGGCCCGCGCGCAGGTGCTTGACCGCGGTGTCCTCGAGGTGGTCCGCGGACGGGAAGATCAGCAGGGCGCCGTCGGCGATCTCGCCGGTCTGCTCCAGGTTCTTCGGGCCGATCGCCGCGACGTAGAGCGGGATGTGCTCGCGCTCCGGGTGCACGGTCAGCTTGAGCGGCTTGCCCGGGCCGTCCGGCAGCGGGAGCGTCCAGTGGGTGCCCTCGTACGACAGGCGTTCGCGGGTCATGGCCTTGCGCACGATCTCGACGTACTCGCGGGTGCGGGCCAGCGGCTTGTCGAACTTCACGCCGTACCAGCCCTCGGAGACCTGCGGTCCGGAGACGCCGAGGCCAAGCCGGAAGCGGCCGCCGGAGAGCGAGTCCAGGGTGGCAGCGGTCATCGCCGTCATCGCGGGCTGGCGGGCCGGGATCTGGAAGATGGCCGAGCCGACGTCGATGCGCTCGGTCTGGGCGGCGACCCAGCTCAGCACGGTGGCCGCGTCCGAGCCGTAGGCCTCGGCGGCCCAGCAGACCGCGTACCCGAGGCGGTCGGCCTCCTTGGCCACGGCGAGGTTGTCCGCGTCCATTCCGGCACCCCAGTAGCCGAGGTTGATCCCGAGCTGCATGGCCGATTCCCCTTACTGATCAGTAACGTCCCTTGCCGGGCACCCTAGCGCGCTGCCGGGCCCAGCGGCAGGGACGGCGTCGCCGATCATGTGGCGCAGGTTGTCCACAGGACCCCACACGCCGACTTCCGGCCAGTAATCTCAGCCCCCATGGAGCAGAGGCATCTCGGCCGCACCGGCCTGCGCGTGTCCCGCATCGGGCTCGGCACCCTCACCTGGGGCAGGGACACCGACGAGCACGAGACCGCGGACCTGTTGAAGTCGTTCTGGGAGGCGGGCGGGACGCTCGTCGACACGGCCGACGTGTACGGGGACGGGGAGGCCGAGTACCTGCTCGGACAGCTCATGGAGGGGCTGGTGCCGCGCCGGGACCTGGTGCTCGCCACCAAGGCGGGCAGCGTGCCCGACCCGGACCGGCGGTTCGACGGCTCCCGGGGCCACCTGCTGTCCGCCCTCGACGCCTCGCTGGCACGGCTGGGCACCGACTACGTGGACCTGTGGCAGATCCACGCCTACGACCCCGGCGCGCCGCTGGAGGAGACCCTGCAGGCCCTCGACATCGCTGTCAGCAGCGGTCGGGCCCGGTATGCCGGGGTGTCCAACTTCTGCGGCTGGCAGCTCGCGAAGGCGGCGACCTGGCAGCTCGCGGCCCCGGGGATACGCACGCGACTGGCCAGTACGCAGATGGAGTATTCCCTGCTGCAGCGCGGCGTCGAGCGCGAGGTGCTGCCCGCCGCCCTGGACCTGGGCATCGGGCTCCTGCCCTCCTCGCCGCTGGGCCGGGGCGTCCTCACCGGCAAGTACCGGCACGGGACGCCCACGGACTCACGGGGCGCCTCGGAGCAGCTGGCGCCGTTCGTCGCGCCGTATCTGGACGAGGCGGCGGGCCGCGTCGTGGAGGCGGTGTCCACGGCGGCGGACGGCCTCGCGGTGACGCCGCTGCAGGTGGCCCTGGCCTGGGTCCGCGACCGGCCCGGGGTGGCCGCCCCCATCATCGGCGCGCGCAACGCGCTGCAGCTCACGGCCGCGTTGTCAGTGGAGACCCTTAGTCTTCCTGACGAGATCTGCCGGGCGCTCGACGACGTGTCGGCGCCCGTGCACCACTATCCCGATCACGACTGGAGCACGCTGTGAGCACGGAGCCGTCCGCCGCGGAGGAAGCCGAGCCGGGGACGCCGAGCGCCGGTCCCGAATCCGAAGGGTCCGGCGCGGGCACGGAGGCCCCGCCGGACGGCGGGGCCGACGGCACCGCCCCGACGGACGAGGGGGACACCGGCACGGGCGGCACCGGCGCGGGCGAGAGCGGTTCGGAAGGCGCCGGCGACGGTGCGGCCCAGCTGTCGGAGGCCGAGGCCGAGCTGGCGGCGCAGCGGGAGCTGCGGGAGCGCATCGAGCGGCGGAAGGCGGAGAAGGACGGGCCGGTCCTCGCCGGGACGGCGCTGAGCGGGAAGGCCGCCGATCTGCTCGCGGCCGTGCGGGCGGTGGAGAGCGGGGAGAAGCCTCCGGCGGGTGTCTTCGGCGATCCGGAGCCGGCGCCGCGCAGGGCCGCGCCCGAGCCGGTGCGGCGGCCGCAGCCCGTGCCGTCCGGTGCCCCGGCGTCGATGACCTCCGAGTCCGTGGACGCTGTGCGTGCCGTGCTCGTGCGGGGCGGCGCCCCGGACTCGCTGGCACCGCAGGCCGCCGCCACCCTCGGTGAGGGAGCGGACGGGCAACTGCGTGCGGACCCCTGGCTGCTGCTCCGGGTGGCGGGGGTGCGGCCCGAGCAGGCCGACGGGTTCGCCCGGGCCCTGCTGGGCGCGGAAGCCGCTCCGGACGACGAGCGGCGGGGCCGCGCCGTCACGGTGTGGCTCCTCGAACAGGCCGCGATCGCGGGGCACACCGCCCTGGAGGCCCCGGCGCTGCACGCGGCGCTCGCGCAGCGGTCGGTGCCCGACCCCGACGCCGCCGTGCAGAGCGCCCTGGCCGAGGGCGACGCGCTGGCCTTCCAGGACGCGCTGGAGGAGCCCGGCGTGCCACCGGCCCCCCGGCGCTCCGAGGACGTGGCCGGCGACGGCGACGGCGCGGAGGGGGAGGACGGGGACGAGGACGAAGAGGTGCGTCCGGTACGCGTCCTCATCGGCCTGGAGCGGTACGCGCTCGCCGAGGAGAGCCTCGCCGACGGGCTCGCCCGGGTGGTGAACTCCCTGCCCGAGCAGGACGGCGCCGCCGCGGCCTGGGAGCCGGCCGCGACGGGTTCGGCCGCCGAGCTGGTCCGGGCGGTCGCGGGTCACGGCCTCGTCCTGCACACCGGCGGGGAGGCGTCCCGCGCCGAGTGCGTGGCCCTGGTCGCGGCCGCCGCGTCCCTCGGGCTGCGGGTGTGCGCCGCCGCCCACCATCCGGACGGCCGCCGCCGGTTCGCCGACGCGCTCGCGAGCGCGCGGGAGGCGGCTCCCGGCGCGGATCCGTCGCCGGCGGCCGAGGACCGGGGCGACGGTGTCGTGGTCACCGTCGCCGGTCTGCTCTCCGGCGAGGAGGGACCGGGCCGGGACCGGGACGGCATGCTCCGGACCGACCTGCTGGTCGTGCTCGACGCGCCGCAGCTCGACGTCGAGAGCGCGGCGATGCTGGCCGAGTCGCTGCCCGACGGGGCCCGCCTCGTGCTGAGCGGGGACCCCGGTGTGCTGTGGTCGGCGGGGCCGGGACGGGTCTTCGCGGACCTGCTGGCCGCGCGGGTGTGCCCGCAGATCGCCTCGCGGACCCCGGACCCGGGCCCCGTCGGCGAGCTGGTCTCGGGGATCGGCATCGGCGAGCTGAACCAGGTCGAGGCGCCGGGCAGGGAAGTGGTGATCATCCCGGTGCGCGACGCCGGGGAGGCGGTCCACCGCACCGTGCAGCTGGTCGCCGACTCGGTGCCGCGGGCGATCGGCATCCCGGCCGGGCAGACCCAGGTGATCACTCCGGGCCACGGCGGGGCGGCGGGCACCCGCGTGCTCAACACCGCGCTGAAGGAGCGGCTCAACCCGGGGCCCGGCCGTTTCGGCGGCTTCGACCCGGACGACCGGATCGTGTACACCGCCGTGCCGGGCCGTTCCGTCCCCGGCCGGGTGGTGAAGGCCGACGCCGCGGGGCTGCACCTGGAGTGCGCGGGCGGGCCCGTCGTCGTGCCGAAGGAGCGGGTGGAGCAGACCGTGCGGCACGGCTGGGCGATCACCGCCCACCAGTGCGTCGGCATCCGCTGGCCCGCCGCGGTCGTGGTGCTTCCGGGCGACGCCGCACAGGCCCTGTCCCGCCCCTGGGTCTACACGGCCTTCGGCCGCGCCGCCCAGCACCTGTCGGTGGTCCACGGCGTGGACCAGGCCCTGCCGCGCGCGGTGGCGGAGGTGGCCGCCAGGCCCCGCACGACACGACTGCCGACCCTGCTCAGGACCCAGGTCCCGGCACCGGCACCGGCCTGACCCGACCCGCGCACCGGGCCGTGCGCCGACCCGTGCCTCGGCCGGCGCCGACGGCCGAGCCGGGTGCTGCCGCCCGGCGCCCGCGACACGCCGAGGGCCGAGCGCGCGGTTCCCCGCGCCCCTGGAGGGGCGGGGGCCCGTCGGTCGGGCCCCGAACGCGCCGGTGGCGGGCCCGGACCGCATCGGTCCGGGCCCGCCACCCTGGGCGTGGGGACCGTCAGCGGTCCGCGTCCTGTACTTCCAGGTCCAGGTCCTCGTCCTCGTCGAGCGCGACCGCGAGCTCCGGGAGGACGGCATCCTCCACGTCGTCCATGTCGTCCTCGATGTCGTCGTCCGCGTCGTCGTCGAAGACGGCGCTGACGTCGAAGCGGCACACCACCTGCTGGGCGTCGGCCTGGTCGAACGGGGCCTCCAGCCACTCCCCCGGCTCGGCCGGCTCGTCCGAGGCGGTCACCCACAGCGTCGAGTCGCCCTCCTCCAGACCGAACTCCTTGTGCCGGGAGGCGATCTCGTCGGGCTCGAACTCACCGAAGAGGACACCGAGCGCACCGTGCACGGTCCCGGACGCGGCGTCGAAGCCCTCCGTCACCATCCCGGGCTCCTCCACGGCCTCGACCCGCTGGGCCTGCGCGAGCAGCCGCTGCGGCTCCACCACCGAGTAGTCCCGGCGGATCAGCACGCTCAGCGCGTTCGGCTCCTCGGGACCGGTGTACGGCGGCAGAGCGTCCTCGGAGCCGGGGATCTCGAAGGGGGTGACCTCGTCATAGCGGTCGTAGAGGAGCTCGTCGTACTCCTCGGCGGCCGCCGCCAGCTCGTTGAACGCCTCGTAGACGGCCGGGTCGTCCTCACCCGACCTGCGCTCGACCGCCGCCAGGTGACGGTCGAGCGCGGTCTTGACCGCCTCGGCGGCGGCGCGTACCTCGGCAGCGGTGGGCTGCGCAGCATCAGACATAGTGCAGACGCTATCCGTACACGGCCTCCGCACGCACAATAGATGCGATGCCGGAATACGAATTTGTCGACGTGTATGTGCCGCGCGGGATCTCCCGCAAGGAAGCGACACGCCTGCTGACCGACCACGCGGAGTACGGACACTGGGAGTTGGACCGCCTCAGCCTGCACCGGGACGGCAGCCGCAGAGTGCGGTTGCGGCGGCGGATCATCCGCCAGGTGCGGGCCACGTGGTGACCCGGGGCGACTGAACCGGAGGGGCCCCGCGCCCGCGGAGCCCCTCCGGTCGACCTGCCAGGGAGACATATCTCTCGTCCCTGGGTTCATCTGTCATGCCGGGAAACGGTTCGGGCCGTTGCCGGACATGCCGGGTCAGACCGACGCCCGCGCCTTGCGGTAGAGCACGGCGCCCGCCAGCAGCGCGCCCGCGCTCACCGGCAGCGTGAGGCCGAGCGGCAGACCGCTGCCGGTCTGCGCGAGGTGCGCCGAGGCATCGACCCGGCCGGCGGCGTGGGTGCCGGCCTCGTTCGTGTTCGAGCCGGACGCGTTCGAGCCGACGGCGCTCGAGCCGGACGCGTTCCTGCCGCCGGACCCGCCGGACCTGTCCGTTCCGCCCGTCCGCCCCTGCTCACCGGACCGGTCCGGCCCGCCCGACGGACCGGAGCCGCCCTGCCGCCCCGGTTTCCCGGGGCCGTGCGACCCACCGTGGCCGGGCGGCGTCGCCCCGTGCCCGCCGCCGGTGTCCGCGCAGGAGCCGCCGGTGGCGGTGTTGCCGGCGCCGCCGACATCGACACTGTTGCCGCAGACGTTGACCGGCACGTCCACCGGAATCGCCACGTGGTTGCCGGAGCCCACGCCGGAGGACCGGCCGGCATGTCCCCCGGCCTGCGAGCCGCTCCCGTGGTGGCCGGACCCCTTCCCCTCGCCGGCCCCCTTGTCGCCGCACTTGTTGCCGACCGACGGGTTGAGCACACCGACCACGTTCACGGTGTTGCCGCAGACGTTGACCGGCGCGTGCACCGGCGCCTGCACCGAGTTCCCGGAGAGTACGCCCGGGGAGCCCGAAGCGGTGCCGTGCGCCCCTGAGTCGGCGTGCGCGTAACCGCCGGTGGCCGCGAGGACACCGGTCGCCGCCGCCACCGTCATCAGACCTTTGCGGGTGACCTGTCGCATAGCTTTTCCCTGCCTCGTGAGCCGTGTCGTCTCAGAAGTGCGCACACGCCGTACGCGCGTGCGCCGAATTCGGAATGTCGGCGGCCCCGGAGCGCATGGCACGCACTCCGGGGCCGCGGACTCAGAGCCTCATGGATTCAGGCCTTCATGGGATGCAGGCCCTCATGAGGTGAGCACGACGTCAGTGGTTGACGCAGGTGTTGCCGAAGGCGGGGTTCAGCAGCCCGATCACGGAGACCGTGTTGCCGCAGACGTTCACCGGCACGTGGACGGGAACCTGGACGACGTTGCCCGAGAGCACGCCGGGAGAGCCCACGGCAGCACCCTGCGCACCGGCGTCGGCCGCCGCGATACCCGCACCGGCGAGAACGAGACCACCCGTGGCAGCGACAGCGGCGACGATCTTCTTGATCATTATTCCTCCTTGTTGGCAAATGTGATCCCAGCCGCGGATCACATCAGCAGTAACGAGGAGGGAGTAATAGGGCTACGAGCTTATGAGCGCATTCACTCTTCTCAGTCGGCTCCGTACGTGCTGGCGATTATTGGAGTGTCGTTTCAGCGGTTTAACTCAGGATGCCTCGATGAAGCGGTCGAGCACCCGCACGCCGAACTTGAGGGCGTCGACCGGCACCCGCTCGTCGACGCCGTGGAACATCCCGGCGAAGTCCAGCTCCGGCGGCAGCTTCAGCGGGGCGAAGCCGAAGCAGCGGATGCCGAGGTCGTCGAAGGACTTGGCGTCGGTGCCGGCGGAGAGCATGTACGGGACGGCCCGGGCGATCGGGTCCTCGGCGACCAGCGCGGTCTGCATGGCGTCCACCAGGGCCCCGTCGAACGTGGTCTCCAGCGCCTTGTCCGCGTGCACGTCCTCGCGCTTCACGTTCGGGCCGAGGATCCGGTCCAGGTCGGCGAGGAACTCCTCCTCGTACCCCGGCAGGTAGCGGGCGTCGATGTGCGCGGTGGCCTGTCCCGGGATGACGTTCACCTTGTAGCCCGCGCCCAGCTGGGTCGGGTTGGCGGTGTTCTGGAGCGAGGCGCCGATGAGCTTGGCGATACCGCCGAGCTTGGCCAGCGTCGCGTCCATGTTCTCCGGGTCCAGCTCGGTGCCGAGGGCGTCGCCGAGCTCGTCCAGGAAGTGCCGCAGGGTCTTCGTCACGCGGACGGGGAACTTGTGCCGGCCGAGCCGCCCGACCGCCTCGGACAGCTCGGTGATCGCGTTGTCCTTGTGGATCATCGAACCGTGCCCGGCGGTGCCGTCCACGGTCAGCTTCATCCAGTGCATGCCCTTCTGGGCGGTCTCCACGAGGTACAGCCGCAGATCCTCGTTGACCGTGAAGGAGAATCCGCCGACCTCGCCGATCGCCTCCGTCACCCCTTCGAAGAGGCCGGGGTGCTTGTCGACGAGGTGCTTGGCGCCGAACGTGCCGCCCGCCTCCTCGTCGGCCAGGAACGCCAGCACGAGGTCCCGCGGGGGCTTGCGGCCGCTGCGCACCCGGTCGCGTACGACCGCGAGGGTCATCGCGTCCATGTCCTTCATGTCGACCGCGCCCCGGCCCCACACGCAGCCGTCGGCGATCTCGCCGGAGAACGGGTGGTGCGTCCAGTCCTGTGCGTTCGCCGGTACGACGTCCGTGTGGCCGTGGATGAGCAGTCCGGGCCGCGAGCGGTCCTCGCCCTCGATCCTGACCACCGTGGAGGCACGGCCCCGGTGCGACTCGAAGATCTGCGGTTCGAGTCCCACCTCGGCGAGCTTCTCCGCGACGTACTCGGCGGCCTTGCGCTCACCCGGGCCCGAGTGGTCGCCGTAGTTGCTCGTGTCGATCCGGATCAGCTCGCGGCAGAGGTCGACGACCTCGTCCTCACCCTTGATGCTCCTGGTCGTGTCCTGCTCGCTCACGCGCTTCCTCCCACTGTCACTGCTGGTGGTCCCCCACGTCCTTCCCCCTCATCCTCTCTCTCCGGCCCTCCCCGCCCAAGGCCGGACCACGCCCGTCACACGCCGTTCACGCCCCGGCGCCGGGCGGTCGGCCCGTGATCGAGGGCTTCGGAAAGCCTGGTAATGTTTCCTTCGTCGCCGCGAGGGGAACCCCGCGCGACAGACACCTTGTCCGGGTGGCGGAATGGCAGACGCGCTAGCTTGAGGTGCTAGTGCCCTTTATCGGGCGTGGGGGTTCAAGTCCCCCCTCGGACACCAGCGAAAAACCCCAGTTCACCTGGGGTTTTTTTGCTTTCCGGATATCCGCGGACGGTCACGCGCGCACAGCGCACTCCGCCCGGACCGTCTTGCCGGGACCGGGGTCCTGCGCGTCGGCAGGGCGGGGTGGGTGTCGGTCACCTCGATGCGGATGACGTCCTGTCCCTCGTCGTGAGCCAGGAACGGGGCGAAGTCCCGGCCGGGTACGCGGCCCGTGCAGGACCGCGTTCGCGGTGAGCTCGACGACCACGAGGACGGCCGTGTCGTGGGTCTCGGTGCCGTGGGGCTAGCCCCACCGGCCCCACTGCGTGAACTGGTGCGCCGCGGGAGGAAGCCCGGCCGACGCAGGAGCAGTTCGCACCGCTGGTGCGGTACTCGCCCGCGTACGTCGCCGAGATCGAGCAGGGGAAGCGGTTTCCGCCGCACGAGCCGCTCGACCGGTCGGAAGAGGTGCCGGGGGCCGTCGGGGCACGGGCACCGGGGGCGGCGGCGACAACTGCATCGAGGTCGCCATGTGTCCCGCAACCGTCCTCGTCCGGGACTCCGAGGACACCCGGCGACAGGCTCTGGCCGTCTCCCCCGACGCCTGGACGGCGTTCGTCGGCGCGTTTGCGCCATGTGTGGGGCATGTCTCGTCAGGGTGACGTCCCTCCACGTCACAGAGGTGCGGGGCCCGTTCCAAGGGCCCGTACGGACCCGTTCGCGTTGCCGAGGCGCGGGGCCGGGGGCAGCGTCGTACTAAAATTCCACGCTTGTTCGGAGCCGGCCGGAATATCCCCAGGCGTACCTGTGGCCCGCAGGCTCCCCCGGCCCGGCCGGGAACGACATGTGAGGACCCGATGGCAGCCCTCCAGCACGGCCCCGCGTTCCAGTTGTCCGACGACGAGGTACGGGCCGAGTTCGGTGACCGGGCGCGATTCTCCGCGGCCTCCGCAGCGTCACCGCGCACCCTCGTCGACATCCTCGACGCCTCCGTGCGGGCCTGTCCCGACGAGCCCGCGCTCGACGACGGCCGCCGCAGCCTCACGTACCGCGACCTGGCCGTCGAGGTGGAGGCGTTGCGGCGGCGGCTGAGCGACGCCGGGGTGGGACTCGGGGACCGGGTCGGCGTACGGGTGCCCTCGGGCACCAACGAGCTGTACGTCGCCGTCCTCGCCGTGCTGGCCGCCGGAGCCGCCTACGTACCGGTGGACGCCGAGGACCCCGACGAGCGGGCCGAGCTGGTCTTCGGCGAGGCGGACGTCCGGGCCGTCGTCGGGGCCGGGCACGAGCTGACCGTGCGGGGGCGCGGCACGGCGCCCGCCGCGCGCCCCGGGACCGAGCACGACGCGTGGGTCATCTTCACCTCGGGGTCGACGGGCAGGCCCAAGGGTGTGGCCGTCAGTCACCGCAGCGCCGCCGCCTTCGTGGACGCCGAGGCCCGGCTCTTCCTCGCCGAGGACCCGATCGGGCCCGGCGACCGGGTCATGGCCGGTCTGTCCGTGGCCTTCGACGCCTCCTGCGAGGAGATGTGGCTGGCCTGGCGGTACGGGGCCTGTCTGGTGCCCGTACCGCGCTCCCAGGTGCGCGGCGGCGCGGACCTGGGGCCCTGGCTGGTCGAGCAGGAGATCAGCGTCGTCTCCACCGTGCCGACGCTGGCCGCCCTGTGGGAGCCGGAAGCACTCAACGAGGTACGCCTGCTGATCTTCGGCGGCGAGGCCTGCCCGCCCGAGCTGGTGCAGCGCCTGGTCACCGAGGGGCGCGAGGTGTGGAACACCTACGGGCCCACCGAGGCCACCGTGGTGGCCTGCGCCTCGCTCCTGACCGGCGAGGAGCCGATCAGGATCGGGCTGCCGCTGGACGGCTGGGAGCTGGCC